>NZ_JBHUEA010000006.1:0-137538 GCF_042680685.1 Amnibacterium endophyticum | reverse complement strand
CTCCAGCGCGACGCCGACGCCCGCGCCGACCGCCACGACGCCGGCGCCGCAGCCGACCGCCAGCGCGCCCGCGCAGAGCGTCGCGCCGCCGAGCGTCGGGCCCGCACCGACCGCCCCGTCGTCCGTCCCGACGGCTTCGCCGCCCGCACCGGCTGCCTCGTCGGCGCCGGCAGGCCCCTCCGTGCCGCCTGCCGCGGCGGCCGCCGAGCCCTCCGACCCCGCCGAGGGCTGAGACCGGACGCGAACCGCCGGCCTCGGCGGAGCTCGTCCGATCGGGCTGCGGGCGCTCAGCCGGCGGTGCCGGTGCTGCCGTAGATCGTCACCCGGGTCCCGGTCGGCGGCGTGCTCCCGGCCGCCGGGTCGGTCCGCACGACCGTGTCCGCGGGCTGCGACGACGGCTCGTTCGGCCCGTAGGCCCAGCTGTAGCCGGCCTGGATCAGCAGCTGCGTGGCGAGGGCCTTCGGCTGCCCGGTGAGATCGGGGACGACGCCCTGCTGGATCTGCGGCTGCTGCTGCACCTGCGGCTGCTCGGGCTGCTGCGGGTACGCGGGCGCACCGTACAGGTACTGCGGGTCCGGCTGCGGCCAGTCGGTCGCGCCGCCGTAGTCGGCGTTCACCGCGGTCTGGATGTCCTTCCAGACGCAGTGCCGCGCGGCGGCGGCCGTCCCGTTGCCGCTCGTGTAGCACGGCGTGGCGGCGAAGGAGGTCTCGCGCAGGCTCTGCGGCGTGGTGCCCGCCTGCCGCAGGTTCCCGATCCAGACGGAGGTCGTGGCCTTCGAGGTGGAACCCGTCATCCAGGTGTCGTACGCGTCGTCCGTGGTCCCCGTCTTGCCGAACTCGTAGAGGCCGTCTGCGGTGTTGTCGCCGCCCGCGGTCCCGCCCTGGAACACCCCGCGGAGCGCGTACACGGCCGCGTCCGCCACCCCGGGGTCGACCGCCTGCGTGCACGTCGTGCCCGGGACGTCGATCTGCGAGCCGTCCGTCTTGACGACCTTCTCGATCGCGACCGGGCTGCAGTACTTCCCCCGGTTCGCGATCCCGGCGTACGCCGCGGCGATCGACACCGGGGAGACGGTGTAGGCGCCGCCGATGATGAACGGCGCCTGCGTCCTCGGCTCGGCCGTGCCGCTCACCGGCTGCACGCCGAAGTCCTCCGCCACCTGCTGGATGTCGCAGAGGTCGAGCTGCTGCGCCATCCGGACGAAGGTGCCGTTGATCGAGCGGGCGGTGCCGTTCAGCACCGTCTGGTAGCCGCCCTCGTCCGGGGTGTCGTTCTTGAAGGGGTAGGGCTCGCCGCGGTAGGGCTGCCCGCACGCGGTGAAGTCGCCGACGGTGCCCGGGTTCGAGTCGACCGTCTCGTTCAGCGTGTGGCCCTGCTTGAGCCAGTCGAGCAGGGTGAAGACCTTGAACGTCGATCCCGGCTGGAAGCCGCCGCTGTGGCCGAGCGTCGAGCCCGCGGTGTAGTTGATCCCGGTGCTGCCCGGCCCGCCCTTCCCGTAGGTGAACCGCTTGTTCGTCACCATGGTCAGGATCCGGCCGGTGCCGACCTCGACGGACACGGCGGCGCCGCCCACGTTCCACCCCTCCGCGGTGCGCGGCACGTAGGTCGACATGGCGGTCTTCGCCTTGCCCTGCGCGGCGAGGTCGAGGGTCGTGTAGATCTTCCACCCCGCGGTCTGCAGCTTCGCCTGCCGAGCGGCCCGGGTGGCGCCGTAGGTCTTGTCGTTCAGCACGGTGTTCACGACGTAGTCGCAGAAGAAGGCGGCGGACCCGGCGGTCTGGCACCCGGAGGCCGTCGGGGTGATCTTCGGCTCGGTCTTCGACGCCTTCGCCTCGTCGTACTGCGCCTTCGTGATCAGGTCGTTCCGCAGCTCGACGCCGAGGATGTAGTCGCGCCGCTCCGTGTTGCGGGCGAGGTTGTCCGCGTTGTCGAGACGCAGCGCCTGCGGGTTGTTCACGATCGCCATCAGCGACGCCGCCTGCGCGACGGTCAGGTCCTTCGCCGAGGTGTCGAAGTAGTACTTCGCCGCCGACTCGATGCCGTAGACCTGACCGCCGAACCCGGCGATGTTCAGGTAGCCGAGCAGGATCTGGTCCTTGGAGTACTTCTTCTCGAGGGCGATGGCGAGCCGCGCCTCGCGCAGCTTCCTGCCCACGGACGCGTCGGTGCAGACGGCGTAGGCCGCGTCCACCTGCTGCTGCGTCGGCAGGTTCTCGGCCTCCTGCACGCAGACGTTCTTGACGTACTGCTGCGTGATCGTCGAGGCGCCCTGCAGGTCCTCGCCCAGCAGGTTCGCGACCGCGGCGCGGACGATGCCGACCGGGTCGACCGCGCCGTGCTCGTAGAACCGGACGTCCTCACCGGCGATCGCCGCGTTCTTCACCGACGCCGGGACCTGGTCCCAGTCCACGACCTCGCGGTTCTGCGCGAAGAAGGACGCGATGCGGACGTCCTTGTCGCCGTCCTTCGCGTAGATCTCGGTCTTCTGGTCCAGCTTCGCGATCTCGAGGTCCTCCGGCACCTCGCCGAAGATGCCGGTGCCGCTCGTGGCGGACCCTCCGGTGACGGCGATGGCGGGCGTGACCGCGACGGCGACCATGACGCCGGCGACGATGGAGACGGCGAGCATCGCGACCAGCGCCTGCGCGATCTGACCGGGGCGGGAGCGGGGTTCGGTGCCGGGCATGTCGCCTCAGATGGTACGGAAGCGGGCGGGCACGACGTGCCGAGCGCCCGGCCTCACAGCGGATCCTTCAGGGGCGCCTCAGACGCCGGCGAGCATCCGCTCGACCTCGGGCAGGCGATCCTTGGGCATCAGCACCTGGCGGGGCAGGGTGCCGGTGGCCGGGCCGACGAAGTGCTGCGTCTCGAGATCCGCGAGCAGGCGGCGTGCGCGGGAGTACGGCAGCTGCAGATCGCGCTGCAGCCGTGCGGCCGAGGCGTACTGCGTCGACACGACGAGCTGCGCGGCCCGGGCGAAGTCGCGGTAGTCGTCGCCCAGCTCGGTCTTCAGCCGGTCGAGGTCGGCACGGACCCCTCCCTCCTCGACCACCGGGGGCCGCGGGGGCGCCGGCTGCAGCGCGACGGGAGCGGTGGTGGCGAGCAGGGCGGCGGAGCGCACCGGCCGGGGCTCGTCGCCGGCGGCCGCGAACAGGTCGGCGACGGCGGCGGTGCGGGCCTCCCGATCCTGCTGCCGGCCGAGCCCGAGCACGACGACGACGCCGCACGCGAGCCCGATGACGACGCCGAGCGGCCAGAACAGGGGCAGCGTCAGCGCGACGAGGGCGAGGCCGACGAGGGTGACGGCCAGGGCGCGGCGGGGGCCTTCGGGGGCGAGGGATGAAGCGGGCACGGGGACCTCGGTGTGCGGCGGATCAGCGCGAGGCGCCGCCGGACACCGGCGGCGTCCTCGGCACGGCGCCGAGGACCGGCGCCGCGATCCATCATCCAGGTCGCTGCTGCGCCGCGCCAGGCCCCTCAGCGGATCCCAGGGCGGCGCAGCAGGGCCTCGAATCCTCCCGCTGCGCCGTCCTGCCGATCAGGCCTCCAGCAGCTCCTCGAGCGACTCCGCGTGGCCGCGGGCGACGCGGACCTGCCGCGGCTGCGTGCCCCGCGCCTCGCCGACGAAGCCCTCGGTCTCCAGCAGCTGCAGCAGGTGCTGCGCGTCGGCCGTCGTGACGCCGAGCTCGCGCCGCAGCACCGCGCTCGAGGCGGACTGCTGGCGCGTGACGACCAGCGCCGCGCGCCGGAACGCCGGCCAGTCGTCGCCGAGGCGCACCCGCAGCCGGCGGAACTCCTGCCAGAGCTCGTCCTCGTCGATGCTCAGCGCGTCGGCGATCAGCGCCTCCTCCGCCTCGGCGTGCATCCGCCGCCCCATCCGCGCGACGGCCGCGACGCCCGCGGCGAGCCCGAGGACCACGCCCGCCGGCCACCACAGCCACAGCACCGCGATCAGCCCCAGGAACGCCGCCGCCGCCATCAGGGCAGCGCGCCGCTGCCGCCGTTCGCTGTCCTCCTGCTGCCACGGCTCCTGCCGCCGGTCGATGATCGTCATCGTCGCCCCCCACTGGTCGGGCTCCAGGATCGGACGCGATCCGGCGCGTCGCACCGAGGGACGGCACCCCAGTGGAGGCGCCCCTTGAAGGGGCGTCAGCGGCGGGCTCAGGCGCGACGGATGCGGATCGGCCCCTTCGCGGTGGAGGGGTCGACCACCCGTCCGCCCTGCAGGATCTCCACCTCGCCCGCGGCGACGAGCCGGCGCGCGGCACGGCGCACGGGTTCCATCAGCGGCCGCCAGTCCTCCGCCGTCGCGCGGGCGACCTCGGAGGGGCACACCGAGGCCGACGCGGCTCGTCCCTCGAGCGCGGCGAGGATGCCGCGCTCGAGGGCGCGGTCCTCCTCCGTCACGCCGTGGCGGCGGCACGCGTCGCTGCACCACCGGACCTCGTCCCAGTCCCGCGCCCACTTGGCCCGCCACTCGATCCGGCGGCCGCAGGCCGCGCAGGTGCGCTCCTGCGGCTCGGGCGCGCGGCTCCGGTCCCGGCCCATGTCAGCCGCCGACCGGCTCGGTGGCCGCGGACAGCAGCTCCAGGTGCTGCGGGGTGAGGCGCACCCGGCCCGCGGCGAGCAGGTCCGGGACCTGGTCGACGGTCCGGGCGCTCGCGGTCGGCGCCGCCACAGTCCGCTGCGCGCGCAGCCAGGCGAGCGCGACCGCGGACACCGGCACGCCCTGCTGCTCCGCCACGTCCCGGGCCGCGTCGAGCGCCGCGACGGCTCGAGGGTCCTCGAGGTAGGCGCCGGCCTTCTTCGACCGGGCCGAGTCGACGCTGCGGCCCGGCGCGTACTTGCCGGAGAGGAAGCCGCTCGCGAGCGAGGAGTACGGCGTCTCGGCGATGCCGAGCTCGTCGAGCGTCGGCACGAGCGCCGTCTCGATGCCGCGCTCGACCAGGCTCCACAGGTCCTGCGCGACGGTGAAGGGCGTGAGGCCGGCCGCGTCGGCGACGGCGGCCGCGCTGCGCAGCCGCTCCGCGGAGAAGTTGGAGGCGCCGAGCGCGCGCACCTTGCCGTCGCGCACGAGCGCGTCGAGGGCCGACATCGTCTCCTCCTGCGGCACGGTCGGGTCGTCGCGATGCGCGAGGAGCACGTCGACGCGATCGGTGCGCAGGCGACGCAGCGAGTCGTCGACGGCGGCGGTCACGGTCGCGGCGGCGAGCCCGCGGCGGGCCTCCCAGGCGCCGATCTTCGTCATCAGCACCACGTCGTCGCGCCGCCCGCGCGAGGCGAACCACTCCCCCAGGATCGACTCCGACTCGCCGCCCGCGTTGCCGGGCAGCCACGCCGAGTACACGTCCGCCGTGTCGATCGCCCGGCCGCCGCCGTCGACGAACGCGTCGAGCACGGCGAATGACTCGTCGCGGTCCGCCGTCCACCCGAACACGTTGCCGCCGAGCACCACCGGGCCGAGGTCGAGATCCGCCACCGCTCCTCCTGTCGTCCCGCAGGACGCTACGCGCGCCCGCCGAGCGGTCGCCGTGCAGGCCGGCCGGGCAGACTCCCGGCCCGTGAGCGTCACGACGTCGACCGAGGTGGAGCTGAAGTACGCGGTGCCGGAGGGCGTGCCGATGCCGGACCTGTCCGGCGCGGACCGGGTCGTCCGCGTCGAGGCGCAGCCGGTCGCGCACCTCGAGGCGGTCTACCTCGACACCGACGACCGGGTGCTCCTGCGGGCGCGGATCGCGCTGCGGCGCCGGACCGGCGGCCACGACGCCGGGTGGCACGTGAAGCTGTCGGCGGCGGCGGGCCGGCGCGAGCTGCACGCGCCGATCGACGCCGGCGATCCGGATGCGCTGCCGGCGCCGCTCGAGCGCGCCCTCCGCTCCCGCCTCCGCGGCCGACCCGTGCGGCCGATCGCGCGGATCGCGACGGAGCGCCGCGGCGCGGTCGTCACGACGGCGGCCGGTGGCCGCGTCGAGGTCGACGACGACCTCGTGCGCGCGGAGGACGTCGCGGCCGGCACCCGCAGGGCGTGGCGGGAGTGGGAGGCGGAGCAGCTGGACGAGGACGGCGGCGCGGCGCTCGCGGTCGTCGACGCCGCGCTGCGGGCCGCGGGTGCGCGGCCGAGCGCGAGCCCGGCGAAGCTGGCGCAGGCGCTGGGCGGCGCCCTGCCGCCCGGCTCCCCCGCTCCGCGCACGATCGGTGAGCGGCTCTCGGCCCTCGTCGCACCGATGGCGGAGGACGCGCACCGCGGGCTGACGGCGCTCGTGGTCGACGGCGACCCGGACGGGTCCGCGCTGCCCGCGCTGGAGAGGACGCTGATCCGGATCCGCTCGCTGCTCGCGCCGCGGACCGTGGCGGGTCCGGCCGGCGAGGCGCTGTCCGAGCGGCTCGGCGTGCTCGCGGCCCGGCTCGACGAGGCGCGGGACCCGGCGGACGTAGCCGCGGTCGCCGACCGCCTGCTCGACGACGAGGCGCTGGGGACCTGGGCACTGCTCGACGGCTTCGCGCCCGACGGCCCGGCCGCCTCCGATCCGGCGTAGGCGCTCCCCACACCTCTTCCGCGTCGCGACGCGGCGCAGTGCTCGTGCACAGGACCGTGCCGCGTCGCGACGCGAACCGCTCGTCGGCGAAGCCTGTGGACAGGTGCCGCCGACGAAGCCGCGACCTCCGCATGATCGCCGCCATGACACGCCGCTCCCCGCTGCCGGACGACCTGCGAGGCACCGCGTTCAGTGCCGCCGCCGCACGGCGGGCCGGGGTCAGCCGGAACCGCCTCCGCGGCAAGGACCTCCTCCGCCCGTGGCACGGCGTGCGCGCCGCGGAGCGCGCGGACGACGCACTCGGGCGCTGCTCCCAGTACGCGTCCCGGCTGCGGCCGGGGCAGTTCTTCACCCACACCACCGCCGCGCAGCTGCACGGGCTGCCGCTGCCGATCGCGCTCGAGGAGGACGAGGCGGTGCACGTCGGCGCCGTCCGCCCCGCGGACGCGCCCCACGCGGCGGGCGTGGTCGGGCACCGGGTCGGTGCGCTGCCGCCCCTCGCCGCCGTGTCGGGGATGCCCGTCGTCGCGGCGCACGCGGTCTTCTGCCAGCTGGGCCGCGACCTGGGCTTCGAGGACCTCGTGGTGATCGCCGACGTGCTGCTGAACGCGACCGAGGTGGACGAGGCGGTGGCGAGGTCCCTGCTGCGGGCGCAGGTCGGCGCGGTGCGCCGCGTCGGGTCCGCCCGGCTCCTGCGGGCCGTCGACTCCGCCCGCCGCGGCAGCCGCTCGCCCGCCGAGACGCGCGTGCGCCTCCTGCTCGACGCCGCCGGCATCCCCGCGCCCGAGCTGAACGCGCGGATCCTCGACGCGGACGGCCGCTCCCTCGGCTCGCCCGACTTCGTCTGGCGGGCGCAGCGCGTCGTCCTCGAGTACGAGGGCGACGGGCACCGTGGTCAGGAGCAGTTCCGCTACGACGTGCGCCGCTACGAGGACCTCGCCGACGCGGGCTGGCGCGTCCTCCGCGCGACCGCCGACGACCTGACGGCCGAGGGCCGACGCCGGCTCGTGCAGCGGGTGCGCGCAGCCCTGGGGTGACTCGCGTCGCGACGCGGCGCAGTGGTTGCGCTCGCGACTGTGCCGCGTCGCGACACGAACGGGTCAGGCGCCGTCCGATGCGCGGCCCCGGATCCCGGCGAGCGCGACGAGGCCGCCGACCGCGAGCAGCACCGCCGTCACGATGGACGAGCGCACGTAGCCCTCGAGGGTGACCACGCCGCCGAGGATCCAGCCCGCGGTCGCCACCGTGATCAGGCCCGCCACGCGGGCGACCGCGTTGTTCACCGCGGAGCCGATGCCGCTGGACTCCGGCGGGACCGCGCCCAGCACCGCCGCCGTCAGCGGCGCGACGGTCATGGAGAGCCCGAGTCCGATCAGGACGGTGCTCGGGATCACGAACCAGAGCGCGGTCGCGGGGTCCCGCACGAACGAGGCCGTGAGCGCCCCACCCGCGGCGACGATCGGGCCCGCGGTCATGAAGCGCCGAGCGCCGAGGCGCCCCGCCAGCGCCCCGAACCGCCCCGACAGCAGGATCAGCAGCAGGGTGGAGGGCAGGCTGACGAGCGCGGCGCCGGTCGCCGGCAGCCCGACGACGCGCTGCAGGAACAGGGTCGGCACGAGCATCACGAGCCCGAGCGCGCCGTAGACGAAGAACGTCGACAGGTTGCCCCAGGCGAAGTTCCGGGCCGCGAACAGGGACGGCGGGACGAGCGGCCGCCTCGTCCGCGCGTTCCGCAGCAGGAAGCCGCCGAGCGCCACCCCGCCCGCGGCGAGCAGCACCCCCGCGACGGCGGGCGGCAGCGCGGCACCCGCGCCGGCGCCGAGCTCGATCAGTCCCACCGTCACCCCCGCGAGGCCCAGCGCGGCGAGCGCCGCCGAGGCGACGTCGATGCGCTGCCGGTCGGCCGGGCGCGCGCCGTCCGAGGTCCTGCCGAGCAGCAGCATCGCCGCAGCGGCGGGCAGCAGCCCGATCAGGAACACGCTGCGCCAGCCGACCCCGTCGACCAGGCCGCCGCCGACGACCGGCCCGAGCAGCCCGGACACGGTGGTCCAGCCCGTCCAGGTGCCGATGGCCTTCGACTGCGCGGGCCCCTCGAACACGGCGATGATCAGCGACAGCGACCCGGGCACGAGGAAGGCGCCCGCCACGCCCTGCAGCACGCGGGCGCCGATCAGCACACCGGCGGTCGGGGCGAGCGCGCACAGCGCGCTCGTGACGACGAAGGCGACGATCGCGATCCGCAGCACGCGCAGCCGACCGGCCGCGTCGGACACGGCGCCCGCGAGCAGGATCAGCGCGGAGAGCGTCAGCAGGTACCCGTCGACGACCCACTGCTGCGTGGAGACGCCGCCGCCGAGGTCGCGCTCGATCGCGGGCAGGGCGATGTTCGTGATCGAGCCGTCGAGGAACGACACGAAGGACGCGAGGATCGCGGCGGCCAGCAGGCGGCGGCGCAGGCGGTCGTCGACGACCCGGTCGATCGACTCGGTGCTCATCCCTGCAGTATGTCCATGCCGCGTCCGCCGACGGGGACCCTCGAAGGGCTAGCATCCGGGCCGTGCAGGCGACCTCTCCGCTGGCCGTACGATCCCTCGTCCCCAGCACGAGGAAGGCGCCATGACGGACCGGATCCCGACCTCCGAGGGCGGGCTCGGCGACACGGGCTCGATCGACGCCTCCGGCTGGGCCGGCGGCGTCGAGGGCCTGCCCGACCAGCGGACCGTGCCGAGCGCGTGCGCCCGCGCCCCGCGCCGGGGGCGCTTCACGCGCTGGGCGCTGCAGGGCGCCGACTCCGCGGGCAGCCACCAGGGGCCGCACGGCCGGGTGGAGCGGAAGAACTCCTGGATCCGGGTCATGTGCCTGACCGGGGTGGACTACTTCTCGACCCTCGGCTACCAGCCGGCCATCGCGGCGCTCGCCGCCGGCGCGGTCTCTCCGATCGCGACGCTCGTGCTCGTGGCCCTGACCCTGTTCGGCGCGCTGCCGGTCTACCGCCGCGTCGCGAGCGAGAGCTTCCGCGGCGAGGGCTCGATCGCGATGCTCGAGCGGCTGCTCCCCTGGTGGGGCGGCAAGCTGTTCGTGCTCGTGCTGCTCGGCTTCGCGGGCACCGCCTTCATCATCACGATCACGCTCTCCGCCGCCGACGCGGCCGAGCACGCGGTGCACAACTCGCTGGTGCCGGAGTCGCTGGGCTTCCTCCAGCTGCCGATCACGCTGCTGCTGATCCTGCTGCTCGGGGCCGTGTTCCTCCGCGGCTTCCACGAGGCGATCGGCATCGCGGTGGTCCTCGTCGTCGTCTACCTCGGGATGAACGCCGCGGTCATCGTGAACTCGTTCCTGCTGATCGCGCAGCGCCCCCGCGTGTTCGGCGAATGGCAGGCCGCGATGCTCGGGCAGGGCGGCAGCCCGATCGGCGTCCTGCTCGTCGCCCTGTTCGTCTTCCCGCAGCTGGCGCTCGGCCTCTCCGGGTTCGAGACCGGGGTCACGGTCATCCCGCAGATCAAGGGCGAGCAGGACCGGCCGGGCGCGCGGCCGCTGCGCCGGATCGCCGGCGGGAAGAACCTGCTGACCACCGCCGCCATCACGATGAGCGTCTTCCTCGTGACCTCGAGCCTCGTCACGACGCTGCTGATCCCCGCGCAGGAGTTCCAGCCGGGCGGCGAGGCGAACGGGCGGGCGCTCGCCTACCTCGCCCACCAGCACATGGGCCCGGTTTTCGCGACCCTGTACGACGCCTCGACGATCGCGATCCTCTGGTTCGCCGGCGCCTCCGCGATGGCGGGCCTGCTGAACATCGTGCCGCGCTACCTGCCCCGCTACGGCATGGCGCCCGCGTGGGCGCGGGCGGTGCGGCCGCTCGTGCTCGTCTTCACTGCTATCGCGGTGCTCGTCACCTTCGCCTTCGGCGCCTCCGTCGACCGGCAGGGCGGCGCCTACGCGACCGGCGTGCTCGTGCTCATCACGTCCGCCGCGGTCGCGGTGACCCTGTCCGCCCGCCGGAAGCGCCAGTGGCGGTGGGTGGCCTGGTTCGGCTTCGTCGCGGTCGTGCTCGCCTACACGCTCGTCGTGAACGTGCAGCAGCGACCCGACGGCCTCCGGATCGCGCTGCTGTTCATCGTCGGCATCCTGCTCGTCTCCCTCGTCTCGCGGGTGCGCCGCTCGTTCGAGATCCGGGCGACGAGCGTGGAGTTCGACGAGCAGGCGCTCCAGTTCCTCGCCGAGGCCGAGCACTTCGGCGAGGTGCACCTGGTGGCGAACGAGCACGACACCGGCGACGCCGAGGAGTACCGCATCAAGGCGAAGGAGGAGCGGCGGGACAGCAACATCCCCGGCCGCGCCTCGATCATCTTCCTCGAGGTGCTGAAGAGCGACTCCTCCGACTTCGAGGAGGACCTCGTCGTCGCCGGGGTCGTCCGGCACGGCTTCCGGGTGCTGACGGTGCGGAGCGGCAACGTGCCGAACACGATCGCGACGGTGCTGCTGCAGATCCGCAACCTCACCGGGATCGTCCCGCACGTCTACTTCGAGTGGACCGAGGGCAACCCGATCTCGAACATGTTCCGCTTCCTCGTCTCCGGCGAGGGCGAGGTCGCCCCGGTGACGCGGGAGGTGCTGCGCGAGACCGAGCCGGACGTGCGCCGGCGCCCGATGGTCCACGTCAGCTGACCCGCGCCGCGAGCGCGTCAGCAGGAACCGGGAGCGACGGCAGGAGCAGGAGCGCGCTCGGTTCCTGCTGACGCTCCTCGTTCCTGCTGACGATCGCGGTCCCTCGCCGAGGGGTACGTGCGCTGCAGGCCTCCCGGCCGCGGTCGAGGCGGGGGCGGGAAGATCGCGGCGTGGCGGACGACCTCGGACCGGACGACCTCGGCATCGACGTGGCGCGGAGCGACCAGCAGCTGTTCCGCTGGTTCCTCGCCTCCCTCCTCTTCGGCCGCAACATCCGGCAGCAGCAGGCGGCGAGGACGTACTCGGTGCTGATCGACCACGGGCTGACGAGCCCCGCGCGGTTCGCGGATCTCGAGCACGAGGAGCTGTCCCGGCTGCTCGACGAGGGCGGCTACGACCGCTTCGACGACCAGATGGCCGACGAGCTGCAGCGGGTGATGTCCGGCGTGCACGACGACTGGGGCTCGGTGCACCGCCTCGTGGCGACGGCGGCGGACCGCGCCGTGGCGGAGCGGCGGATGACGGCCTACAAGGGCGTCGGCCCGACGACGGCGCGCATCTTCCTCGACGAGGTGCCCGCCGGCGTCTACGCCTCCGCCTGACCGCGCCCGGCGCCTGCCCGCGCGCCCAGCGGTGCGTCGCGCCCCCTTCGGCTGAGGCACGGGGTCCTCCCAGCACCCGGCCCGCCAGGCTTCCGGACCGTGACGACCACGGAGACCGAGATCGAGGAGGGCCGCGGGCTCTCGGTGCGCGGCCGCGAGGGGCGGGACATCGAGCGCGCGGCGCGGGAGGTGTTCGGCTGGGACCCGCTGCGACCGGGCATCGCGCGAGCCGTCGCGGACGTGATCGACGGCGCCGACGTGCTCGGGGTGATGCCGACCGGGTACGGCAAGAGCGCCGTCTACCAGCTCGCCGGGGCCATCCTGCCGGGCACCGTCGTCGTGGTGTCGCCGCTGATCGCCCTCCAGGCCGACCAGGTCGCGGGGCTGAACGACCGGGAGGGCACGCGGCCGGCGGCGATCGTGAACTCGACCGTGCCGGCGGCGCGGACGCGCGAGGCGTGGGAGCGGCTCGCGGACGGCTCGCTCGGCTACCTCTTCCTCGCGCCGGAGCAGCTGGCGAACGAGGAGGTCGTCGAGCGCCTCGCCGCCGCGGACGTCGCCGTCTTCGTCGTCGACGAGGCCCACTGCGTCTCCAGCTGGGGGCACGACTTCCGGCCGGACTACCTGCGGCTCGGGGAGGTGGCCGGACGGCTCGGCGGCGACGGGGGCCGGCCGCCGGTGCTCGCCCTGACCGCGACCGGGTCCCGCCCGGTGCGGGAGGAGATCGTGCAGCGGCTCGGCATGTTCGACGCGCGGATCCTCACCCACGGCTTCGACCGGCCGAACATCCACCTCTCCGTGCGCCGGTACGAGGAGGAGCGCGACAAGGTCGAGGCGGTGCTCGACGACGTGGAGCAGCTGCAGAAGCCCGGCCTGCTCTACGTCGCGACGAAGAAGGGCACCGAGGTCTTCGCGGAACGCCTCGCCGAGCGCGGGATGCGGGCCGCGGCCTACCACGGCGGGCTGCCGGCGAAGCGGCGGCGCGAGCTGCACGCGGCGTTCCACGACGGCGAGTACGACGTCGTCGTGGCGACCAGCGCCTTCGGTATGGGCATCGACAAGTCCGACGTGCGCTTCGTGGTGCACGCGGCGATCCCCGAGTCCGTCGACGAGTACTACCAGGAGCTCGGGCGCGCGGGCCGCGACGGGGAGCCGGCCGCCGCGAAGCTGCACTACCGCGAGGAGGACCTGGGCCTCCGGAAGTTCTTCGGGGCGACCAAGCCGAAGCGCAAGGAGCTGGAGCGCTTCGTCGCGGCGGCGAACGGCCGCGAGTCGCTGAAGGAGATCGCGGAGGCGCTGGACGTCACGCAGCGGCGGGCGATGACGCTCGCGAACCTGCTCGCCGACGCGAGGGTCGCGGAGCTCTCCGGCCGGGAGGTGCGGCTGACGGAGACGAACGCGTCGAAGGCCGCGGACGCCGCGCTCGAGGCCGCCGAGGCGCGGCAGCGGATCGACGAGTCGCGGCTCGCGATGGTGCGGCAGTACGCGGAGACCCGCGGCTGCCGGCGCCAGTTCGTGCTCGGCTACTTCGGCGACGAGACCTCCGGCCCCTGCGGGCGCTGCGACACCTGCGACGACGGCTCCGCGCAGCGGATCGCGGAGTCGCGCGGCGCCGACGACGAGGCGCCGTTCCCCGTCGACAGCGAGGTGCGGCACGCGCAGTGGGGCGGCGGCCGGGTGATGAGCGTCGAGGACGACCGGGTGACCGTCTTCTTCGAGACCGAGGGCTACCGCACGCTCTCGCTCGCCGCGGTCGCCGAGCACGACCTGCTGGAGCGGGCGTGAGGGCCGCGGACGCGACCGGCGTCCAGCGGTGCCTTCCTAGGCTTGCGGCATGAGCGACACGAACGAGGCGGAGGGCGTCGGCGCGGCCGACCCGATCACGGGCATCACGGGGGCGAAGGACGACCTGGCCGCGTCCGCGCAGCTGCCCGACACCGGGGTGGAGGACGGCGACGCCGAGGAGGAGTCGGACGGCGGCGAGGCCGCGGACGTCGCCTCCGGCGACCACGAGGCGATCCAGGCGGAGTCGATGGAGACCGTGACGAACGACGCGGTCGCGGGCGACACGGTCTACCCGGGCCCCGGCGACGGCAACGACGGCCCGACCGGCGGCGCGCCCGGCGAGGTCACCCCGATCCAGCCCGAGAACGAGGTCGACCCGGGCTCGATCGACCTCGACGACGAGCGGTAGGCCGCTAGCCGCGCGGGCGGTCGGGGCCGACGGCGACGTTGCCGACGAAGAGGTCGCAGCGGACGCCGGAGGCGTCCCGCACCGTCAGGCGCAGGGCGGACTGGGTCGCGACGCCGGCGGAGTACGCGCCGGTCCACGAGGACGCGGCGTCCGTCGCCCGCTGCGCGGCCGTGAGCCGCACGACGCCCGGCACGGCGGCGAGGTCGGTGCGGAGCGCCGCGGCCGCGTCGCTCGCCAGGGCGTTCAGCGCCGAGTCGGGCGCCGCGGCGGCGGCGGGACCGAGGTAGGCGCTCGCGACGGAGGAGGCGACCCCGGGCAGCGTGCCGAGCGCGGTCGTCACGGCGCCGACCAGCCCCGACTGCAGGGTGGCGAGGCTGAGCGCGGTCACGGTGACCGTCGGCATCACCGTGCCCGCCGCCCAGGCCGCGGCGGAGCCGGAGGCCGTGTAGGCGACGGTGGCGGCGGGCACCCCGGTGACGGACACGGTCGCCGAGGCGCCGACCGTCACGAGCGCGCCCTCCCTCGCGCTCGTGACCGCCGCGGCCGTCGCCGTCGCCTGGTCCTGCAGCGCCTGCCCGGCCGCGGAGGCGCCGGCCGCAGCGGTCGTGGTCGTCAGCACGGCGGCGTCCACGCCCGCCGCGGCGGGTCGCAGGTCGAAGGCGAGGGCGCCGCTGCCGGTGTCGAGCGCCGCGACGCCGCTCGACCGGACCGCGCCGATCGAGGCGGCGATGCCGCCGGTGGCGGGGGCGATCGAGGCGGAGCCGCTCGACGGACCAGCGGTGCCGACGGACAGCACGCCGCTGAGCGCGGTCGCGAGCGCGTCCCCGGCCGACTGCGCGACGGCGCCCGTCGCCGCGGTCGCCGCGGTCGCCAGGGCCGAGGCGGCGCCCGTCGCCCGGGTGCCGATGCCGTCGAGCGCGGTCGTGACCGCCGCGTCCCGCAGCCGCAGGGTGAGCGCGCCGACGGCCGTGCTGCGCGAGAGCGCGTCGGCGGCGCCCCAGCCCGCCGCGCAGCCGTCGAGGCTCGCGGACGCGATCGGCGCGCCGACCTCCACCCGCACGTCGTCGAGGCCGGGTAGCAGGGACGTCGCGGACGGGCTGCGGGCGAGCAGGCCGCTCACGTCGATCACGCCGAGCGGCGTCGCGCCTCCCGCCGTCGCGCTCGAGGCGCCGGTGCCGGTGGTGCTCGCGGACTGCGCCCAGGACCCTCCGGAGGTGAGCGTCAGCGGCAGCGCCGTCCCCGACGCGGTCGGCACGGCACCGGTGTCCGCGGTCCGGAGCGGCTTCGCGAGGGCGGCGGAGTCGATCCGCGGCCCGAGCACGACGCCGGCGGTCGAGCCCGTGCCGAGCGGGACGCCCTGGACGCTGCCGGCCAGCAGCGCGGACGCGGCGCTCGCCGTGTAGAGACCGGTCGCCGAGCAGTCCGACGGCGCGACGGTCACGGGGGCCGCGGCGTACTCGGCCTCCTGCCACGCCGCGGTGACGGGCCGCAGCGCCCCGGGCGCGAGCAGCACGCCGGCGGCGAGCAGCGCGAGGCCGACGCGGCGCATCAGGCGGGGACGGGCGCGACGACCGTCCTGCGCCGCGGCCAGAGCGCCCAGAGCACCGCGCCGCCCGCGAGGACGGCGGCGGTGCCCGCGACCAGCGGCGAGTTCACGAGCCGCAGCATCCAGAGCACCGGGGGCAGCGGCAGGACGACGCGCGAGACGTGCCCGACGACGTAGGGCACCGGGTCGGCGACGCGGTTGGCGTCGCCCCGCAGCCGCAGCTCCGCCCGGTCGCCGCTGACGCGGACGTCCACGACGCGGTGCGTGATCGGCAGGCGTCCCGGCCGGTCGACCGTCACCACGTCCCCGACCCGGATCCCGTCGAGCGGGACCCGCTGCGCCACCGCGACGGCCCCCTGCGGGAATGCGGGCGTCATCGACCCGGTCGCGAAGACGACGAGGTCGAGCCCGAGCACGACGCCGACGAGACGCGCGAGCAGCACCGCGGCACCGATCGCCGCGACGAGGACGAGCCCCGCGTCGAGCACCCGCGTGGTCGCGCTACTGGACGGACGTCGCACTGAACTTCCAGACCGGGCTGATCTGGGCACCGCCGAGTGTGCGGCTGAGGCCTGCGGCGAGCTTCACGCGGAAGCAGACGCCCACCGCGGTGCCGGCGCCGTCGTTGATGCCGGGGACGCCGGCGGCCAGGTCGAAGCTCGAACTGTCGGAAGTCAGTTGCGCGCCGAGTCGGCTCCCCGCGGTGATTGGCGTGCCGCCAGTGAACACGCCGCTCTGGCAGGCGGTCCGGTCGATGCCGGAGGTGGCGTCGTACGTCACCGTCGCAGGGCCGTTCAGCAGATCCGTCCCGAGCAGGCCCTTGTCGTCGCCCCCGGCGCTGATCGAGAAGTTCGACATCGTCACCCTCGCCGCGAGCGAGTCCTTGGCGGTACGCAGCCCGATCCAGGAGGTGATCGAGCCGTCCGGCGTCAGCTGCACGTTCGTGAGCGTGCCCCTCAGGGCGCTGACGAGCGCCGTCGGGGTCGACGACGTCGAATCGGCGCCGGACCACGTCTCCCCGTCGAGCGAGGTCTGCACGTTGAAGCTCGAGAGCTTCACGCCGAGCCCCGCGTACTCGTCGTCCTGCCACGCCGCGAGCGTGGTGACCGTGCCGCCGAGCAGCACCACGCCGCTCGCCAGCACCGCCAGCGTCTTCCTGCTGCGACTCCGCACCGCGGGCCTCCTCGACTCGTGCCGATCCGTCGGGAGCACGCTCCGGCCTCGCTGCGCGGCGACGCCCCGGCCGCGCCGCCGCTGCACGCGATGCGTCCCGGCCCGCACGAGCGGCGTCGCCCGGACGAGGGCCGTCGCGGTCGGACCCGGTGCGGAAGGCGGGTCAGCGCGCGGCGTCGGGCAGCGGCCGGTCCTGCAGGACGAGGTCGAGGTAGTCGTTCACCGTCACGCCGTACCGCTGCTTGAACGCGCGGGTCAGCTGGTCGCGCCCGGCGAAGCCGAAGCGAGCCGCGAGGTCTGCGACCCGCACCCAGCGACGCTCCGAGCGCAGCTGGTGCGCGATCGCGTCCACCCGGCGCTCCCGGATGTAGCGCGCGACCGACTCGTCGCCCTGGTTGAACACCCGGTGCACCCAGCGCAGGCTCACGTCGAACTCGGCGGCGAGCCGCCTCGGGCCGAGGTCCGTCTCGCCGAGGTGCCGGTCGATGTAGGCGATCATCTGCTCCCGCAGGTCGCCCATCCCCGACGTGCCGCTCGGGATCGCCTCCTCGAGCAGGGCGGACGCGAGCACGCCGATCGCCTTCGCCGTCGCGACCGGGGGCTGCACGCCGTCCTCGCGGATCGCCGCGGTCAGCCGGTCGAGCAGGGCGACGAAGCCGGCGGTGAGCGTCGTCGCCGGCAGCGGGCCGTCCCCGAGCGGGGAGGGACCGCGCAGCCAGACCGGCATCGCCTCCTCCAGCAGCACCACGCGGGCGATGCGCATCCCGCCGGGGGCGGAGAGGCGCACGGACCGGCCCGCGTGGAAGAGGTGGACGGAGCCGGGCTCGGCGGAGTACGCGGTCTCGTCCAGCTCGTAGCGGATCCGGCCGCCGATGATCGCGTTCAGGCAGGCGGTGCCCGGCTCGTTCGGCCGCGGTCGTCCCGAGACGGGCGTGGAGCGCCATTCCGACAGCTGCACGCCGTCGATCGAGGTCGAGGTCCACTCCGCCCGGAACAGGCGGGGGTCGGGCGTCAGCCAGTCCGCCCCGGTCTGCCGGAACCGCTGGAAGCCGTCGACGCCGGACCACGTCTGCGCGACGCGGAGCTGCTCGTCGATCAAGGCCACGGTGCCGGGCGCCCTTCCTCGGGATCTCGTGCCCACACCATTCCCCGATCCGGCTGGTGTCGGGCTGCACTTCGACCCGGCTCGGAGGAGTTCTCATGTTTCGGCGCGGCGACACGACGGATCGTGCACCGGGGTGCCCGGGTTCTCCCGGGCACCCGTGGCGCGCCGGAGTTGCAGCGGTCGAACACGGGTTCGATACTGGGCGCATGGCGGAGGCGCTGAGATCGGACACCGTGGCGCACCTGCGGGCGCGCATCGCGGCGATGCAGGCGACCGGGCTCGGGGCCCGCACCCTGCCGACCGATCCGGCGGTCGCGCCGCTGCTGCCCGGCGGGGCGCTGCGCGCCGGGGTCGCCTACGCGGTCCCGGACTCCCTCGTCCTCGCGATGCTGCTGCTCGCCGGGCCCTCCGCGGCCGGCGGCTGGACCGCGGTGGTCGGCGTTCCCGAGTTCGGCGTGGAGGCCGCGGCGGCGCTCGGGGTCGCCCTCGACCGCCTGGTGCTCGTGCCCGAGCCCGGCGAGCACTGGCTCGCGGTGACCGCGCAGATCGCCGAGGTGGTGCCCGTCGTGCTCGTGCGCCCGCCCGCCGCCGGCGCCTCCGCCGGGGAGACCGCCCGACTCGCCTCCCGGCTGCGGCAGCGCGGGTCGACCCTGCTGGTCGCGGGGGCCTGGGGCGGTGCGGAGGCGGTGCTGCGCGTCGAGGGCGGCGCCTGGATCGGCCTCGGCGCCGGCAGCGGGTACCTGGCCGGCCGGCGCCTGCACGTCCGGGTCACCGCGCGGGAGATCACGACGCGGCACGAGATCGAGGTCGGCGACGGGTTCCGCCTGGACGGGCCGTCGCAGCCCGCACGCCGGCTCGAGGCGGTGCCGCGGCTGGAGCGGGCCGGATGACCGAGCGCAGCCTGGTCGTCTGGTGCCCCGACTGGCCGGTCCGCGCGGCCGCCGGCGAGGCGGGGCTCGACCCCGACTCGCCCATCGCCCTGATCGAGCACGGGCTGGTGCACGCGTGCTCCTCTGCGGCCCGGGCCGCCGGCGTGCAGCGGGGGCTGAAGCTGCGGGAGGCCCAGTCGCGCTGCGCGGCCGTCGTCGTGCTGCTGCTGCACCCCGTCGTCGACGCGCGCCGCTTCGAGCCCGTGCTCACGGCGCTCGAGGCGGGGATCCCGACCGTGCAGGTCGTCCGGCCGGGCCTCGTCGCGATCCGCGCGGCGGGCACGGACTGCTTCTACGGCGGGGAGCGGCAGGCGGCGGAGCAGGCGATCGCCCTCGTGGCCGGCGCCGGGGTCCCGGACGTGCGGGTCGGCGTCGCCGACGGCCCGGTCACCGCCGAGCAGGCGGCGCGCAGCACCGGGCGGGCCGAGCCCGTGCGGATCGTGCCGCCCGGCGCCGCAGCCGGCTTCCTCGCACCGCTGCCGGTCGCCCTGCTCGGGCTGCCCGAGCTCGGCGCGGTGCTCGCGAAGCTCGGCGTGCGCACCCTCGGCGCGTTCGCGGCCCTCGACGAGGCGTCCGTGCGCGGCCGCTTCGGGCCCGAGGGCGAGGCGGCGCACCGGGTCGCGGCCGGGCTCGACCCGAGGCGCGTCGTGGCTCGGGTCGTGCCCGCCGACCGCGACCGGCGCATCCGGTTCGAGCCGCCGCTCGAGCGCGTCGACCAGATCGCGTTCGCCCTGAAGCGCACCGCGGAGGACTTCGTCGCAGCGCTCGCCGCCGACCTCGCCGTGTGCACCGCCCTCGCCGTCGAGCTGTCCGACGACCGCGGCGGCACCCACCGGCGGACCTGGCTGCACCCGCGCTCCTTCACCCCGCTCGACGTCGTCGACCGGGTGCGCTGGCAGCTCACCGGGGCCGGGCTCACCGGCGCCGTGACCGAGGTGCTGCTGCACCCGGAGGCCGGCGACGCCGCCGCCGACCACGAGCAGGGGCTGTGGGGCGGCGGCCCCGACGAGCGGATCCACCACGCCCTGTCCCGGGTGCAGAGCATGCTCGGGCACGAGGCGGTGCTCACCGCCGCGATCGGCGGCGGCCGCCTGCTGTCGGACCGGCGGGTGCTGGCGCCGTGGGGCGAGGCGCACGCGCCGGCCCGCGCGGCCGACCGCCCGTGGCCCGGGCGCCTGCCGGGCTTCGTGCCGGCCGCGGTGCTCGACGACCGGCCGACCGTCCACGTCCTCGACCCCGCGGGCCGACCGGTCGACGTCGACGAGCGCGGCGCGCTGTCCGCTCCCCCCGCGGCCCTGACCGACCCCGCCGGGCGCACCGGGAGGGTCGACGGCTGGGCGGGGCCGTGGCCGATCGACGAGCGCTGGTGGGACGACGCCGGCGTCCGCCTCCACCGCCTCCAGGCGACGACGGAGGACGGCGCCGCCTGGCTGCTCGCCCACGACGGCCGCGACTGGTGGGCCGAGGCGCAGTACTAGTCCTTTTCGGAGCGGCCGTGCCGCGACCGCTTCGCGGCCCCGTCACGGACGCTGCGGCTCCGCTGCGCTGCGCCGCGGTCCTTCGGCGGCATCGGCCGCCGGGGCGCTCCCGCGCCCTCCTCGCTTCTCGGAGCCCCCGCGCCCCACCGGGTCGCTTCGCTCCCGGCTCTCGCCCCGCCAGCCCCCACCGCTGGTCGAGCCTGTCGAGACCCCGACCCGCTGCACCTCCGCAGGGCCGCGGATCAGCCGGCGGCTGCGGCGGCGGTGCGGAGGTCGGCGACCAGGGCCGCGTACGCCTCGTCATAGCCGGGGTCGCGCTGCATCCGCAGCACCGCGGAGGGGTGCGCGGTCAGCAGCGACTTCGCGTCCGAGTCCGCGATCGCGCCCTCAAGCACCCGCCCGCGCTCCGCACCGATCCGCACCGCCCGGCCGAACAGGGCGCGCCCCGCGGTCGCACCGAGCGCCACCACGATGCCGGGCGACAGCTCGCCGAGCTCGGCGTGCAGCCACGGGCGGCAGGCCGTGATGTGCACCGTCTCGGGCGTCTTGTGGATCCGCCGCGCGCCCCGCTGCTCGAAGCGGAAGTGCTTGACCGCGTTCGTCCGGTACACCGTCGCGGGATCGATCCCGGCGTCCTTCACGGCCTGCACCAGCAGCGTGCCGGCGGGTCCGACGAAGGGCATGCCGCGGCGGTCCTCCTGGTCGCCGGGCTGCTCGCCGACCAGCACCATCGTCGCGGACGGCGGCCCGGCCGAGAAGACGACCTGCTCCGCGGGCTCCCAGAGCTCGCAGCCGCGGCAGCCCTTCGCCGCCTCGCGCAGCGCGGGGATGCCCGCGCCCTCCGGCACCCACTGCTGCGCCCCCGGGCGCTCGACCTCCGCCATGGGCTCACCGTAGCCAGCCGCGGCTCGAAGCCGCCGGACCCTCCAGGAGACGAGGGCGCGGGCCCTCCGGCGATGCTGTTCGATCAGGAGCAGCCCGGCCGCTTGTTCCTGTCGTACTCGTGTTCGATACTGGCGGCATGGGCTACAGCAACCCGCCGATCCCGTGGTCGGAGTTCGAGCGGCGCCTCTCCGACGCGCGCCGCCCGAGCGACCGGCCGCTGGACGCGGACGGCGGCGACAGCCCGGCCTGGTCGCTGAAGCGGCACCCCTACCGGCCCGGCACCCCGCCGCCGGTGCACGAATCCGAGGTCGTGCCCTACGCGGAGCTGCACGCGCACAGCCACTTCAGCTTCCTCGACGGGGCGTCAGCCCCGGAGGAGCTGCTGGAGGAGGCGAGCCGGCTCGGGCTCGACGCGCTGGCGCTGACCGACCACGACGGCTTCTACGGCTCCGTCCGGCTGGCCGAGGCGGCGGAGCAGCACCCCGTCCGCACGGTCTTCGGCGCCGAGCTGTCCCTGGGGCTCGGGGCGCCGCAGAACGGGGTGCCCGACCCCGAGGGCTCCCACCTGCTGCTGCTCGCCCGCGGCGCGGAGGGCTACCACGCGATGGCCGGGGTGATCACGGAGGCGCAGCTGGCGGCGGAGGCGGAGAAGGGGCGGCCCCGGTACGACGAGGGCCGGGTCGTGGAGCGGCTGGCGGGGCGGGTGATCGCGCTGACCGGCTGCCGCAAGGGGCGGGTGCGGCAGGCGCTCCGCACGCCGGCCGGCCTGGACCCCGAGGCGGCGGGGCGGCAGCTCGACCTGCTGGTCGACGCGTTCGGCCGGGACGGGGTGGTCGTCGAGCTGTTCGACACCGGCGACCCGCTCGACGGACCGGCGAACGACGCGCTCTTCGCGCTGGCGCGGCAGCGGCGCCTCCGCGCGGTCGCGACGACGAACGCGCACGTCGCCTCGCCGGAGGGCCGCCGCCTCGCGACGGCGATGGCCGCCGTCCGCGCGCGGCGCAGCCTGGACGAGATGGACGGCTGGCTGCCCGCCTCCGTGCCCCACCTGCGCAGCGGCGCGGAGCAGCGCGCCCGCTTCGCCCGCCACCCGGGCGCCGTCGAGACGACCCTCGAGGTCGCCGCCGAGACGGCCTTCGCACTCCGCAGCCTCAGGCCCGGCCTGCCGAAGCTGCCGGTGCCCGACGGCCACACGCCGATGTCGTGGCTGCGGAAGCTGGTGCTGGACGCGATCCCCGTGAAGTACCCGCGCGCCCGCCCGGAGCACCTGGCGCGCATCGACCGCGAGCTGGCGGTGATCGAGGAGAAGGACTTCCCCGGCTACTTCCTGATCGTGCACGGCATCGTCGACTTCGCCCGGTCCCGCGGCATCCTCTGCCAGGGCCGCGGCTCGGCCGCGAACTCCGCGGTCTGCTACCTGCTCGGCATCACCGCCGTCGACTCGATCAAGTTCGACCTGCCGTTCGAGCGCTTCCTCTCCTCCCTGCGGGACGAGGAGCCGGACATCGACGTCGACTTCGACAGCGACCGGCGGGAGGAGGTGATCCAGCACGTCTACGAGGTGTACGGGCGCCGCAACGCGGCCCAGGTCGCGAACGTGATCACCTACCGGCCGAAGAACGCGGTGCGCGACATGGCGAAGGCGCTCGGCGCCTCCCCGGGCCAGCAGGACGCGTGGAGCCGCCAGGTCGAGCGGTGGGGCGCCGTGACCTCCAGCACCGACCACGACATCCCCGGCCAGGTGGTCGAGCTGGCGGAGCAGGTGCTGCGCGCCCCGCGGCACCTCGGCATCCACTCCGGCGGCATGGTGCTGACCGACCGGCCCGTCGGCGACGTGGTGCCGATCGAGCACGCCCGCATGGAGGGGCGCACGGTGCTGCAGTGGGACAAGGACGACTGCGCGTACATGGGGCTCGTGAAGTTCGACCTGCTCGGCCTCGGCATGCTCGCCGCGCTGCAGTACGCGTTCGACCTCGCGGCCGAGCACACGGGCGAGCGGTGGACGCTCGAGTCAATCCCGAAGGAGGAGCCGGGCGTCTACGACCAGCTGTGCCGCGCCGACGCGGTCGGGGTCTTCCAGGTGGAGTCGCGGGCGCAGCTCGGGCTGCTGCCCCGCTTCCTGCCGCGCCGGTTCTACGACCTGGCGATCGAGGTGGCGCTGATCCGGCCCGGACCGATCCAGGGCGGCGCCGTGCACCCGATCGTGCGCCGCCGCAGCGGCGAGGAGCCGGTGACGTACCTGCACCCGCTGCTCGAGCCGGTGCTGGCCCGCACGCTCGGGGTGCCGATCTTCCAGGAGCAGCTGATGCAGATCGCGATGGCGGTCGGCGGCTGCACGGGCGAGGACGCGGACCTGCTGCGGCGGGCGATGGGCAGCAAGCGCGGGATCGAGCGGATCGAGTCGCTCAGGGAGAAGCTGTACGCGGGGATGGCGGGCAACGGCATCACGGGCGACGCGGCCGACGAGATCTACAAGAAGATCCAGGCGTTCGCGAGCTTCGGCTTCGCGGAGAGCCACTCGCTGTCGTTCGCGCTGCTGGTCTACGCCTCCACGTGGATGCGGCTGCACTACCCGGGCGTCTTCCTCGCGGCGCTGCTGCGGGCGCAGCCGATGGGCTTCTACTCCCCCGCGTCGCTCACGGCGGACGCCCGCCGGCACGGCGTCGTCGTCCGTCGGCCCGACATCAACCTCTCCCTCGCCGACGCGACCCTCGAGCCGATCGCGACCGGGTCCCGGGACACGAGCGCAGCGAACCCACCCGCTGGTCGAGGTGCGAGCGCAGCGAACCTCGAGACCACCCCCGCCCGCGGCCGCCCCGAGTGCCTGGAGGAGGAGCAGCCGGAGGTGCCGCCGGTGTTCGACCCGGCCGCCCCCGACCACCGCGTGCACCGGCGCGACGGCGACCACGCGGTCCGCCTCGGGCTCGCCGCGATCACCGGCATCGGCGCGAGGCTCGCGGCGCGCGTCGTCGCGGAGCGCACCGCGCACGGGCCCTACCGCGACATCCGCGACCTCACCCGCCGGATCGGGCTGACCGCCCCGCAGACCGAGGCGCTCGCGACCGCCGGCGCGTTCGAGGGCTTCGGGATGACGGTCCGGGAGGCGCTGTGGGCGGCGGGACCCGCGTCGGAGGAGCGGCCGGACACGCTGCCGCACACCTCGATCGTCGTGCAGCCGCCGCTGCTGCCGGAGTCCACGGGCATGGACCGGGTCGCCGCGGACCTGTGGGCGACCGGGATCTCGCCGGACTCCCACCCCGTCGCGCACGTGCGCGGCGACCTGACGCGGCGCGGCGTGCTGAGCGGGGCCGCGCTGCGCAGCGCGGAGTCGGGCCGACGGGTCGAGATCGGCGGGGTCGTGACGCACCGGCAGCGGCCCGCGACCGCCTCTGGGATCACCTTCCTCAACATCGAGGACGAGACCGGGATGATCAACGTGATCGCCTCGGTCGGGGTGTGGCAGCGCTACCGCCGGGTCGCCCGAGAGGCGCCCGCGATGATCGTGCGGGGCATCCTCGAGCGCTCCCCCGAGGGCGTGATCAACGTCGTCGCCGACCGCTTCGAACCGCTGCCGATCGGCGCCCGCCACGTCTCCCGAGACTTCCGCTGACCACGCGTCTTCCATCTTGTAGGCGGATCTCGGACCGCCGGCGAGATCCGCCTACAAGATGAAGGCATGGAGATCCGGGAGCCGAGACCCGAGGACGCCGAGGCGCTCGGGCGCATGCACCACGCGTCGTGGCGCGAGGCGTACAGCCCCCTGCTGCCCGCGGAGTTCTGGGACCACGCCACCGAGCAGGGCTGGGTCGAGCGGTGGACGGCGAACCTCGCCGAGCCCGCCGACGGCGGCGTGGCGAGCAGGATCGCGGTCCGCGACGGCACGGTGCTCGGCTTCGCGTCGGCCGGGCCCGCACGCCCGAACGCCTCGGCGGGCGAGCCCGCGCGCGACCGCGAGCTGTGGGCGCTGTACGTCCGCGCCTCGGAGTACGGGTCGGGGCTCGCGAGCCTGCTGCTCGACGCGGTCCTGCCGCCCGGCCCCGCCGAGCTCTGGGTGTTCGAGGCGAATCCCCGGGCCCGCGGCTTCTACGCGAAGCACGGCTTCGCCCCCGACGGCGCCCGCCACGTCTTCGGCCCCGACCTCGGGAGCCAGCCCGAGATCCGCATGGTCCGCTGATTCCGTTTCGAAGGTGATCCGGCGGCGCCGGATCACCTTCGAAACGGAATCAGCCGGCGATCGCGTCGAGCTCGGCGACCGCGTCGGGCGGCAGCTCGAGCGAGCCCGCGGCGACGTTCTCGCGCAGGTGCGCGACCGATGACGTCCCCGGGATCAGCAGCACGTTCGGCGACCGCTGCAGCAGCCACGCCTGCGCGACCTGCATCGGCGTCGCGCCGAGATCGGCGGCGACGCGGTCGAGCGCGTCGGACCGCAGCGGGCTGAAGCCGCCGAGAGGGAAGTACGGCACGTAGGCGATCTCGTCGTCGGCGAGCTGCGACACCAGGTCGTCGTCGCCGCGGCTCCCCAGGTTGTAGACGTTCTGCACGCAGACGACCGGGGCGATCGTGCGCGCCTCGGCGATCTGCTGCGCGTCGACGGCGCTGACCCCGAGGTGGCGGATCAGGCCCTCCTGCTGCAGGTCGGCGAGCGCCTCGAACCGCTCGGCGATCGATCCCGGCTCGCTCGTGACCCGGTCGGCGGCGGTGCGGTTGCGGAGGTTCACCACGTCGAGCATGTCCACACCGAGGGTGCGGAGGTTCTCGTGGACCTGCTCCCGCAGCTGCTCCGGTCGATCGGCGTTCGGCCAGCCGCCGCGCGCCGTGCGCACGACGCCGACCTTCGTCGCGATGACGAGGTCCTCGGGGTACGGCGACAGCGCCTCCCGGATCAGCTCGTTCGCGACGTGGGGGCCGTAGAAGTCCGCGGTGTCGATGTGCCGCACGCCGAGCTCGACGGCGGTCCGGAGCACGGCGAGCGCCTCGTCGCGATCCTTCGGCGGCCCGAGCACGCCGTCGCCGGGCAGCCGCATCGCGCCGAGGCCGACCCGCGGCACACGCCGGTCGCCGAGCAGCCAGCCGTCGGTCCGCTCGTCCGTCATGGGCACAGCCTGCCCCGGCTCGCTTGGAAGGCCCGTCAGATCCCGGCGGCGTTGAAGGCGAGCCCGAGCGCGTAGGTCACCGCTGCGGCGCCGAACCCGATCGCGAGCTGCCGGCCTGCGCGCTTCACCATCGACGCGCCCGACAGCAGCCCGACCACGGCCCCGGTGCCGATCAGCGCGATGCCGACGAGCACGCAGGCGACGGCGACCGCGATTCCTCCGGAAAGGCCGAGCAGGTAGGGCACGATCGGCACCAGCGCACCCGTGGCGAAGAACCCGAAGCTCGAGGCGGCGACACCGATCGGGGTGCCCACGGCCTCCACGTCGACGTCGAGCGACGGCAGCGTCGGCCGCTCCCGCTCCCGCTCCCCGAGCACGAGCGCCGCCTGCGCCGCTGCCTCGTCCTCGTCCATGCCGCGCGCCCGGAAGACCAGCGCGACCTCGTTCGCGTCGAGGTCGATCCGCGTGAGCGCGCGGCCCGACTCCGGGGACGGGCGGGACGCCTCGAGCAGCTCGCGCTGCGACGAGACGCTGACGTACTCCCCGGCCCCCATCGACAGCGCACCGGCGAGCAGCCCGGCGACGCCCGTCGCCAGCACGAGACCGTTCCCCGCACCCGCCGCCCCGACCCCGAGCACGAGCGCGAGGTTGCTCACGAGGCCGTCGTTCGCGCCGAAGACGGCCGCGCGGAAGGTGCCGGAGATCCGGGCGCGGCCGCGCATGGCGAGCGATCGCACGACCTCCTCGTGGATGCGCTCGTCGGCGGCCATCCGGCTCGTGGCGTCGCGGTCCTCCTCGTAGGGGGATCCGGCCTCGGCGCGCTGCAGCAGCGCGAGCACGAACACCGAGCCGAAGCGGCGTGCGAGCAGGCCGAGCACGCGGGTGCGCAGCCCGACCCGGGTCGGACGATCCCCCTCGGGTCCGAGCAGGTCCAGCCAGTGCTGCTCGTGGCGGCGCTCCGCCTCGGCGAGCTCGAGGAGGATCTCGCGGTCGGCGCCGGTGCGCCGGGTCGCGAGGTCCCGGTAGACGGCGGCCTCGGCGCGCTCGTCGGCGAGGTAGCCGCGCCAGCGGCGGATCTGCTCGCGGCTCGGGGACGTCACTCCGTCAAGTCTTCCGCATGCGTGACGAGGTCGCCCACCGGCACCGGCAGCGGGACGCGGAAGAAGCGGCGGGGGTTCTGCAGGGCAGCGGGCGTCGGCAGCGCGCGGCGCTGCACGGCGAGCCCGGTGAACTCCGCCGCGACGGCGGTGTAGCCGGTGCCGTCGATCGTGGCGGGAGCGGCGGGGCCGGCGACCTCGGCCAGGTGCACGCGCCGGGCGTCGTCCTCCGCGGAGACGCCGAGCACCACCCCGGGCACCAGCTCGTCCTCGAACGACCGCAGCTGCGTCCGCCACGCCGCGGTCGCGCCGCGCGGGCCCGCGTCCGGCAGCCCAAGCATCCCGATCGCCCGCCACGGCTCGAGGAAGGGCACCCGCAGCACCCACAGCTCGTGCGCGTCCTCCGCCTCGTGCGTCCCGACGCCCTCCGGCCACACGTAGTCGAGTCCGAGCGGCGTGCCCGGGAAGCGCGGCAGGTAGAACCCGGGGTCCTTCGCGATCAGCTTGGAGCGGTGGCTCTCGTGCACGGCGAAGTCCCCGAGCCAGTCCGGCATGAGCCCCTCGACGGCGAGCCGCTGCTGCGAGCGCCCCGCGACCTCGGGCGCGAACTCGAGCAGCTGCTCGCGCACCGCGTCCGCGTTGCCGCGCTCGCGCCACTCGTCGACGACGGCGAGACCGTAGGCGGTCAGGGCAGGCACGTGTCCGCGCCACATGGTGACCGCCGGGTGCCGCTGCCAGCCGTACGTCGGCAGCACGAGCGCGCGGAGGATCTGCAGCGTCTCGACGCGCTGCTTGCCGAGCCGCGCGGAATCGAGGGAGGCCGCGCTCTCGGCGAAGTCGGCGGAGGGCAGGAAGGTCTGCATGGCCGGACCGACCCTACTTGCGCCCCGGTCAGGTCCCCTCGGAGCGACCGGCCCGCCAGTAGCCCATGAAGGCGACCGAGCGGCGGTCGACGCCGAGCTCGCCGACGAGCACGCGACGCAGCGCCTTGATGACGCCGGCCTCGCCCGCGAGCCAGGCGTAGAGGGGCGCCTGCGCGTCCGCCGGCGCCGCCTCGCCCGGGACCTCCCAGAGCATCCCCTCGGCGGAGTCGATGTCGACGTCCTCGGGCTCGACGCCGGGGTGCGGCGTGGTGAGCGCCGAGGCGGCGACGCGCACGGCGTCGAGCAGGCGCGAGCCCACCCGGGCGTCGCCGCGCTCGAGCACGGTCACCGTCACCCCCGGGTGGGCGGGCAGCTGCGCCGCGTCGGCCGCGTGGGGCACCTCGAGCAGGACCCGTCCGGTGATCTCCGAGGGCAGCCCGCCCAGGATGCGGGCGATGGCGGGCAGCGCCGTCTCGTCGCCCGCGACGAGCACCGATCGTGCGGCGGCGGGCAGGCGGAAGTCGACGCCCCCGGCGCCGCCCGGGCAGCCGCGGTTCGGCCCGAGCAGCACCACCTCGTCGCCCTCGGCGCACCCCGCGGCGAAGCGGCCGGCCGGCCCGCACGGCTCGTGCAGCACGAGGTCGACGTCGACCTCCCGCGCCTCCGGGCGCACCGCTCGGGTCGTGTAGGTCCGCACGACCGGCCGCCGCTCGTCGGGCAGCGCGCGCCAGGCGGCGTACCAGTCGGCGGCGAAGGGCATCGCGTCGAGGCTGCCGTCGGCGGCAGGGAGGATCAGCTTGATGCGCTGGTCCAGTCCTGGATCGGCGAAGCGGTCGAGCGTGGGGCCGGCGAAGGTGATCCGCATGAAGCCCTCGGAGACGCGGAGGCGGCGCGCCACCCGCACCCGGTGCAGCAGGAACGGCTGCTGCGGGTCCTGGGTGTCGACGCTGGACGGCGCGACGAGGGTCATGCAGGTAAGGCTAACCTCACCTGCTCCAGCTGGCGAGCGTCAGCCGTTGATCCGCTTGCGCAGCAGCGCGATCCGCGCCTCCAGCTGCTCCGGGCTCGCCTGCGCGACCGCCGGCCCGCCGCAGGTGCGGCGCAGCTCGCTGTGGATGGCGCCGTGCGGGGCGTTCGTGCGGTGGGACCAGAGCCCGACGAGGTCGTTCAGCAGCTGCCGCTGCTCCTTGATCCGTCGGTGCAGCGGGATGTCCGCGAGCGGCGCGGGGGCCGGTGCCGCGACCGGCGCCTTCTTCCCGCGGCGCTGCTGCTTCGCCTGGCGGTGCTGCAGCAGGTCCCGCACCTGGTCGGGCTCGAGCAGCCCGGGCAGCCCGAGGAAGTCGAGCTCCTCCTCGCTGCCGACCTCCGCCTCGAAGCCGAACTCGCCGCCGTCGTAGAGCACGCGGTCAAAGGCGGCGTCGCTGCCGAGCGCCTGGAAGGCACCGAGGGCCGTCATCGCCTCCGACGCCTTCTCCGAGCGGTTCGCCGCGTCGAGCGCCGCGTCGTCGAGCCCGGAGGCCATCGGGTCGCCCGCCTCGGCCTCCGGCCGGTCGAGGGCGTGGTCCCGCTCGAGCTCGAGCTGCTCCGCGAGCTTCAGCAGCACCGGCACGTTCGGCAGGAAGACCGACGCGGTCTCGCCGCGCTTCCGCGCCCGCACGAAGCGCCCGATCGCCTGCGCGAAGAACAGCGGGGTGGAGGCGTTCGTCGCGTAGACCCCGACCGACAGGCGCGGCACGTCGACGCCCTCCGAGACCATCCGCACGGCGACGAGCCAGCGGTCGGTGCCGGCGGAGAACGCGGCGATCCGGTCGCTCGCCTCCTTCTCGTCCGAGAGCACGACGGTCGCCGCCTGCCCGGTCAGCTCCTTCAGCTGCTTCGCGTAGGCACGCGCGACGGTCTTGTCCGAGGCGATCACGAGGCCGCCGGCGTCCGGGACGTGACGCCGCACCTCGGTGAGCCGCTGGTCGGCGGCCTTCAAGACGGCGGGGATCCACTCGCCCTCCGGCGACAGCGCCGTCCGCCAGGCCTGGGCCGTGATGTCCTTCGTCAGCGGCTCGCCGAGGCGGGCGCTGACCTCGTCGCCGGCGCTGGTGCGCCAGCGCATCGCGCCGGAGTAGACCATGAACAGCACGGGGCGGACGACGCCGTCCTCGAGCGCGCGGCGGTAGCCGTAGGCGTAGTCCGTGAGCGACGTCCGGATGCCGTGCTGGTCGGGGGCGTACTCGACGAAGGGGATCGCGGCGGTGTCGCTGCGGAACGGGGTGCCCGACAGGGACAGCCGGCGGGTCGCGCCGCCGAAGGCCTCGCGCATCGCGTCGCCCCAGGAGAGGGCGTCGCCGCCGTGGTGCACCTCGTCGAGGATCACCAGGGTGCGCGCTCCCTCGGTGAGCCGCTTGTGCACGGCCGCGTCGACCCCGACCTGGGCGTAGGTCAGCGCGGCGCCGTGCCAGTGCTTGCCGAGCCAGCCGTCGGAGTTCCGGAAGACCGGGTTCAGGTGGATCGCGACGCGCTCGGCCGACTCGGCCCACTGCCGCTTGAGGTGGTCGGTCGGCGCGACGACGGTGACGCGGTCGACCTCGCCGCGCGCGAGCAGCTCCTTCGCGAGGCGCAGGGCGAAGGTGGTCTTGCCGGCGCCGGGGGTGGCGGCGACGAGGAAGTCGCGCGGCTCGCGCTCGAAGTAGGCGGCGAGCGCCTCCTCCTGCCAGCGCCGCAGCTTGGGGCCCGTGCCGCGGGCGGCGCGGTCGGGGAAGGCGGGCGACAGCGCGGCCGCCTGCTGTGCCCCGGGCGCCGCGTCGAAGAGGTGGGTGCTCATGCGGTCGTCCACGCTAACCGCCGCCTCCCCGGCACGCCGAGCGCCCCGCCCACCGGGCGCGCCGCCGCGCCCCTGAATCCACCGGTCGAGGTGCGACGCCTCCGCCGGTCGAGGTGCGACGAAGGAGCCTCGAGACCACCCGGCCCGCGGACAGCCCTCAGCGACCGCAGGAGGATCATGGAGCGGTGATGCAGCACCCCTGGCACCGGTTCGTCGCGATCGGCGACTCCTTCACCGAGGGCTACGGCGACCCGGACCCCGCCAGCCCCGGCGGCCTGCGCGGCTGGGCGGACCGCGTGGCCGACGTGCTCGGCGCCACGACGGACGGCTTCTCGTACGCGAACCTCGCGGTGCGCGGCCGCCTCCTCGAGCGGATCCTCGACGAGCAGGTCGAGCCCGCCCTCGCGCTCCAGCCCGACCTGATCACGATCTCGGCGGGCGGCAACGACGTGATCCGGCCCGGCGCGGACCCCGACCGCCTCGCGGCCCGCCTCGACGAGGGCATGGCGCGGCTCGCGGGCTCCGGGGCGACGGTCGTGCTCTTCACGGGCGTCGACGTCGCCTTCTCCCCCGTCTTCCGGCACATCCGCGGGCGGGTCGCGGTCTACAACGAGCTGCTTCGCGGCATCGCCGCCCGGCACGGCGCGCTCGTGGCGGACCAGTGGAGCCTGAAGGCGATCCAGCGCGCGGACCTGTGGTGCGCGGACCGGCTGCACCTGAACGCGTTCGGGCACCACGAGGTCGCGCGGATGGTCCTCGCGACGCTCGGGGTGGACAACGACCTGCAGCCGTCCTCCCCCGCACCGCTGCCGCCGCGCACCTGGCGGGAGGCGAGGGCCGAGGACCTCGTCTGGACGCGCCAGCACCTGATGCCGTGGGTCGGCCGCCGCATCCGCGGCGTCTCCTCGGGCGACCACGTGCCGCCGAAGCGCCCCGGCTTCTGAGCGGCGCTCAGCGCACGGGGTGGGTGAGCCGCCACCAGACGGGCGCGGCGAGCACGTCGCGGTCGAGCACGAGCGGCACCGACACGGTCCGCTTCCCGACCGAGTAGGTCACCGACCCCACCCGCTCGCCCTTCCGGCCGCCGGTGATCCGCTTCACGTCCGCGTGCCGCTCGACGCGCACCCGCCCCCATACGAGCATCGACTCCGAGCGCTTCGGCACCGCATGGGCGACCCCGCCCCAGTGCATGCGATAGGTCGCGAAGGACTCCCCCCTCGTCGTCAGCTCGACGTCGTGCAGGCCCTTCCGCACGCTCCGCAGCAGCGCCGGGACCTTCGCGTCGAGCTCCGGGTGCGTCCTCGCGCCGAGGATCACCCCGACCAGCTGCACCGTGCGGGAGCCGACCGTCACGTCGGCGCTGAACAGCAGGTTCGCGCCGGTCGTGTACGTGCCCGTCTTGATGCCGTCGATCCCGTCGTCGCCGAGCAGCTCGTTCGTGTTCTCGAGCCCGCCGACGTTCGGCTCCTGCGCGGACGGCTTCCGGACGATCGACGCCACGACGGGGTCGGCGAGCGCGAGCCGCCCCAGCTCGACGAGGTCCGCGGGGGTGCTCCTGTTGTCCTCGTCCAGGCCGTTCGCGTCGAACACCGTCGTGTCGTCGAGGTGGTGCTGCCCGAGCCAGGCGCGCGCCGCCTTCAGGTACGCCCCCTCCGAGCCGTAGGCCCACACCGCGAGCGAGGTGGCGTAGTTGTTCGCCGACGGGATCAGCATCGTCTCCAGCGCGGCGCGCTCGCTGGTGCGCCAGCCCGCCCGCACCTCCTGCCACGACCCGTTACGGGCGATGACGTCGGAGAGGATCGACACGTCGCGCTGCGTGAACGTGATGGTCGGGCCCTGCTCCTTCGGCCCGAGCGGCTTCGCCTCGAGCACGACGAGCGCCGTGACGATCTTCGTGATGCTCGCCATCGTCCGCGGGCGCTGCGGCCCGGACTTCGCGAGCAGTCCCGGCAGCCCGACCGCGCCGATGCCGGCGGAGCCGAAGGAGGGCAGCGCGGGATCGGCCGCCCGCGTGTCCTCCAGCTCCGCCGCCGACACGTGCGCGACCGCGGCCGGCACGGGCGAGACGATGGCGACGGGCACGCCGACCCCGACGACCAGGATGAACACGCCGAGCACGGCGGCGACCGCCCTGCGGAGCCCGTAGCGAGGGGTCTCCGTCCGCGGCACGCGGCGAGTGTAGAGGCGGCGCCGCGACCACCCCCGTCCGGGGGGCGGGGTGTCGTCAGCGGACGCGGACGCTCCACATGGCGACCGCGGCGGCCGCCGCGACGTTCAACGAGTCGACGCCGTGCGCCATGGGGATCGTGACCACGGTGTCGGCGACCGCCAGCGCGGCACGGCTCAGCCCGTCGCCCTCCGCGCCGAGCACGAGCGCGAGCCGATCCGGCGGGTCGGCGGCGAGCGCGTCGAGGTCGACCGCGTCGTCCGCGAGGGCGAGCGCCGCGACGCGGAAGCCGGCCTCCCGCAGCAGGGGCCCGGCCTCGCGCCACCCCGGCAGCCGCGTCCACGGCACCTGCAGCACCGTCCCCATGCTGACGCGGACGCTGCGGCGGTACAGCGGGTCCGCGCACCGGGGCGTGACGAGCACCGCGTCGGCCCCGAGCGCCGCGGCGCTGCGGAAGACCGAGCCGACGTTCGTGTGGTCCACGACGTCCTCCAGCACGACCACCCGGCGCGCGCCGGCGAGCAGCGCGGCCGGGTCGGGCAGCGGGGGCCGGTGCATGGACGCCAGCGCGCCGCGGTGCAGGTGGAACCCGGTCAGCGCCTCGAGCACGCGGTCCTCCCCGACGTGCACGGGCACGTCCGGGAATCCGGCGAGCAGCGGCTCGAGCACCGGCAGCCACTCCGCCCGGGTCAGCACCGCCCGCGGCGCGTGCCCGGCGGCGATCGCGCGCTCGATGACCTTCGTCGACTCGGCGAGGTACAGACCGCCGGCGGGTTCGAGCAGGCGGCGCAGCGCGACGTCGGTCAGCCGCGTGAAGTCCTTCAGCTCCGGCGCGTCGAGGCCGTGCTCGTCGAGGGGCAGCACCCGCATCGTCCGCTCCTCCCGCTCGTGCGACCGTCGGTACGATTCCAGACCATGGGCGGGGAGGCGGCCGCGGTGCGCACCACCACCGCGATCGACGAGGCGGTGGACCTGCTCGCGGGTCGGATCGCGGTGCTGACCGGCGCGGGCATCAGCACGGACTCCGGCATCCCCGACTACCGGGGGCAGGGCGCGCCGAAGCGCTCGCCGATGACGATCCAGCAGTTCCGGTCCGCGGAGTCGTTCCGCCAGCGCTACTGGGCCGGCAGCTACCTCGGCTGGGCGCGCTTCACCGCGGCCCGGCCGAACGCCGGGCACCGCGCGCTCGCGGAGCTGGAGCAGGCGGGCCGCGTCCTCGGCGTCGTCACGCAGAACGTCGACGGGCTGCACGGCCGCGCCGGCAGCCGGCACGTGGTCGAGGTGCACGGCTCCGTCGACCGGGTCGTCTGCCTCGTCTGCGGCCAGCTGTTCGCCCGAGCCTCGATCGCCGAGCGCATCGAGGCGGACAACGCCTGGTTCACCGCGGGCTCGTCGGTGACGCTGAACCCGGACGGCGACGCGGACGTCGGCGACGTCTCCGCGTTCGTCGTCCCCGACTGCTCGGTGTGCGGCGGGATGCTGAAGCCGGAGGTCGTGTTCTTCGGCGAGTTCGTGCCGCGGGAGCGCTTCGTGGAGGCCGCAGCGGTCGTCGAGCGTGCCGACGCCCTGCTGGTGGCGGGCTCCTCGCTCGCCGTGAACAGCGGCATCCGGCTGATCGAGCGGGCCCGCCGCAAGCGGATCCCGATCGTCGTGGTGAACCGCGGCTCGACGAAGGCGGACCGCACCGCGACGCTGAAGCTCGACGCGGGCACGAGCGAGACGCTGACGGCGCTCCAGGACCGGCTGCTCGCGTCGTGATCGCGCTCGACCCCGACTCCCCCGTGCCGCCGTTCGAGCAGGCGCGGGCGCAGCTCGCGGAGCGGATCCGCTCCGGCGACCTCGCCGCGGGCTCCCGCCTGCCGACGGTGCGACGGCTCGCGGAGGACCTCGGGCTCGCCGTGAACACCGTGGCGCGCACCTACCGCGAGCTCGAGGCGGAGGGGCTCGTCGAGACGCGCGGTCGCGCCGGCACCGTCGTGGCCTGGTCGCCCGACGAGGGCGAGCGGCGCCTGCAGCAGGCCGCGGCGGACTTCGCCGAGCGCGCACGGGCCCTCGGGGTCGCGCCCGCCGACGCCCGCCGGGCGGTCGACCGGGCGCTCGGCACCGGCTGAGCGCCCGCTGCCGAGGGACTCGTGCGGCCGTCAGGTGCAGTTGCGGCGCCCCGTGCGGCCGCATCTGCACCTGAGGACCGCAGGAGTCCGGCCGGGCGCGCCGGTAGGCTGCTGCGGCCCTTCCGACCCGGGCCGACTGGAGCCGCGTGACCGACCTCGTCCTCGTGCGCCACGGCGAGACCGAGTGGAACCGCACGGGTCGCGTGCAGGGCCGCACGGACATCCCCCTGAACGACACCGGCCGGGCGCAGGCGCGGGAGGCGGGCCGCAGGCTCGCCGACGACGCGTTCGACGCCGTGGTGGCGAGCCCGCTGAGCCGCGCCGCCGAGACGGCCCGCATCATCGCCCGCGAGATCGGCGCGAGCGACGACGTCGAGCTCGTCGACGCGCTCGTCGAGCGGGACTACGGCGACGCGGAGGGCATGACCGGGGCTGAGATCGACGCCGCCTTCGCCGGGCACCTGCTCGCCCGCGAGTCCCGCGAGCAGACCGTCGAGCGGGTGCTCCCCGCGCTCCTCGACCTGGCCCGCCGCCACCCCGGCCAGCGGGTGCTGGTGGTGTCGCACGGCGGCGTCATCGGCTCGCTGGTGCGGCACGCGACCCGGTGGGCGTGGCCCGAGCACGGGGTCCGGATCGAGAACGGCAGCGACCACGTGTTCCGGGTCGAGGACGGCGTGCTCACGCTCGTCAGCTCCGCCGGCCGGGCCTGGAGCGACGCGCTCCTGCCGTCCGAGGAGCCGGTCCGCACCGCCGACTGACCTGCTCCGGTCAGCGGCGGCGGGCGGCGACCCGCTCGAGGACGGGCAGGAGCCGGCGCGCGGAGGCGTCCCACCCGTACCGCCCCGCCTGCTCGAGCGAGGCGGCCGAGCGGCGGGCCCACTCCTCCGGATCCTCGAGCCCCGCGATCGCGGCGGCGAAGGCGCCGGCGTCGCCCGCGGGGGCGAACAGCGCGGCCGCGCCCCCGACCTCGCGGAAGATGGGCACGTCCGTCAGCACGACCGGCACGCCCCGCGCCATCGCCTCGACGACCGGCAGCCCGAAGCCCTCGTCCCGGGACGCGCTGACGAGCGCCGTGGCGCGGTCGAGCAGCGCGGCGTACTCCGCCTCGTCGACGCCGTCGTGGAACACGAGCCGGGCCCCGGCGGCGTGCTGCTCGAGCGCCGCCCGCTCCCCGGCGCCGATCCGGCTGGCGAGGTGCAGCGTCCAGCCGGGCAGCAGCGCCGCCGCGCGCACCAGGGTCGGGACGTCCTTGTAGGCGATGAAGGCGCCCATGTAGACGATGGAGCGCTCCCGGGGGCCGGGAGCGGCCGCCGCCATCGGCGGGGCGTCGGCGGCGTTCGGCACCACCGTCACCCGCCCGCGGAACAGCCGGTGCTCGCGGATCTCCCCCTCCACCGTCGCCGAGACGGTCACGACCTCGTCGGCACGGCGCAGCAGCAGCCGCTGCGGCAGGTAGGACAGGTACAGCAGCCGCCACCCGAGCCGGACCCACCAGGAGAACTCGGCGGGCGGGGTGCGATGGCGGTAGTAGATGAGGTCGTGCAGCGTCAGCACGAGCCCGTACCGGCGGCCGATCGAGCCGGAGGTCTGCAGCGGGCAGAAGACGACGTCGGGTCGCAGCCGGTTCACGGCGCGCGGGATCCACGGCTCGCCGAGACGGGTGGGCGGCGCGATCCGGTGCCAGGGCAGGTCGGGCAGCAGCCGCAGCTGCCGCTCGTCGTCGATCAGCATCGTCAGGGGCACGAGCCGGCCGAGCGCGGCGGTGATCCCGGCGCTGTACCGGCTGATGCCGTCGTGCCGGCCGTCGCGCCGGACGTACCGGCAGTCGACGACGAGCCTCACGAGGCCGGGATCCCGGCGAAGGCCGCCACCTCGCGCGCCGCCTGCTCGGGCGTCTCGTAGTGGATCAGGTGCCCGACGTCCCGGATCACGGCGATCGTCGCGTCGGGCAGCGCGGCGGCGAGCGCCTGGACGTCGGCGAGCGCGGTGATGTCGTCGTGCTCCCCCGCGATCAGGTGCACCGGCAGGGTCAGGGCGTCGCGCCACTCGGACACGTCGTGGGTGACGGACGCCGTGTAGGCCTCGAGCACGACGCGGCGGCTCGCGTAGCCGGAGAAGTAGCGGTCGTGCTGGTCGTGGATCCAGCGTCGGAGCGCCCGGTCCTTGGTCTTGGCCAGGAAGGCGCCGGCGCCGCGGACGATCGCCGGGTGGTCGAGCAGCGCGCGGCCGGGTCGCTCCGGCAGCCGCTCGCCGATCGCGTAGTACAGGGAGGCGAGCCGCGTCCCGACCGCGTTCGGGCCCGCGAGCGCGGGGGCGGCGATGGGGTTCACGAGGATGGCCCGGGCGGCGGGCAGCCCGTCCGCGAGCGCCTTCGCGACGACGATCGAGCCGAACGAGTGCCCGAGGACGACGGTCTCCGGGCCAAGCCCGACCTCGGCGGCGAAGCGGGCCAGCCAGGCCGCGTACCCGTCGATGGAGTGCGTGCCGGGCAGCGGCTCGGAGGCGCCGAACCCCGGCAGGTCCGGGGCCACGACGTGGGCGCCCGGCAGGAACGCCACGACCGGCTCGAGGCCGTGGTGGTCGCCGCGGAAGCCGTGGACGAGCAGCAGGGCCGGGCCCTCCCCCGGCAGGCCGTACTCCCACCAGGAGGCGCGGACGCCGTCCACCGCCGTCTCGTGCTGGACGACCGGCGTGCGGGTGAGACGCGCCGCGTAGGGCGAGGGGACGATCTTCATCGCGGCCGAGTCTAGGAACCGGCCGCTGTCGCACCCCCGCGGCACCCTGGCGGCATGAGGCTCGACCGGCTGCGCGACGTGGCGGTGCCCGTGCTGCTCGGCGCCACGGCCGGGCTGCTCGCGCACGGCGTCCGACGGCTGTCGGAGGGGCGCCCTAACGTGCGGCGCGTGACGGACGTGGGGGCGGACGCCGTGCTCTTCGAGCTCGAGGAGCTGGTGGAGGAGGTGGCGCCGGCGCCCGGCTGGGCGGCGGCGCTGGGGGTCTTCGACCTCGAGACGACCGGGGTGGACACGGGCACGGCCCGGATCGTGACGGCGCATGTAGGAGTGCTCGACGAGTTCGGGCAGGTCGTCGAGCGCCACGAGTGGATCGTCGACCCCGGGGTCGACATCCCGGACGCGGCGACCGCGGTGCACGGCGTCTCGACCGAGCGCGCCAGGCGCTTCGGCCGCCCGCCCGGCGAGGTGGTGCCGGAGATCCTCGCGGTGATCCGCAGCGTCTTCGCGCGCGGGTTCCCGCTCGTCGTCTACAACGCGCCGTACGACCTGACCCTGCTCACGGCCGAGGCGCGGCGCCACGGGGTCGAGCCGCTCTCCACCGCGGCGCCCGTCGTGGACCCGCTCGTCATCGACAAGGCGCTGGACCGCTACCGGAAGGGCAAGCGGACGCTGTCGGCGACCTCGGCGGCGTACGGGGTCGCGCTGACGGACGCGCACGACGCGGGCGCCGACGCGATCGCGGCGGGACGCGTGGCGCAGGCGATGGCCCGGCGCTTCGGCCCGGAGCTCTCGATGTCGGCGGCCGACCTCCACGAGGCGCAGATCGGGTGGTGCGCCGAGCAGGCGGAGCGATTCCAGACCTACATGCGCGAGAAGCGCGACCCCTCGTTCACCACGAGCGGCGCCTGGCCCCACCGCTGACGCATCCGTCGATCGGAGCCGAGTGCCCCGCCCGCGGATGGAGCCGGTCGGGATGGGCCCCGGACGACGAAGGGCCCCGGTCGACGACCGGGGCCCTTCGGACGAACGCTCGGGTCAGCGACCGAAGTTCTTGAAGCGCTGGTTGAACTTCTCGACGCGGCCGGCGCTGTCGAGGATGCGCTGCTTGCCCGTGTAGAAGGGGTGCGACGCGGACGAGATCTCGACGTCGATGACCGGGTAGGTCTCGCCGTCCAGCTCGATCGTCTTGCCGCTGCCGGCCGTCGACCTCGTGAGGAACGTCTCGCCGCTGGCGAGGTCGCGGAAGACGACGGGGCGGTACTCGGGGTGGATGCCGGACTTCATGGCGTTGGACCTCTTCGGATCGAGAACGAGTCGGTGGCCGGGCGGAGCCGCGGCGGAGGGCCGCCTGGCGGCCGACCGTCGATGCTACCAGAGCGACGCAGCAGTGGCCGGGGCGCTCCGCCCGTCGAGCTCGAGGCGGCAGCACCGACCCCGACAGCAGGAACGACGACGTCCAGCAGGAACCAGCAGCCCCGCTCCTCCTGCTGACGGTGACCGTTCCTGCTGACGGACTCCGCCTCCGCCGCCGAGAGCCCGCCGCAGCGCAGCGGAGGCGAAGCACGCGGGACGGGGCCGGCGAAGCCGGTCGCGGGCCGCGCGCTCCGGGAAGGAGGAGCTCAGACCTCGACGACTGCGCGGGCGGCGTAGCGGCCGTCGCGCTCGGTGATCTCCACCGGCAGCCCGAACGTCTCCTCGATGCGCTCGGCCGTGATCGTCTCGGCGATCGGGCCCGCGGCGACGACGGCACCGCGGCGCAGCAGCAGCGCATGCGTGAAGCCGACCGGGATCTCCTCGACGTGGTGGGTGACCATCACCATGCCGGGCGCGGCCGGCGCGCTTGCGTACCCGCCGAGCAGCTGCAGCAGCTCCTCGCGCGCGCCGAGGTCGAGGCTCGCCGCCGGCTCGTCGAGCAGCAGCAGCTCCGGGTCCGTCATCACGGAGCGCGCGATCTGCACCCGCTTCTGCTCGCCGTCCGACAGGTCGCCGAAGCGGCGGTCGGTCAGGTGGTCGAGGCGCCACTCGGCGAGCACCCGGTTCGCGCGCCGCAGGTCGATGTCCTCGTACTGCTCGCTCCAGCGCCCCGTCACGGAGTACGCCGCCGTCAGCACCACGTCGAGCACGGTCTCCGACGCGGGGATCCGCCGCGCCATGGCGCTCGAGGCGAAGCCGATGCGCGGCCGCACCTCGAACACGTCGACGCGGCCGATCTCGGCCTCGAGCACCGTCACGGTGCCGCGGCTCGGGTGGGTCTGCGCGGCCGCGAGCTGCAGCAGCGAGGTCTTGCCCGCGCCGTTCGGCCCGAGGATCACCCAGCGCTCGGCGCTGTCCACCGCCCACGACACGTGGTCGAGGATCGTGGTGCCGTTCCTGGTGAGCGAGACGTCGTCGAACTGCAGCACCACAGGCATACGGCCACCCTAGGGCCCGAGGCGGACGCCGGGCCCGCGCCGCCTACGCGATCAGCGACCGGTAGATCTCCTCCGTCTGCGCCCCGATCGCGTCCCAGTCGAAGACGGTCCTGGCCCGCTCGCGGCCCGCCTCGCCGTAGCGGCGCGCGGTCTCCCGGTCGAGCACCGTGTCGGTCAGGATCCGCGCCAGGTCGGCGACGAAGCGCTCCGGGTCGGTCGGCGTGCCGGTCCCGTCCTGCACCTGGTCGATCGGCACGATCCGGCCGGTCTCCCCGTCCACGACGACCTCGGGGATGCCGCCGGTCGCGGTGCCGACCACCGCGGTGCCGCAGGCCATCGCCTCGAGGTTCACGATGCCGAGCGGCTCGTAGACGGAGGGGCAGACGAAGACGTCGGCCGCGGTCAGCAGCGCGGTCAGCTGGTCGCGCGGCAGCATCCGCTCAATCCAGACGATCCCGCTGCGCTCCTCCTGGAGGGCGGCGACGAGGCCGGAGACCTCGGCCATGATCTCGGGGGTGTCGGGCGCGCCGGCGCAGAGCACCACCTGCACCTCGGGGGGCAGCTGGGCGACGGCCCGCAGCAGGAACGGCAGCCCCTTCTGGCGCGTGATGCGGCCGACGAAGATCACCGTGGGGCGGTCGGGGTCGACCCCGAAGGAGCGCACGACGTCCAGGTCGTCGTTCGGCTTCCAGGCGGACAGGTCGATGCCGTTGTAGACGACGTGCAGGCGTGCCGGGTCGACGGCCGGGTAGCTGCGCAGGATGTCGTCGCCCATGCCGCGGCTGACGGCGATGACGGCGTCCGCGGCCTCGTAGGCGGTGCGCTCGATCTCGCTCGAGATGCGGTAGCCGCCGCCCAGCTGCTCGGCCTTCCAGGGCCGCAGGGGCTCGAGGCTGTGCGCCGTGACGACGTGCGGCACCCCGTGCAGCAGCTTCGCGAGGTGCCCGCCGGCGTTCGCGTACCAGGTGTGGGAGTGCACGACGTCGGCGCCGCCGACGTCCTGCGCCATCTGCAGGTCGACCCCGAGCGTCGCGAGCGACCCGTTCGCCCCGGCGAGCTCACCGGGCGTCCGGTAGGCGGTGACGTCGGCCTCGTCGCGCGGCGCGCCCCAGCAGCGCACCTGCACCTCCATGCGGCTGCGGAGGGCCTTCACCAGCTCGGCCGCGTGCACCCCCGCTCCCCCGTAGATGTCCGGCGGGTACTCCTTCGTCAGCAGATCGACGCGCACGGCGCCACCCTAGCCCTCGGCCCCAGACCCGAAGAGGGGCCCGTGACAGGGGATTTCCCTGGAAACGTGGACGTTCGTTGGGACTACGGTGTGCGCCATGCCATCGAAGAAGATTTTCGGCATCGTGCTCGCGGGCGGCGAGGGCAAGCGCCTCATGCCGCTGACGGAGGACCGCGCCAAGCCCGCGGTGCCGTTCGGGGGTGCGTACCGGCTGATCGACTTCGCGCTGTCGAACCTCATCAACTCGGGGCTGACGCAGATCGTCGTGCTGACCCAGTACAAGTCGCACAGCCTCGACCGCCATGTCGCGGAGACCTGGCGGCTGTCGGGCCTGCTGAACGCCTACGTGGCGTCGGTGCCGGCGCAGCAGCGCCTCGGCAAGCGCTGGTACCTCGGCAGCGGCGACGCGATCTTCCAGAGCCTCAACCTGATCGGCGACGAGCGCCCCGACATCGTGGTCGTGGTCGGCGCCGACCACGTGTACCGGATGGACTTCAGCCAGATGATCGACGCGCACATCGCGTCGGGCAAGAAGGCGACCGTCGCGGCGATCCGGCAGCCGATCGAGCTCGCGAGCAGCTTCGGCGTCATCGACGTGGACCCGGCCGACCCGACGGTCATCCGCGAGTTCCTCGAGAAGCCGAAGGACCCGGAGGGGCTGCCGGACAGTCCGGGCGAGGTGCTCGCCTCCATGGGCAACTACGTCTTCGACGCGGACGCGCTCGTGGAGCAGCTCTTCGAGGACGCCGATCGCCCCGGCTCCGACCACGACATGGGCGGCGACATCGTCCCCGCCTTCGTGGAGAAGGGCGAGGCCGGGGTCTACGACCTGAACCGCAACGAGGTGCCGGGCTCGACCGACCGCGACCGCTTCTACTGGCGGGACGTCGGGACGATCGAGTCGTTCTACGACGCCCACATGGACCTCGTGTCCGCGCTGCCGGTGTTCAACCTCTACAACCGGTCCTGGCCGATCTACACGCAGACGCTGAACTCGCCGCCCGCGAAGTTCAACCGCGACGCCTACGGCAACAACACCGTGGTGCACGACTCGATCGTGTCGCCCGGCTCCCTGTTCTCCGGCTCGCGCATCCAGAACAGCGTGCTCGGGCCGTGGGCCAGCGTGGAGTCGAACGCGTCGGTGATCGACTCGGTGCTGTTCGACCGCGTGCGCGTGGCCGCGAACGCGGTGGTGCAGCGCGCGATCCTCGACAAGAACGTCGTTGTCTGCGAGGGCGCCCGGGTCGGGGTCGAGCACGAGCGGGACCGCGAGCGCGGCTTCACGGTGACCGACAGCGGGATCACCGTGGTCGGGAAGGGCGTCCGCGTCCTCCCCTGACCGCGACGGCCCCGGCATCGACGTCCCTGGCAGCATGGGGCGCGTGACGCGCGTGATCGTGGTGCTCGACGTCGACTCGACGCTGATCCAGCAGGAGGTCGTCGACCTGCTCGCCGAGCACGCCGGGGTCGGCGCGCAGGTCGCCGCGGTGACCGAGTCCGCCATGCGCGGCGAGCTGGACTTCGCCGCGAGCCTCGCCCGCCGGGTCGCGCTGCTCGAGGGGCTCCCGGACTCCGTGTTCGAGGAGGTCGGCGCGCGCATCACGGTCACCCCCGGCGTGCCCGAGCTGATCGCCGCGGTGCACGGCGCCGGCGGCGCGGTCGCCGCGGTCTCCGGCGGCTTCCGTCAGGTGCTCGACCCGCTGGCGCGGCGGCTCGGCCTCGACCGCTGGCGCGCGAACGACCTCGGCGTCGATCGGGGGCGGCTGACGGGTCGTGTCGAGGGGCCGGTGATCGACGCTGAGGCGAAGCGGGCGGCGCTCGAGGAGTGGGCGGCCGAGCTCGGGGCGCGGACGACGGTCGCGATCGGCGACGGCGCGAACGACCTGCTCATGATGGGCGCTGCGGACCTGTCGATCGCCTTCGCGGCGAAGCCCGCGGTCCGCGCGCGGGCGGACGTCGTGCTGCCCGGCCCGTCGATGCGTCCGGTGCTCGCCCTCCTGGGCGTCGACCAAGCGCTCGTATCGCGATAGTTGCCGCCTCGACGACGTCGAGGCGGCAGCTATCGCGATATAGAAGCCGTCAGTGGCCCATGCCGAGGCCGCCGTCGACGGGGATGACGGCACCGGAGATGTAGGCGGCGTCGTCGGAGGCGAGCCAGACGGCGGTCCGCGCGACCTCGTCGACCGTGCCGAACCGCCTGGCGGGGATCCGGCCCTTGTACTCGGTCTGCGTCGCTTCCGGCAGGGCGGCCGTCATGTCCGTCTCGATGAAGCCCGGAGCGATGACGTTGGCCGTGATCCCGCGGGCGCCGAGCTCGCGGGTCAACGAGCGCGCGAAGCCGACGAGCGCGGACTTCGACGCGGCGTAGTTCACCTGGCCTGCGGAGCCGAGCATGCCGACGACGCTGGAGATCAGGATCACGCGCCCGAAGCGGGCGCGCAGCATCCCCTTCGAGGCGCGCTTCACGACCCGGAAGGCGCCGCCGAGGTTCGTGGCGACCACGTCGTCGAAGTCGTCCTCGGACATCCGCAGCAGCAGCGTGTCGCGGGTGATGCCGGCGTTCGCGACGACCACCTCGACGGGGCCGAGCTCCGCCTCGACCACGCGGAAGGCCGCGTCGAGGGCGACGGCATCGGTGACGTCCGCCTGCACCGCGAGCACGCCGGCGGGGCCGGACCCGTCGCGCGAGGTGATCGCGACGCGGTAGCCGGCTGCGCCGAACGCGACGGCGATCGCGCGGCCGATGCCGCGGTTGCCGCCGGTCACGAGCACGACGCGGCCTGCGGGCGCCTGAGGGTCATCGGTCACGGGGGCGTCTCCTTCCGGAAGGCTCCCGGGAGCCTACAGATCCGGTGAGGAACACCGGCCGGGCGGCGTACGTTGTCCCCACTGTGACTCGCAACGCCGTGCAGTCCGCGACTGCCCTCCACCTCTCCCCCGCCGAGGACCGCAAGAAGCGCATGCGCGCGTACACGACGGCCATGTCGATCCGCACGGCGTGCTTCGTCCTCGTCTTCTTCGTGCCGGGCTGGTGGAAGCTCGTGTTCGGCATCGGCGCGGTCGTGCTGCCCTACATCGCGGTGATCCTCGCCAACGCGGGGTCGGCGGCGGGGACGTCGCCGATCAGCCCCGGGCTGCAGCAGGGCCGGCTCGCGCTCGAGGAGCGCGCCCAGCCCTCCTGGTCCTCCCCCTCGGACGGGACCGGATGGACGTCGCAGGACGACGCTCGGGCGTGGTCGACGACCGAGCCCGAGGCCGCGCCGGGTGCGGCGCAGCCGCAGTGGCAGCGCCAGGAGTGACGGAGGAGCGCCGCACCTGCTCGCGCGCCGGCTGCCGGCAGCAGGCCTCCACCGCGATCGACTGGCGGAACCCTCGGATCCACACGGGCGACCGCAGCAAGACGTGGCTCGCGTGCGAGGAGCACGTCCCCTTCCTCACCGACTTCCTGCGCGCCCGCGCCTTCCCGCTGCAGGTGCGTCCGGTCGAGCCGGTACGCTGACCGACTCGTGCGGCAGGTCGGCAGGATCGCGGCCGCCCTGGTCTCGAACGGCCGGTGGCGGCGCTCGCTCGCGCTCGTCATCGGCTTCGCGATCGGCTGCGGGCTGCTGTCGTGGTGGCAGTTCGCGCGGCGCGAGGAGACCGCGCAGGCGAGCGCGCTGATCGCCGCGAACACGACCGCTCCTCCCGCGACGCTCGCCGAGCTCCTGCCGTCGCTGACGGCATGGGACCCCGGCGAGCGCTGGCGGACCGTGCGCGTCTCGGGCGAGTACCTCACCGACCGGCAGCTGCTCGTGCGCAACCGGGTGCAGGACGGGAACCCGGGGTTCGAGGTGCTGACCCCGTTCCGCCTCGACGATGGGGACGTCCTCGTCCTCGACCGCGGCTGGGTGTCGGTCGGCACGACGCAGGACGCGCCGGACAGCGTGCCCGCGCCGCCGTCCGGCCGGGTCGTCGTGGACGCGCGCCTGCAGGGCGACGAGGGGCCGCTCGCGGGCCGCACCGCTCCGGCGGGGCAGATCCCGTCCATCGACCTGCAGCAGGTCGCCCGCGACGTCGGCGCTCCGACCTACACGGGCGCGTACGGCCAGGTCGCGTCCGAGTCCCCCCAGCCGGCCGAGGTGCCGTCGCGGATCGTTCCGGACACCCAGACCGGCGTGGACGAGGGCACGCACCTCTCCTACGCGATCCAGTGGATCCTCTTCGCGATGCTCGGCTTCCTCGCCCTCGCGTGGTCCGTGCGCCGCGAGCTGCAGGACGCCGGCGACGAGGTCATCCTCGCGGCGGACGCGCGGGCCGCCGTGCGCCGGTCCCGCCGCGCGCCCTCCGACGAGGCCGTCGAGGACGCCCTGGAGGAGCTGCCCGTCGGCGGGGAGGACCGCCGCAGGCCGGTCAGCTGACCGAGATCAGGTCCAGGTAGTCCGCGTTGAAGTGGTCCTCCGTGCCGTCGGGCATGATCAGCACGCGCTCCGGGTTCAGCGCCTCCACGGCCCCCTCGTCGTGGCTGACGAGCACCACCGCGCCGCTGTAGTTCGCGAGCGCCCCGAGGATCTCCTCGCGGCTGGCGGGGTCGAGGTTGTTCGTCGGCTCGTCGAGCAGCAGCACGTTCGCTGCCGACACCACGAGCATCGCGAGCGCGAGCCGCGTCTTCTCGCCGCCGGACAGGACGCCCGCTGGCTTGTCGCCGTCGTCCCCGGTGAACAGGAACGAGCCGAGCACCCGGCGGGCCTCCGTCGCCGACAGCGCGGGCGCGGCGGACAGCATGTTCTCGAGCACCGACCGCGCGACGTCGATGGTCTCGTGCTCCTGCGCGTAGTAGCCGATGCGCAGGCCGTACCCGGGCTCCACTTGGCCGGTGTCGGGCCGGTCGACCCCCGCGAGGATGCGCAGCAGCGTCGTCTTGCCGGCGCCGTTCAGCCCGAGCACCACCACCTTGCTGCCGCGGTCGATCGCGAGGTCGACCGCGGAGAAGATCTCGAGCGAGCCGTAGGACTTGGACAGGTCGCTCGCCATCAGCGGCGTCTTCCCCGACGGCGCCGGGTCGGGGAAGCGCAGCTTCGCCACCCGCTCGACCTGGCGGACCTCCTCGAGGCCGGAGAGCAGCCGCTCCGCGCGGCGCACCATGTTCTGCGCGGCGACGGCCTTCGTCGCCTTCGCGCCCATCTTGGCGGCCTGCAGCTGCAGGGCGGACGCCTTCTTCTCCGCGTTCTGCCGCTCCCGCTTGCGACGCTGCTCGTCCGTCTCCCGCTGGCGCAGGTACTGCTTCCAGCCCATGTTGTAGACGTCGAGCACCTGCCGGTTCGCGTCGAGGTAGAACACCCGGTTGACGACCTCGCCGACGAGGTCGACGTCGTGGCTGATCACGATGACGCCGCCGCGATAGGTCTTCAGGAACTCGCGCAGCCAGATGATCGAGTCGGCGTCGAGGTGGTTCGTCGGCTCGTCGAGGATCAGGGTGCCGGCGTCGCTGAACAGGATCCGCGCGAGCTCGATGCGCCGGCGCTGGCCGCCGGAGAGGGTGCGGAGCGGCTGGTCGAGGATCCGGTCCGGCAGGGCGAGGTTCGACGAGATGGAGGCGGCCTCGGCCTCCGCGGCGTACCCGCCCTTCGCGGTGAACTCCTCCTCCAGCCGCGCGTAGCGGTTGATCGCCTTCTGCGCGACCGCCTGGTCGTCGGAGCCCATCCGCTCGGTCGCCTCGGCCATCTGCAGCTGCAGCGAGCCGAGCCCGCGGGCGTCGAGGATCCGGGTGCGGGCGAGCTGCTCCGGGTCGCCGGCCCGCGGGTCCTGCGGCAGGTAGCCGATCTCCCCCGACCGCTCGATCCGGCCCGCGGTCGGCTGCGTCTCCCCCGCGAGGGTCTTCGTCAGGGTGGTCTTGCCAGCGCCGTTGCGGCCGACCAGCCCGACCTTGTCCCCCGCGGAGACGCGGAACTCGACGTCCGCCATCAGCCGGCGGGCGCCGACGGTGATCTCGAGATCATGCACGGCGAGCAGAGCGAGCTCCTTGGAGGGGATCGACGACGATTCCGCCGGAGGCGTGTGCGACGGGCACAGGAGCGCGTGGCGGCGGACTCCCTAGTTTAGGTCGGGGCCGGCCTCCTTCCGCCGCGCCCGGTCAGGAGCCCCGTGTCGTCGTTCTCGCCCGCCCTTGTGCGCCCGGTCCTCGTCGACCGCGTGCTGCCCCGCTCGCTCGCCGTCGACGCCGCGCTGGTGGTGGCCGGCGCGGCGCTCACCGCGGGGCTCGCGCAGCTGACGGTGCCGATGTGGCCGGTGCCGATGACGGGGCAGACGTTCGGGGTGCTGCTCGTCGGCACGGTGCTCGGACCGCTGCGCGGGGCGCTCTCGATGGCGCTCTACCTGGCGGTCGGCGTCCTGGGGCTGCCGGTCTTCGCCGGGGGCGCCTCGGGCAGCCTCTTCGCCCTCACCTCGGGCGGCTACGTCGTGGGCTTCGTGGTCGCGGCGGCGCTGGTCGGCGGGCTCGCGCGACGCGCGTGGGACCGCCGCGTCGTCGGCACGGTCGTCTCGTTCCTCGCCGGCACCGCCGTGATGTACGCCTTCGGCCTGCCCTGGCTCGCGGCGGTGCTCGGCCGGCTCGGCCCGTCCGTGTGGCACGGGGCGCTCGGCTACGACTCGCTCGCCGCCGCGGTGTGGGGCGCCGGCTTCGTGCCGTTCCTCGCGGGCGACCTGGTGAAGGCGGTCGCGGCCGGCCTGCTGCTGCCGCTCGCCTGGCGCGGGGCGACCCGCCTCCGCGGCTGATCGCATCGGTCGGTGCTCGTGCTGCTCCGACGTCGTCGGAGCAGCACGGACACCGATCGAGCAGGCGCCTGCGGGTCGAGCAGGGGTCAGATCTGGAAGCCGATCGCCCGCATCATGTCCTTGCCGTCGTCCGTCATCCGCTCCGGGCCCCACGGCGGCATCCAGACCCAGTTGATGCGGAACCGCTCGACGTGCCCGTCGAGCGCCTGCGCGGTCTCGTCCTCGATGACGTCCGTCAGCGGGCAGCCGGCCGAGGTGAGCGTCATGTTGATGACGAGCGCGTCGTTCTCGTCGTCCCAGCCGAGGTCGTAGATCAGGCCGAGGTCGACGACGTTCACCCCGAGCTCGGGGTCGACGACGTCCTTCAGCGCCTCCTGCAGCTCGTCGAAGCGCTCGGGCGCGAGCGGCGTGGCCATCGTCAGGCCGTCGCCGCGGCGGTGAGGTAGCGGTCGTAGCCCTCGTCCTCGAGCCGGTCGGCGAGCTCGGCGCCGCCCTCCTCCGCGACCCGGCCGTTCACGAAGACGTGCACGAAGTCGGGGCGGATGTAGCGCAGGATCCGCGTGTAGTGCGTGATCAGGAGGACGCCGAGGTCGGACGAGGACTTCGCCCGGTTCACGCCCTCGGACACGATCTTCAGCGCGTCGACGTCGAGCCCGGAGTCGGTCTCGTCGAGCACGGCGATGCGCGGCTTCAGCAGCTCGAGCTGGAGGATCTCGTGGCGCTTCTTCTCGCCACCGGAGAAGCCCTCGTTGACGTTGCGCTCCGCGAAGGCCTGGTCCATGCGCAGGTTGTCCATCGACTCGCGGACGTCCTTCACCCAGCCGCGGATGGCGGGCGCCTGCCCGTCGATCGCGGTCTTCGCGGTGCGCAGGAAGTTGCTCACGGTGACGCCGGGGATCTCGACCGGGTACTGCATCGCGAGGAAGAGGCCGGCGCGGGCGCGCTCGTCGACGCTCATCGCGAGGACGTCCTCGCCGTCGAGCGTGATCGACCCGGAGTCGACCTGGTACCGCGGGTGGCCCGCGATCGTGTAGGCGAGCGTCGACTTGCCGGAGCCGTTCGGGCCCATCACGGCGTGGGTCTCGCCGGTGCGGATCGTCAGGTCGACGCCGCGGAGGATCGGCTTCGTGCCCTGCTCGGTCTCGATGGAGACGTGCAGGTCGCGGATCTCGAGGGTGGACATCGGGTTCCTTCCGTCAGGAGGGCGCTGTGGTGATCGCTGCCCTATTCGGGCAGCGAGGAGGCGGGCACCGGGGTGGGGTCGACGAGCACGTCGCCGCCCTCCACGGTGACTCGGAAGACGGGTACCGGCTGGTAGGCCGGCAGGGTGAGCGGGCGCCCGCTCGTGAGGGAGAACTTGGAGCCGTGGGCCCAGCACTCGAGGGTGTCGGCCTCGACGAAGCCCTCGGACAGCGAGATGTCACCGTGCGTGCAGGTGTCGCCGATCGCGAAGACGTTCCCGCTGCCGTCCTTCACGACGGCGACGGGCACGCCGCCGACGACGACCCGCAGGGCGGTGTCCTGCTCCAGGTCGTCCACCCCGCAGACGCGCTCGGCGGTCACGGGCGGGCCTCGCCGGCCAGCTCCGCCTCGACGGCCTCCTGCAGCCGCTCCTGCAGCTCGGGCACGCCGATCTTCTGCACGATGGAGGCGAGGAAGCCGCGGACCACGAGCCGGCGCGCCTGGTCCTCCGGGATTCCGCGCGCCTGCAGGTAGAAGAGCTGCTCGTCGTCGAAGCGACCGGTCGCCGAGGCGTGCCCGGCGCCCTCGATGTCGCCCGTCTCGATCTCGAGGTTCGGGATCGAGTCGGCGCGCGTGCCCTCGGTGAGCACCAGGTTGCGGTTCTGCTCGTACGAGTCGGTGCCGGTCGCGTCGGGGCCGATCAGCACGTCCCCGATCCACACCGTGTGCGCACCCTCGCCCTGCAGCGCGCCCCGGTACTCGACCCGGCCCTTCGTGTGGTCCGCCTGGTGGAACAGGAAGACCTGGCTCTCCAGGTGCTGTCCCGCATCGGCGAAGTAGACGCCGAGCAGCTCGCCGTCGGCGCCGGAGCCGGCGAGCGTCACGGAGGGGTTCACGCGCACGACGCCGCCGCCGAAGGAGACCACGACGTGCTTCAGGCGCGCGTCGCGGCCCACCCGGGCGAAGTGGTTCGCCACGTGGCGCGCGTCGTCGTCCCAGTCCTGCACCGTGACGACGGTGAGGTCGGCGCCGTCGCGCACGAGGATCTCGACGTTCTCCGCGAGCCGCGCGTCGCCCGCGTTGTCGAGCACCACGACCGACTTCGAGAACCGCGCCGCGTCGACGATCGTGTGCGCGGCGCGGGGCGCCGCACCGAGCGCGGCCCGTCGGACCGTCGCGGCCGAGGGCTCCTCGCCGCGGACCTCGACGACCAGCGCCTCCTCGAAGGACGACCAGGCGTTCGCCGCGGCCCGGTCCTCCGGGATGCCCGCCGTGCCGATGCGCTCGTCGTCCCGGCCGACCCAGGACACGGAGGCGCCGCCGTCGGCGGTCGTCTCGACGTCGTAGCGGCCGCCGTCGAGGTCGCCGTCGATCAGGTCCTGCAGCTCCGCGACCGGCGTCAGCTTCCAGACCGCCTCGCGGCCGGTGACGGCCGGGAAGTCGGCGACGTCGGTGGAGCTGAAGCGCGCGTTGCGCGTCTGCACCGGCACGACGCCGTGGCCGGACGTCGCGTCCGCGACGATCGCCGGACGGCCGCCCGTGCCGGTGACGTCCTCGATGTCGTCGCCGGTCGCGGGGTGCACCGGGTCGGTCGACAGCGAGTCGACGACGTCGGTGGACTCCGCGTCCTTCGCTGGGGTCCGCGCCATCTAGCCGACGCTCCCTTCCATGCCCATCTCGATCAGTTTGTTCAGCTCGAGCGCGTACTCCATCGGCAGCTCGCGCGCGATCGGCTCGATGAAGCCGCGGACGATCATCGCCATCGCCTCGTCCTCCGGCATGCCGCGGCTCATCAGGTAGAAGAGCTGCTCCTCGGACACCTTCGAGACCGTCGCCTCGTGGCCGAGCTGCACGTCGTCGACGCGGATGTCGATGGCCGGGTACGTGTCGGAGCGGCTGATCGTGTCGACGAGCAGCGCGTCGCAGCGGACGGTGTTCGCGGAGTGGTGCGCGTTCGGGTCGACCCGCACCTCGCCCCGGTAGCCCGCCCGGCCGCCGCCGCGCGCGATCGACTTCGACACGATCGACGACTGCGTGTGCGGCGCCATGTGGACCATCTTCGCGCCGGCGTCCTGGTGCTGGCCGGGCCCGGCGAAGGCGACCGAGAGGGTCTCGCCCTTGGCGTGCTCGCCCACCAGGTAGATCGACGGGTACTTCATCGTGACCTTGGAGCCGATGTTGCCGTCGACCCACTCCATCGTCGCGCCCTCGTGCGCGATCGCGCGCTTGGTGACGAGGTTGTAGACGTTGTTCGACCAGTTCTGGATGGTCGTGTAGCGGACGCGGGCGTCCTTCTTCACGACGATCTCGACGACCGCGGAGTGCAGCGAGTCGCTCTTGTAGATCGGCGCCGTGCAGCCCTCGATGTAGTGCACGTACGAGCCCTCGTCGGCGATGATCAGCGTCCGCTCGAACTGGCCCATGTTCTCGGTGTTGATGCGGAAGTAGGCCTGCAGCGGGATGTCGACGTGCACGCCCTTCGGCACGTAGACGAAGGAGCCGCCCGACCAGACCGCCGTGTTCAGCGACGCGAACTTGTTGTCGCCCGCGGGGATCACGGTGCCGAAGTACTCCGTGAAGAACTCGGGGTGCTCGCGCAGGGCCGTGTCGGTGTCCATGAAGATGACGCCCTTGGCCTCCAGCTCCTCCTGGATCTGGTGGTAGACGACCTCGGACTCGTACTGCGCGGCGACGCCCGCGACGAGGCGCTGGCGCTCGGCCTCGGGGATGCCGAGCCGCTCGTAGGTCTTCCGGATGTCCTCCGGCAGGTCCTCCCACGTCTGCGCCTGGCGCTCGGTGGAGCGGACGAAGTACTTAATGTTGTCGAAGTCGATGCCGGACAGGTCGGCGCCCCAGGTCGGCATGGGCTTGCGCTCGAACATCGAGAGCCCCTTGAGCCGGTTCTTCAGCATCCACTCGGGCTCGGCCTTGCGGCGCGAGATGTCCTCCACGACGGCGGAGGAGAGTCCGCGCTTCGCGGAGGCCCCGGCGGAGTCGGAGTCGGCCCAGCCGAACTCGTAGACCCCGAGGCCCTCCAGCTCTGGGCGGTCGATCAGCACGTCTGACACGTCGGTGCTCCTCTCGTCGCTTCAGGTGAACCCGGCGGACGCCGAGCGCATTCCATCGCCGGCGCGGCCGTACGATTCGTGTCGCAGCCCAGGCCGCACCCGGTCGGGCTCGCGGCCGGCGGACCCGGATCGGCTCCAGGACCGGTGCCGGCCGACCGCCGACTCTACCGCCGTGCGACCTCCCGGAGGCGTCCCCGCCCGTGTTCACCAGCCCAGCCGCACCCCCTCGCCGCCGCCCCCTGCCCGAGGGCACGGGACGGCGGGTGCTCGTCGCCGCCGTCGCGTCCCTCGTCGCCGAGATCCTGATCGTGGGCACGGGCGCGGCGGTCCGGCTGACGGGCTCCGGACTCGGCTGCCCGACCTGGCCCCGCTGCACCGCGGACTCCTTCACGACCACGCCGGAGATGGGCGTGCACGGTGTCATCGAGTTCGGCAACCGGCTGCTCACCTTCGCGCTCGTCGCGGTCGCCGTGCTCACGCTGGCCGCCGTGTGGCGGATGCGGAAGCGCCGCCGCGACCTCTGGTGGCCGGCCCTCGTGCAGCTGCTGAGCATCCCGGCGCAGGCCGTCCTCGGCGGCATCACGGTCTGGACGGGGCTCAACCCGTGGACCGTCGCCGCCCACCTGCTGATCTCCCTCGCGCTCGTCGTGGTGATGACGGTCTTCCTGCACCGGGTGCGCACCGGCCCGGGCGAGCGGGTGCTCGCCGTGCCCGCTCCGCTCGCCGCCCTCGGGGTCGCGATCGCCCCCGTGACCGCCGTGGTGGTGCTGCTCGGGATCCTGACGACGGGCTCCGGCCCGCACGCCGGCGACGCGGCGTCCGCCCGTAACGGCCTCGACGCGACGGTGCTGGTCGGGGTCCACGAGACCTCGGCGTGGGTGCTGTTCGCGCTGACGGCGGCGCTCGTCGTCTGGAGCACCGCGCGGCGCCTCCCGCTGCAGCGCCCGGCGACGCTGCTGCTCACCGTCGAGGCCCTGCAGATCGCCGTCGGGGTGACGCAGGTCGCGCTCGACTGGAACGCGGGCGTCGTGATCGTGCACGTCTTCCTCGCAGCGTGCCTGACCGCCGCCGCCGCGAACGTCGTGGTGCACCTGCGGCGCCCCGTCGCGGACGTCTTCGAGGAGCGCCCGGAGCGCATCGAGGCCTGACGCGCCGCCCAGCCCGGTCGGACCGCTCCCGCGCCGGGCGGGCGCGCACCCCCGCTGGTCGAGGTGCGGAGCGCAGCGGAGCCTCGAGACCGCCCCGGCCCGCGGTCGTCCGCGGTCAGCCGGGGCACGGGAAGGCGACCCACAGGACTTCCAGGCGCCCGCTCACCCGCCGGCCGGGCGAGCTGCGACAGGACGGGCGCATCCAGCCGCCCGGGCGGTCGGAAGCCGCCCGCGCAAGGAGCCGGGCGCGGATGGGGCGGCATCGGCACATCCGGGCGAGAACGGCTGTCCGATCGCGCCCGGATCCGCCACTGACGCCCGGACCCGCCGTCGACGCCCGGACGCGGGCGCGGCTCAGTGGAGCAGGGCGTCGACCGCGATGCCGATGAAGAGCAGCGAGAGCGATCCGATGCTCGCGTGGAAGACCCGCATCGGCGCGACGCGCTCGCCGGCCACGGCCCTCGCGTAGAGCCGGTGGGTCTCGAGCACGAACCACCCGCCGGCCGCGAGCGCGACCACCGCGTAGAGCGGCCCCATCCCGGCGACCGGGATCAGCAGCAGCGAGCAGGCCAGCGTCGCCCAGGCGTACAGGACCGTCTGGAGTCCGACCTGCGCGGGGGTGCGCACCGCGCCGAGCATCGGCACGTCGACCGAGGAGTAGTCCTCCCGGTACCGCATCGACAGCGGCCAGTAGTGGGGCGGGGTCCACAGGAAGATCACCGCGAACAGCACCCAGGCCGCCGGCGACAGGGACCCGGTGACCGCGGCCCAGCCGATCAGCACCGGGAAGCAGCCGGCGAGGCCGCCCCAGACGATGTTCTGGCTCGTGCGGCGCTTGAGCCACATCGTGTAGACGACGACGTAGAAGGCGATCGCGCCGACCGAGAGCGCGGCCGCGAGCCACGTGCCGCCGAAGCCGAGCAGCAGGGTCGAGGCGACGGTGAGCAGCGTCGCGAAGACCACGGCCTGCCGCGGCGTCAGGTCGCCCGTGACGAGCGGCCGGTGCCGGGTCCGGTGCATCACGCGGTCGATGTCGCGGTCGATGACCATGTTGAACGCGTTCGCCGCACCCGCCGAGAGCGTGCCGCCGACGAGCGTCGCCGCGACGACGCGCAGGTCGGGGACGCCGCCGGCGGCGAGCAGCATCACGGGCACCGTGGTGACCAGCAGCAGCTCCACCACCCGCAGCTTCATCAGCGCGACGTAGCCGCGGACCTGACGACGGAACGGCACGGAGCGGGACCCGTCGCCGTTGGCGACCTGCCCCTCCGACGCCTCGACTGCGGTGCTCACTGGTGGCAATTCTATGGGAATCGGGCGGGCCTCGAAGCGGGCGCACAAGCGGAGGGGACACCATCGAGTGGTCGTTCGGCAGCGTCACGCCATCAATAGACTCGGTGTTCGGCGCTCGCTCAGCCACCGCTTACGTATCCACCGACGGAAGGATCGTCGTGACCGACCTGCAGACGCGTGAAGGCACCCTCGAATGGACGGAGCTCGACCGCAAGGCGGTCGACACGACGCGGGCACTCGCCGCGGACGCCGTGCAGAAGGCCGGCAACGGCCACCCCGGCACCGCCATCAGCCTCGCGCCGCTCGCCTACCTGCTGTTCCAGAAGGTGATGCGCCGCGACCCGTCCGACTCCACCTGGCTCGGGCGCGACCGCTTCATCCTGTCGAACGGCCACTCGTCGCTGACGCAGTACATCCAGTTCTTCCTCGGCGGCTACGGCCTCGAGATCGAGGACCTGCAGCAGCTGCGCCAGTACGGCTCGAAGACGCCGGGCCACCCGGAGTACGGCCACACCGACGGGATCGAGATCACCACCGGCCCGCTCGGCTCGGGCCTCGCCGCGGCGGTCGGCTTCGCGTACGCGTCCCGCTTCGAGCGCGGGCTCTTCGACCCGGACGCCGCGGCGGGCGAGAGCCCCTTCGACCACTACGTCTACGTGATCGCCGGTGACGGCGACATCGAGGAGGGCGTCACCAACGAGGCCTCCTCGCTCGCCGGCACGCAGCAGCTCGGCAACCTGATCCTGTTCTACGACGACAACCAGATCTCCATCGAGGACGACACCAACATCGCCCTGTCGGAGGACGTCGCCCTGCGCTACGAGGCGCTCGGCTGGCACGTGCAGGTCGTCGACTGGAAGGCCGGCGAGGAGTACCACGAGGACGTCGAGGCGCTCCACGCCGCCACCCTCGAGGCGCAGCGGGTCACCGACAAGCCGTCGATCATCGTGCTGAAGACGATCATCGGCTGGCCCTCCCCGACGCTCCGCAACACGGGCAAGATCCACGGCTCCGCCATGGGCGACGCCGAGATCAAGGGCCTGAAGGAGGCGCTGGAGCTCGACCCGGAGCAGTCGTTCCACGTCGAGCCCGAGGTGCTCGAGCACGCGCGCAAGGCGGTCGAGCGCGGGCAGCAGCAGCACGCCGAGTGGCAGCAGGGCTTCGACGCGTGGGCGGGCGCGAACCCGGAGCGCAAGGCGCTGCTCGACCGCGTGCTCGCGGGCGACCTGCCGGAGGACGCGTTCGACGAGCTGCCCGTCTTCCCGGCCGGCAAGGCGGTCTCCACCCGCGTGGCCTCCGGCAAGGTCATCAACGCGATCGCGCCGAAGGTGCCCGAGTTCTGGGGCGGCTCGGCCGACCTCGCCGAGTCGAACAACTCGACCATCGAGGGCTACGGCAGCTTCCTGCCGCCCGAGCGCGGGACGGCGATGTGGAAGGCGGACCCGTACGGCCGCGTGCTCCACTTCGGCATCCGCGAGCACGCGATGGGCAACATCCTGAACGGGATCGTGCTGCACGGGAACACGCGCGTCTTCGGCGCGACGTTCCTGATCTTCAGCGACTACATGCGCCCGGCGGTCCGCCTCGCGGCCCTGATGAAGGCCCCGACGATCTACGTCTGGACGCACGACTCGGTGGCGCTCGGCGGCGACGGCCCGACCCACCAGCCGATCGAGCAACTCTGGAGCCTCCGGATGATCCCGCAGCTCGACGTCATCCGCCCGGGCGACGCGAACGAGACCGCGGCCGCCTGGAAGCAGGTCATGTCCCGCCGCATGGGGCCCGCGGGCCTCGCGCTCAGCCGCCAGAACCTGCCGGTGTTCGAGCGCGGCGACGGCGAGGCCTCCGGCGACGTCTTCGCGTCGACGGACGGCGTCGCGAAGGGCGCCTACGTCCTCGCCGCCGCGAAGAACGGGACGCCGGACGTCATCCTCATCGCCACCGGCTCGGAGGTGCAGGTCGCCGTCGACGCGCGCCAGCGCCTCGCGGACGAGGGCATCGACGCGCAGGTCGTGTCGGCCCCCTGCCTCGAGTGGTTCGACGAGCAGAGCGACGAGTACAAGGAGCACGTGCTGCCGAAGGCCGTGACCGCCCGCGTCGCGGTCGAGGCCGGCGCCACCCTGGGCTGGGCCAAGTACATCGGTCAGCAGGGCCGTGCGGTCGGCATCGACCACTTCGGTGCCAGCGCGGACGGCGACTTCCTGCTGCAGGAGTTCGGGATCACCGCGGAGCACGTCGTGTCCGCGGCCAAGGAATCGCTGGGCCGCTGAGCCGGTTCCAGCAGACGGACAAGGAGCACGAATGAGCATCACCGAGAGCGACACCGCAACCGACTCCAACACCGCCGCGCTCTCGCGCGCCGGCGTGAGCATCTGGCTCGACGACCTGTCGCGGGAGCGCATCACCAGCGGCAACCTGCAGCAGCTGATCGCCGAGAAGAACGTGGTCGGCGTGACCACCAACCCGACGATCTTCGCGGCCGCGCTCGCCAAGGGCGAGTCCTACGACGAGCAGGTCGAGGAGATCAAGGCGAAGGGCGGGGACGTCGACCAGGCGATCTTCGACATCACCACGCGCGACGTCCGCGACGCGGCGGAGATCTTCACCGAGGTCTTCACCGCCTCGCACGGCTACGACGGGCGCGTCTCCATCGAGGTCTCGCCCGAGCTGGCGCACGACACCGACGCGACCATCGCCGAGGCGAAGCGCCTGTGGTCGACGATCGACAAGCCGAACGTGATGATCAAGATCCCGGCGACCGTCGAGGGTCTCCCGGCGATCACGGCGGTGATCGCCGAGGGCATCAGCGTCAACGTCACCCTGATCTTCTCGCTGGACCGGTACCGCAAGGTGATCGACGCCTACCTGACCGGGCTCGAGCAGGCCGCCGCGAAGGGGATCGACCTCTCGACGATCCACTCGGTCGCCTCGTTCTTCGTGTCCCGGGTCGACACCGAGATCGACAAGCGCCTGGACGCCGCGGGCACCGACGAGGCGAAGGCGTTGAAGGGGAAGTCGGCCGTGGCCAACGCCCGGCTCGCCTACGAGGTCTTCGTGGAGGCGTTCGGCACGGAGCGGGCGATCGAGCTGCAGGAGCAGGGCGCGAACCGTCAGCGGCCCCTGTGGGCCTCGACCGGCGTGAAGGACCCGAGCCTGCCCGACACGTTCTACGTGGTCGACCTCGTCACCCACGGCGTCGTCAACACGATGCCGGAGAAGACCCTCGACGCCGTCGCCGACCACGGCGACATCAAGGGCGACACGATCGTCGACAAGTACGACGAGGCCCGCGAGGACCTCGCGAAGCTGAAGGAGGCCGGCGTCGACCTCGACGAGGTCACCGAGCAGCTCGAGCGCGAGGGCGTCGAGAAGTTCATCGTGTCCTGGCACGAGCTGAGCGACACGGTCGCCGGCGCCCTCGGCAAGGGCTGAGTGGTCCCGCACAGCGCCCCGGGCCCGGCTCCGGCCGGGCCCGGCCTCTGCCCGGTGCCCGCATGAGCGTCCCGATCGGCCCCGGCCGCAACCCGCTCCGCTCCCCCGAGGACCGGCGGCTCAACCGCATCGCCGGCCCCTCCTGCCTCGTCATCTTCGGCGTGACGGGCGACCTCGCCCGCAAGAAGCTGATGCCCGCGGTCTACGACCTCGCCAACCGCGGGCTGCTGCCACCGGGGTTCGCGCTCGTCGGCTTCGCCCGTCGCGACTGGGACGACCAGGACTTCGCGAAGGTCGTCCACGACGCCGTCGAGGAGCACGCGAGGACCCCGTTCCGCGAGGAGGTCTGGCAGCAGCTCCTGCAGGGCGTCCGCTTCGTGCAGGGCACGTTCGACGACGCCGCCGCCTTCGACCGGCTGCGGGACACCCTGGACGAGCTCGACCGCACGCGCGGGACGATGGGCAACACCGCCTTCTACCTGTCGATCCCGCCGCGCGACTTCCCGCAGGTGACCCAGCAGCTGGAGGCCTCGGGGCTGTCGACGCAGCGCCCCGGGCACTGGCGCCGCGTCGTCATCGAGAAGCCGTTCGGCTCCGACCTCACGACCGCGCGCGAGCTGAACGACGTCGTCGAGCGGGTCTTCCCGCCCGACAGCGTCTTCCGCATCGACCACTACCTCGGCAAGGAGACGGTCCAGAACCTCCTCGCCCTCCGGTTCGCCAACACGCTCTTCGAGCCGATCTGGAACGCGAACCACGTCGACCACGTGCAGATCACGATGGCCGAGGACATCGGCGTCGGTGGCCGGGCCGGCTACTACGACGGCATCGGCGCGGCCCGGGACGTCATCCAGAACCACCTCCTCCAGCTGCTCGCGCTGACCGCGATGGAGGAGCCGGTGTCCTTCGACGCGGCCCACCTGCGGGCCGAGAAGGAGAAGGTGCTGTCGGCCGTGCGGCTGCCGGAGGACCTCGGCGCCGCGACCGCCCGCGGGCAGTACTCCTCGGGCTGGCAGGGCGGCAGGCACGTGCAGGCGTTCCTCGAGGAGGACGGGATGAACCCCGCCTCCACCACCGAGACCTACGCCGCGCTGAAGCTCGACATCGGCACGCGCCGCTGGGCAGGGGCGCCGTTCTACCTGCGCGCCGGGAAGCGGCTGGGCAGGCGCGTGACGGAGATCGCCGTCATGTTCAAGCGCGCCCCGCATCAGCTGTTCGCCGAGGCCCAGACCGCGCAGCTCGGGCAGAACGCGCTCGTCATCCGGGTCCAGCCCGACGAGGGCGTGACGATCCGGTTCGGCTCCAAGGTGCCGGGCGCGGGGATGCAGGTCCGAGACGTCACGATGGACTTCGGCTACGGCCACGCCTTCACCGAGGCGAGCCCGGAGGCGTACGAGCGGCTCATCCTCGACGTGCTGCTCGGCGACCCGCCGCTGTTCCCGCGGCACGAGGAGGTCGAGCTGTCCTGGAAGATCCTCGACCCGGTGGAGCGCTACTGGGCGTCCGCCGGTCGCCCCGAGCAGTACCGCCCGGGCACCTGGGGGCCGGAGTCCGCAGATCTCCTCATGGCCCGCGACGGCCGGCAATGGAGGCGCCCGTGATCGTCGACCTGCCCGACACCACAACCGCGGAGGTGAGCCGCGCGCTCGTCGACGTGCGGAACGAGGGCGGCGCGGTCGCCCTCGGGCGCGTGCTCACGCTCATCATCAGCACGACGAGCGGGACCGAGGAGGAGGCCATCCAGGCCGCCAACGACGCCTCCCGCGAGCACCCCATGCGGGTCGTCGCCGTCGTGCGGGACGACCCCGCTGGCGCGCCCCGCCTCGACGCCCAGATCCGGGTCGGGGGCGACGCCGGCGCCAGCGAGGTCATCGTCCTGCGCGCCGCCGGGCCCGCCGGCGCCGACGAGGAGGGGCTCGTCACCGGCCTGCTGCTGCCGGACGCCCCGGTCGTGGCGTGGTGGCCCGGCACGGACACGCCGTCGGTCGTCGCCGAGTCGCCGCTCGGCCGCATCGCGCAGCGGCGCATCACGGACGCCGCCGCGCATCCGGACCCGCAGGAGACCGTCGACCGCCTGGCCGAGACCTATCGCCCGGGCGACACCGACCTGGCCTGGACGCGCCTCACCCTCTGGCGCGCGGTGCTCGCGGCCACGCTCGACCAGGCGCCCTACGAGCCGGTCGAGTCGGTCGAGGTGTCCGGCGCGGTCGACTCGGCCTCCACGGAGCTGCTCGCCGCCTGGCTCGGCCTGGCGCTGCAGGTGCCCGTGTCAGTCGTGCTGTCCGACCGCTCCACCGGCTCGAGCGGCATCCACGGCGTCCGGATGCGGCGGGCGAGCGGCGAGATCCACCTGGAGCGGGCCGTGCCCGACGTCGCCACCCTCACGCAGCCCGACCAGCCGGTGCACGACGTGTCGCTGCCGAGGCGGAGTCTGCGAGACTGCCTGGCCGAGGAGCTGCGCAGGCAGGGGCCGGACGACCTGTACGGCGACGTGCTCACCCGCGGGCTCGCCGCACTCGACCGAGGCCCGGCGACGGGCGCAGGAGGAGCATGACGAACGAACGACGGGTGCTCGTGCACCCGGACGCAGACGCGCTGGTCGCCGCGGTCTCGGCCCGGTTCCTGACCAAGCTGACCGACCTGCTCGACGAGCACCACGAGGCGAACGTCGTCCTCACCGGTGGCACCCTCGGCGAGGCCGTGCAGAAGGCCGTCGCGACGTCGCCGATGCGTTCCGCGATCGACTGGACCCGGGTGCACTTCTGGTGGGGCGACGAGCGCTTCGTGCCGAAGGACGACCCCGACCGCAACGAGGTGCAGGCCAGGGAGGCGCTGCTCCAGCACCTGCCGACCGCCGAGGACCACATCCACCCGTTCCCGGCCTCCGACGAGATCGAGGACATCGACGCCGCCGCGGAGGCGTACGCGCAGGAGCTGCGCGACCACGCCGACCCGGCGCTGCGCCTCCCGGTGCCCCGCTTCGACATCACCTTCCTCGGCGTCGGACCCGACGGGCACATCGCCTCGCTCTTCCCCGAGCACGGCGTCACCCGCGACGGCCAGGACCTCGTCGTGTCAGACGAGGACAGCCCGAAGCCGCCCCCGCGCCGCCTCAGCCTGACCCTTCCCGTCATCAACAGCTCGCAGCGGATCTGGATGGTGCTCGCCGGCACCGAGAAGGCGTCGGCGCTCGGCCTCGCCCTCGCCGGAGCATCGCCCGAGGAGGTCCCGGTCGCCGGCGCCGAGGGCCGCCTCCGCACCGTCTTCTTCATCGACGGCGACGCCGCGAGCCACGTGCCCGCCGACCTCATCGCCAGCCAGTACTGAGTCCATCGGAGCGGCGGAGCCGTGACCGGCCTCGCTGCGCTCGGCCGGCCTCGGCACCGACGCTTCGGCTCCGCTCCGCTCCGCCGAGCTCTCGGCGGCATGAGCCGCCGGGGCGCTCGCGCCCTCCGCGGGTGCTGTGCGGTGCGGCCGCGACCTGCTGCGCAGGCCCCGTCCGCGCCGAGCGCTCCGCGCCGGCCCACCCGCATCCGCACCACACCGCTGGTCGAGGTGCGACCGTAGCGATGGGCCCCACGGACGGTGTTCCCGGCCGAGGGACTCGAGGCCACCCCGGCCGCGTTCGCGCCACACCGCTGGTCGAGGTGCGACCGTAGCGAGCCTCGAGACCACCCCTGCCCGCATCCGCACCACCGCTGGTGGAGGTGCGACCGTAGCGATGGGCCCCACGGGCGGTGTTCCCGGCCGAGGGACTCGAGGCCGGCTGATCCCGCGAGTGCTGATGGTCTCGAGGCTCCTTCGTCGCACCTCGACCATCGGGGCGCGGGCGCCCGCGACGCACGAAGGGCCCCGCGCGGTGCGCGGGGCCCTTCGTGGACCGGTGTCAGCTGTCGGCGGAGATCTTGCCCCGGCGGATGCGCAGCTGCTTCAGCGCGTCCTCGAGCAGGACCGCGGCCTCCTCGTCCGTCCGACGCTCCTTCACGTAGGCGAGGTGCGTCTTGTACGGCTCCGTCTTCTGCATCGCGGGCGGGTTCGCCTTGTCGCGGCCGGCGGGCAGCCCGCTCGACGGCGAGTCGATCGTCATCGGGATCTCATCGGCCGGCAGGTTCGCCGCGAAGTAGCGCACGGTCTCGTTGCCGAGCGCGTCCCAGTAGGACACGGCCACGCGCTCCGCGTGGTGCCCGTGGTCCTGCTCCCCCATCGGTCCTGCGCCGACCCGGGAACCCCGGATCGCACTGCCGCCAGACGCCATGTGTGCCTCCTGCTGAAATCGGTGCGGCGCTCAGACGCCGGTGAAGCGGGTGATCAGCCCCAGGACGACGACGCTGGCGAACCAGACGAGGCCGAGGCCGACGGTGATGCGGTTGAGGTTGCGCTCCGCGACGCCCGAGGCGCCCAGGTTGCTCGTGACGCCGCCGCCGAACATGTCGGACAGACCGCCGCCCCGCCCCTTGTGCAGCAGGATCAGCAGCGTCAGCAGCACGCTAGTGACCGCGAGGATCACGAGCATGACGGCTCTCAGGATGTCCATGGCCGGTCTCCTTCCCGTGTCGCAGCGCGTTCCCAGCAGCGACAAGTATAACGGCGCCCCGCCGATCCGCAGGAGCGGACGGGCGGGGCGCCGCGGGCGCCGTCAGGCGCCGACGTGGTCGCGGAAGCGGGCGATGCCCGCGAACTCCGCCGCATCGAGGCTCGCGCCGCCGACGAGGGCACCGTCGACGTCCGGCTGCCGCATGAAGCCGGCGATGTTCCCGCTCTTCACCGAACCGCCGTACAGCACGCGCGTCGCCGCGGCGTCTGCATCGCCGAGCGCCTCGGCGACCGCGTTCCGGATCGCCGAGCAGACCTCCTGGGCCGTCTCGGGGGTGGCGACCTTGCCGGTGCCGATCGCCCAGACGGGCTCGTAGGCGATCACCACGGGCGTGCCGGCGGCGACGCCCTCGAGCGCGGCCTTCGTCTGACGGACCGGGACGGCGCTGGTGCCGTGCTCCTCGAGCTCCGCCTCCGTCTCGCCGACGCAGATCACCGGCACGAGGCCGTGCCGCACCGCGGCCTGCACCTTGGCGCGCACGACCTCGTCGCCCTCGCCGTGACCCGTGCGCCGCTCGGAGTGCCCGATCAGCACGTAGGCGCAGTCGAGCGCCTTCAGGAACGCACCCGACACGTCGCCCGTGTACGCGCCCGAGTCGTGCGGGGACAGGTCCTGGGCGCCGAGGGCCAGCGCGTAGCGGTCCGCGTCGATCAGCGTCTGCACGCTCCGGAGATCCGTGAAGGGCGGGAAGACCGCGACCTCGACGGCGCCGGAGTCGAAGCCGGCGTCCTTCAGCGTCCACGCGAGCTTCTGCACGAGCGCGATGCCCTGGAGGTGGTCCAGGTTCATCTTCCAGTTGCCGGCGATCAGCGGTCGCCGCTCCGTCGCTCCGGTCATGCCGTCCCCTCCCGGCCGAGCACCTCGAGGCCCGGCAGCCGCTTGCCCTCGAGGAACTCGAGGCTCGCCCCGCCGCCCGTCGAGATGTGCCCGAACCGGTCGTCGGCGAACCCGAGCGCCCGGACGGCGGCCGCGGAGTCGCCGCCGCCCACGACCGACAGCCCGGCCGTCTCGGTGAGCGCCTCCGCGACCCGCTTGGTGCCGGCCGCGAAGGCCGGGAACTCGAAGACGCCCATCGGCCCGTTCCAGAACACGGTCTGCGAGCCTGCGATGCGTCCCGCGAACGCCTCGGCCGTCTCGGGCCCGATGTCGAGGCCGATGCCGTCGGCCCCGAAGGCCGTCGACTCGATCGCGTCGGCCGCCACCGTCTCGTGGTCCGCGTCCGCGGAGAACCCCGAGGCGACGACCACGTCCGTCGGCACGAGCAGGGTGACGCCCAGCTGCTCGGCGCGCTCCAGGTACTCCCGGACCGTCGGGATCTGGTCCTGCTCGAGCAGGCTCTTCCCCACCGCGTGGCCCTGCGCCGCCAGGAAGGTGAAGAGCATCCCGCCGCCGATGAGCAGCGTGTCGACCCGGGGCAGCAGGTGGTCGATGACCCCCAGCTTGTCGCTGACCTTCGATCCGCCGAGGACCACCGTGTACGGCTTCTCCGGCCGCTCTGTCAGGCGCTCGAGCACCTCGAGCTCGTCCGCGATCAGCAGCCCCGCGGCGCTCGGCAGCACCTCGGCGAGCTCGTACACGCTCGCCTGCTTGCGGTGCACGACCCCGAAGCCGTCGGAGACGAAGACGTCGCCGTGCCGCGCGAGCGCCTCGGCGAACGCCCGCCGCTCCGACGCGTTCTTGCTGGTCTCCCGCGGGTCGAACCGCAGGTTCTCGAGCACCGTCACCGCGCCCGAGCCCGGCTGCGCATCGCCCGGGGCGCCGGGCACGAACCCGACCTCCCGGTCGAGCAGCTCGCCGAGGCGCGCGGCCACCGGCTCGAGGCTGTAGCGGGGGTCCGGCGAGCCGTCGGGCCGCCCGAGGTGCGAGACGACGGTGACCGTCGCGCCGGCGTCGAGCAGGCGGCGGAGCGTGGGGAGGCTCGCGCGGACCCGGCCGTCGTCCGTGATCCGGCCGTCCCTGAGCGGGACGTTCAGATCGCAGCGGACGACGACCCGGCGGCCGGCGAGGTCACCCAGCGAGTCGAGGGTGCGCAGCGCCATCGATCAGAGGCGCGCGGCGACGTAGTCGGTCAGGTCGACGAGCCGGCTCGAGTAGCCCCACTCGTTGTCGTACCAGCTGTAGAGCTTGACCTGGTTGCCGATGACCTTCGTCAGCGGGGCGTCGTAGATCGAGGAGTGCGGGTCGCCGACGATGTCGGCGGACACGATCGGCTCGGTCGAGTACTTGAGGATGCCCTGCATCGGGCCCTCGGCGGCCTCCTGGTACGCCGCGTTGATCTCGTCGATCGACACGGTCCGGGACGCCTCGACGGTCAGGTCCGTGATGGAGCCGACCGGCACCGGCACGCGGAGCGAGTAGCCGTCGAGCTTGCCCTTCAGCTCCGGCAGCACGAGGCCGATCGCCTTGGCCGCGCCGGTCGACGTCGGGATGATGCTGAGGGCGGCGGCGCGGGCGCGGCGCAGGTCGTTGTGCGGCCCGTCCTGCAGGTTCTGGTCGGCCGTGTACGCGTGGGTCGTGGTCATGAGCCCGCGCTCGATGCCGAACGCGTCGTTGAACACCTTCGCGAGCGGGGCGAGGCAGTTGGTCGTGCACGACGCGTTCGACAGGATGTGCATCGACGACGGGTCGTAGCTGCCCTCGTTGACGCCCATCACGAACGTGCCGTCCTCGCCGGTCGCCGGCGCGGAGATGATGACCTTCTTGGCGCCGGCCTCGAGGTGCTTGCGGGCGTCGTCCGCCTTGGTGAACCGGCCGGTCGACTCGATCACGATGTCGACGCCTAGGTCGCCCCAGCCGAGCTGGGCGGGGTCGCGCTGCTCGAGCACCTGCACGGCCTTGCCGTCGACCACGATGCGGTCGCCGTCGACCTCGACGGACTCCTTCAGCGCGCCCGCGGTCGAGTCGTGCTTCAGCAGGTGGGCGAGCGCGCGGTTGTCCGTGAGGTCGTTCACCGCCACGATCTCGAGGTCGCTGCCCTTGGCGAGCGCGGCGCGGAAGTAGTTGCGGCCGATGCGGCCGAAGCCGTTGATGCCGATGCGGGTGGTCACGGGTCCTCCGTCTGACGAGCGCCGGATGGCGGGAGATGGTCGTCGCGCCGGCCGCCGCGGAGGGCGGCCGGCGCCGCCGATCACGCTAGCAGCAGGCCCTCGGTCTGCTTCTGGGCGGTCTGGAAGCGCTGCTCGACGTTCTGCCAGTTCACGACGTTCCAGAAGGCCTTCACGTAGTCGGCCCGGACGTTGGCGTAGTCGAGGTAGTAGGCGTGCTCCCACACGTCGAGCAGCAGCAGCGGCACGACGCCGACCGGGAAGTCCTGCTGCTGGTCGTGGAACTGCACGATGATCGGCCGCTTGCCGATCGAGTCGTAGACGAGCGCCGCCCAGCCGGAGCCCTGCACGCCCATCGCGGCCGCCGTGAAGTGGGCGGTGAAGGCGTCGAACGAGCCGAAGAAGTCGTCGATGGCCGAGGCGATGTCGCCGGTCGGCTTGTCCCCGCCGTCCGGGGACATGTTCGTCCAGAAGACGGAGTGGTTCACGTGGCCGGCGAGGTTGAAGGCCAGGTCGCGCGTGAGCTTGTTCACGTTCGCGAGGTTCCCGCTGCCGCGGGCCTCCTCGAGCTGCTCGAGCGCCGTGTTCGCACCGGTCACGTAGGCCTGGTGGTGCTTGTCGTGGTGCAGCTCCATGATGCGGGCGCTGATGCTCGGCTGCAGCGCCGCGTAGTCGTAGGGCAGGTCGGGCAGGGTGTAGACGGCCATGGTGGTCCTTCCTGAACGGGTCGCACCCATCGTGGCCCCGTCGCCCTGAAGGACCCTGGGCCGCAGCGCTGCACCCCCGCCCGCGGGGGCGTCGCGCGCCGGCTCGAGGCGCGAGAGGTGGCGCTCGACCGGCGGGGTCTCAGGCCTCGATCTCGGCCGGGACCGCGGACTCCGTGCCCGGGATGCCCTGCTCGATCGCGCGCTTGTCGGCGAGCGCCAGCAGGCGGCGGATGCGGCCCGCGACCGCGTCCTTCGTCATCGGCGGGTCCGCGTGATGCCCAAGCTCGTCGAGGCTCGCGTCACGGTGGTCGAGGCGCAGCCGGCCCGCGTACTGCAGGTGGTCCGGCACGGTGTCGCCGAGGATCTCGAGCGCGCGCTCGACGCGCGCGCACGCGGCGACCGCCGCCTGGGCGCTGCGGCGCAGGTTCGCATCGTCGAAGTTGACGAGGCGGTTGGTGTTCGCCCGCACCTCGCGGCGCTGGCGCAGCTCCTCCCAGTTCTGCACGCTGCGTCGCGCGCCCATGTGGCCGAGCATGTCGCTGATGGCCTCGCCGTCGCGGATGACGACGCGGTGCACGCCGCGCACCTCGCGGGCCTTCGCGGGCACCTGCAGACGGCCGGCGGCGCCGACGAGCGCCATCGCCGCCTCGTTGCCCGGGCACGTGACCTCGAGCGATGCCGAGCGCCCGGGGTCCGTGAGCGACCCGTGCGCGAGGAACGCCCCGCGCCACACGGCCTCGATCTCGTCGGGCGACCCGGTCGTCAGCCGGTTCGGCAGCCCGCGGATCGGCCGGCGCTTCGCGTCGAGCAGTCCGGTCTGGCGGGCGAGGGTCTCCCCGCCGTCGACGACGCGCACCAGGTAGTGGTTCGCGCGCCGGACCCCGCTCGCCGAGAGGACGGTCATCTCGCTGCGCACGCCGTACAGCTCGTGCAGGTCGCGGCGCACGCGCCTGGCGAGCAGCGGGGTGTCGAGCTCCGACTCCACGGCGATGCGTCCGGAGATCAGGTGCAGGCCGCCCGAGAACCGCAGGATCGTCGCCAGCTCAGCCGCCCGGACCGACGTCTTGCCGACGTCGACGTGGGTCAGTTCGTCCTTCACCTCTGCGGTCAGTGCCAATGCTCGCGACTCCCCGTCTCTGCCCCGTCTCGTCCCCGACCGGCCTCCCCTGGCGCGTCCGATGACCGCACCAGTGTCGCATCCGAGCGGGGGTGCTGCACGCCGAGCGCCCCTCGGCCGGGGGTCGGGAGGATGTGCTACTCGCGACCGAGATCGCGGTGCTTGACGCGCACCGCGACGCCGGGCTGCGCGGCGATGAGGTCCGCGATCCGCTCCACGACGGCGACCGAGCGGTGCTTGCCGCCGGTGCAGCCGATCGCGATGGTCGCGTGGCTCTTGTTCTCCCGCTGGTAGCCGGCGAGCACCGGCCCGAGCGCGTCCGCGTACCGCTCGACGAACTCGAGCGCACCCGGCTGCCCGAGCACGTAGTCCCGCACGTCCGCGTCGCGGCCCGTGTGCGGGCGGAGCTCCGGCACCCAGTACGGGTTCGGCAGGAACCGGGCGTCCGCGACCATGTCCGCGTCCGTGGGCACCCCGTACTTGAAGCCGAAGCTGGTCAGCGTCACCTGCACGCCCGGCCGGTCGTCGTCGGCGAACAGCTCGTTGACGAGGTTCGCGAGCTGGTGGATGTTCAGCTCGGAGGTGTCGATGATGATGTCGCTCTGCTCGCGCACCGCGGCGGTCATCGTCCGCTCCGCGGTGATGCCGTCGAGGATGGTGCCGTCGCCCTGCAGGGGGTGCGGCCGGCGGACCGCCTCGAACCGTCGCACCAGTGCCGCGTCGTTCGCCTCGAGGAACAGGAGCTTCAGCTGGGGCCGCGGGCCCGGCGACTCCCCCGCGTCCTGCAGCTCGGTCAGCAGCTGTCCGCCGCGCACGTCGACGACGACGGCCACGCGCGCGAGGCGGTCGTCGGAGTGGCCGGCGAGGTCGAGGAGCGGCCGGAGCATCTGCGGCGGCAGGTTGTCGACGACGTACCAGCCGAGGTCCTCGAGCGCGTTGCTGACGGTCGAGCGCCCCGCCCCCGCCATGCCGGTCACGACGAGCACCGAGCGCGCGACGTCCTGCCCGGTCGTGACCGGTGCCTCCGCGGCGTCCACCATCTCGAGCGCGCTCCTGGGTTCGGCGATGCGATCGCCTGAAGCCTAGCGGGCGGTCGCGGCCGGCTCCGGCGCGCCCTCGGCCTCGTGCACCAGGCCGTCCGGGCCGCCCTCCGCGACGTCGGGTTCCGCCTCCATCACGTCGGCCTCCGGGTCGGCGCCGCGCAGCCGCTGCACGACGGACGTCGCGAGGACGCGGCCGAACCCGGGCACCTGGGCCACGTCGTCCTCCGACGCGGCGCGCAGCCGCGCCACTGAGCCGAAGTGCCGCAGCAGCTGCCGCACCCTCGCCTCCCCCAGCCCCGGGATCTCGCCCAGCTGCGAGGCGATGTCGCGCTTCCGCCGCGTGCGCTGATGGGTGATCGCGAAGCGGTGCGCCTCGTCCCGCAGCCGCTGGACCAGGAAGAGCGCGTCGCTGTTGCGCGGCAGGATCACGGGGAAGTCGTCGTCGGGCCGCCACAGCTCCTCGAGCCGCTTCGCGATGCCGGCGAGCGCGATCCCCGTGACGCCCGCCTCGTCGAGCGCCCGCTTCGCCGCCGCGACCTGCGGCTGCCCGCCGTCCACGAGCAGCAGGTTCGGCCGGTAGGCGAAGCGCTCGCCCTGCACGGCGGGCGCCGCGTCCTCGTCGGCGAGGTGGGCGAGGCGCCGGCTCAGCACCTGGCGCATGGAGTCGGTGTCGTCGGTGGTGCTCGCCACGTTGAACCGCCGGTACTGGCCCTTGCGGGGCAGCCCGTCCTCGAAGACCACCATGGAGGCCACGACGTTCGTCCCGCCGAGGTGCGAGACGTCGAAGCACTCGATGCGCAGCGGCGCCTCGTCGAGCCCGAGGGCCTCCTGCAGCTCGGCCAGCGCCTGCGAGCGCGCCGTGAAGTCGGCGCTGCGGCGGGTCTTGTAGAGCATCAGCGCCTGCGCGGCGTTCCGCGACGCCGTCTCGGCGAGCGCCGCCTTCTCGCCTCGCTCCGCCACGTGCAGGCGGGTGCGGCCGCTCCCGCGCAGCCCCTCCGCCTCGCGTCCCTCGGCGCGCCGCTGCGACAGCCACACGCCCAGCTCGTCGGCGTCGTCGGGCAGCTCGGGCACGAGCACCTCGCGCGGCGGGTAGGCGTCCTCGTCGTAGGCGTTCCGCAGCACCGTCTCGACCAGCTCGCCCAGGGCGACGTCGAGCTCCTTGTCGACCACCCAGCTGCGCGTGCCGCGGATGCGGCCGCCGCGGACGATGAACTGCACGACGCTCGCGGCGAGCTCGTCGTCCGCGATGCCGAAGACGTCGGTGTCCACGTCCTCGCCGAGCACCACCGCCGTCTTCGCGAGCGCCGCGTCCATCGCGCCGAGGGCGTCGCGCACGCGTGCGGCCTCCTCGAAGTTGAGCGCCGCCGACGCCTCCTGCATCCGCTTCGTCAGGTCGGCGCGGAACCGGCGGTCGCCGCCGCCCATGAACGCCGCGAGGTCCTGGGCGAGGTCCTGGTGCGCCGCACGCGGGATCCGGCCGACGCACGGCGCCGCGCACTTGCCGATGTCGCCGAGCAGGCAGGGACGCCCGGTCAGCTCCGCCCGCCGGTAGGTGGTGTCCGAGCAGCTGCGCACCGGGAAGACCTTCAGCATCAGGTCGAGCGTCTCCCGGATCGCCCACACCTTCGTGTAGGGCCCGAAGTACTTGGCCCCCTTCAGCCGCCGGTTCCGCGTGATCAGCACCCGGGGCACCTCGTCGCCGAGCGTGATCGCGAGGTACGGGTAGGACTTGTCGTCCCGGAACTGCACGTTGAACGGCGGCGAGAACTCCTTGATCCAGCTGTACTCGAGCTGCAGCGCCTCGAGCTCCGTGCCGACCACGGTCCACTCGACGCCCGCGGCCGTCAGCACCATTCGGCGGGTGCGCTCGTGCAGGGAGCGCAGCGGCTGGAAGTAGTTCGTCAGGCGTGCACGGAGGTTCTTCGCCTTGCCGACGTAGAGCACGCGGCCCCGGGGGTCGCGGAACCGGTAGACGCCCGGTGAGGTGGGGATCTCCCCCGCCTTCGGCCGCCAGGCGACGGTCTCGCCCGTCCTCGGCGCCGCCATCAGGCGCTGGCGGCCAGCGCCGGCTGCGGGAGGACCTCGGCGAGGAAGCGGCCGGTGAAGCTCTCCGCGACCTCGGCGACCTGCTCGGGCGTGCCCTCTGCCACGACCGTGCCGCCGCCCGCGCCGCCCTCCGGCCCCATGTCGACGATCCAGTCCGCGCTCTTGATCACGTCGAGGTTGTGCTCGATGACGACGATCGTGTTGCCCTTGTCGGTCAGCCCGTTCAGCACCTGCAGCAGCTTGTTCACGTCCTCGAAGTGCAGGCCCGTGGTCGGCTCGTCGAGCACGTAGACGCTGCGGCCGTTGGTGCGGCGCTGCAGCTCGGTCGCCAGCTTCACCCGCTGCGCCTCACCGCCGGACAGCGTGGTCGCGCTCTGCCCGAGGCGCACGTACCCGAGCCCCACGTCGACGAGCGTCTTCAGGTAGCGGTGGATCGCGGTGATCGGCTCGAAGAACTCCGCCGCCTCGGCGATCGGCATGTCGAGCACCTCGGCGATGCTGCGCCCCTTGTAGTGCACGGCCAGGGTGTCGCGGTTGTAGCGCGCGCCGTGGCAGACCTCGCACTGCACGTACACGTCGGGCAGGAAGTTCATCTCGATCTTGATGGTGCCGTCGCCCTGGCAGTGCTCGCAGCGGCCGCCCTTGACGTTGAAGCTGAAGCGGCCCGGCAGGTACCCGCGCGCCTTCGCCTCGACCGTCTCGCTGAACAGGGTGCGGATGCGGTCGAAGACGCCGGTGTAGGTGGCGGGGTTCGACCTGGGGGTGCGGCCGATCGGCGCCTGGTCGACGTGCACGACCTTGTCCAGCTCCTCCGTGCCGGTGACGCGGCGGTGCCTGCCCGGCACCTTCCGCGCCCCGTTCAACCGGTTCGCGAGCACCCGGTAGAGGATGTCGTTCACGAGCGAGCTCTTGCCGCTGCCGCTGACGCCCGTCACCGCGGTCATCACGCCGAGCGGGAACCCGACGGTCACGTTCTTTAGGTTGTTGGCGGACGCGCCCACGACCTCGATCCGCCGCTTCCGGTCGATCTTCCGGCGCGCGTGCGGCACCGCGATCGCGCGCCTGCCCGCGAGGTAGTCGCCGGTGACGGACTCCCGGTCGGCGAGCAGCGAGTCGTAGTCGCCCGAGTGCACGACCCGTCCGCCGTTCACGCCGGCGCCGGGGCCGATGTCGACGATCCAGTCGGCCGTGCGGATGGTGTCCTCGTCGTGCTCGACGACGATCAGCGTGTTCCCGAGGTCGCGCAGCTTCACGAGCGTGTCGATCAGGCGCCGGTTGTCGCGCTGGTGCAGGCCGATCGACGGCTCGTCGAGGACGTAGAGCACCCCTGTCAGCCCGGAGCCGATCTGGGTCGCGAGCCGGATGCGCTGCGCCTCGCCGCCGGAGAGCGTGCCGGCGGAGCGCGACAGGGTGAGGTACGTCAGCCCGACCTCGGTGAGGAAGGCGAGCCGGACCCGGATCTCGCGCAGCACCTGCGCCGCGATCCGCGCCTGTCGCTCGGTGAGGCGAACGGTGTCCATGAAGGCGGCCGCGTCGGCGATCGACAGGTCCGCGACGTCCGCGATGCTGCGCTCGTCGACGAGCACCGCCAGCACCTCGGGCTTCAGCCGCTTGCCGCCGCACACCGCGCACGGCACCTCCCGGAGGTACTCCGCCCACTTCGCGCGCTGCACGTCGGTCTCGGCCTGCAGCCAGTTGCGCTCCAGGTACGGGATCACGCCCTCGAAGCCCTGGCTGTACGTCATCTCGCGGCCGTACCGGTTCTTCCACCGCACCCGGACCTCGAAGTTGTTGCCGTGCAGCACCGCGTCGCGCACGTCGTCCGGCAGCGCCTCCCAGGGGCTGTCGAGGTCGAAGCCGAGGTCGCGCGCGAGCCCCGTGAGCATGCGCTCGTAGTAGTTGTAGAGCTGCTTGCCCTGGTTGCTCCACGGCACGATCACGCCCTCGCGGATGGAGAGGCTCGGATCGCCGAGCAGCAGGTCGGCGTCCACCGCCATCCGCGTGCCGAGCCCGGAGCACTCCGGGCACGCGCCGAAGGGCGCGTTGAACGAGAACGTGCGGGGCTCGACGTCGGTCAGCTGGATCGGGTGGTTGTTCGGGCAGGAGAGCTTCTCGGAGAAGCTGCGCCACGCGGCCGGCCCCTCCTCGTCCACGAAGTTCACCTGCACGACGCCGTCGGTCAGCGACAGCGCCGTCTCCAGCGAGTCGGTGAGGCGGGTCAGCAGGTCCGGGCTCGCCACGAGGCGGTCGACCACCACGGCGATGTCGTGCTTGTACGACTTCTTCAGCGGCTTCGCGTCGGCGAGCTGCACCGTCTCGCCGTCGACGACGGCGCGGGCGAACCCCTTCGCCGTCAGCTCCTTGAACAGGTCGGCGAACTCGCCCTTCTTCTGCTGCACCACCGGCGCGACGACCTGGTACCGCGTGCGCTCGGGCAGCTCCATCAGCTGGTCCGCGATCTGCTGCACCGTCTGGCTCGCGATCACCTCGCCGCAGATCGGGCAGTGCGGCACCCCGATGCGCGCCCATAGCAGGCGCATGTAGTCCCAGATCTCGGTGATCGTGCCGACGGTCGAGCGCGGGTTGCGGTTCGTCGACTTCTGGTCGATCGACACCGCCGGCGACAGCCCCTCGATGAAGTCGACGTCGGGCCGGTCGACCTGGCCGAGGAACTGCCGCGCGTAGGCCGAGAGCGACTCGACGTACCGCCGCTGCCCCTCGGCGAAGATCGTGTCGAAGGCGAGCGACGACTTGCCGCTGCCGGACAGCCCCGTGAACACCACGAGCGAGTCGCGCGGGATCTCGACGTCCACGTCCCGCAGGTTGTGGACCCGGGCCCCCTTGACGCTCAGCTTGGCGTTGGTCCCCACCCGCGAGATCGGCACCCGGGAAGTGTAGAGAGCGCCCCCGACAGCGCTGCGCGCGATCCCGACCCGGCCGATGCGACACCCTTGGAGCGTGCGCACCGCGACCCTCCGCAGCGTCGCCTCCGCTCGACCGGTGCGACTCGTCCTGCTCGGCCTCGCCGTCGCCGTGCCCGCCGCGCTGCTCCGGCTCGACGTGCTGCACCGCATGGGCTACCTCGCGGTCGGCACGTACGACGACGGCGTCCACTTCTCGACCGCGGTGGCGCTGCTGCACGGGCGGCTGCCCTACCGCGACGTGCTGTTCCTGCAGCCGCCGGGGGTGCTGCTCGCGCTCTCGCCGTTCGCGGCCCTCACCGACCTGGTGGGCGACGCCCGCGCGTTCGCGCTCGCCCGCATCGCCTTCTGCCTGCTCGGCGCGCTCGACGCCGCGCTCGTCGCCCTCCTGCTCAGGCGCTCCGGCACCGCCGCGGCGCTCGTCGGCGGCGGGGTCTTCGCGCTCTTCTTCCCCGGCGTCTACGTGTCGCGCACCCTGCTGCTCGAGCCGCTCGGCACGACCTCGGTGCTGCTCGCGCTGCTCGTGATGCAGCGCGCGGAGCGGCACCGCCCGGGCTGGTGGGTCGTCGCGGGCCTGCTCGCGGGCAGTGCGATCGGCGTGAAGATCTGGAACCTCGTGCCGGCGCTCGTGCTGCTGCTGTTCGCGCGCCGGGGGCGGCTCCGCTTCGCGGTCGGCGCGACCGCGGCGGTGCTCGCGGTCTACGTCCCCTTCTTCGTCACGGCGCCCGCCCGGATGTGGGAGCAGGTGGTCCTGGCGCAGCTGGGGCGGCCGCCGAGCTCGCTCGGGACGCGGATGCGGCTCGAGGTGCTGCTGGGCGTGAACGTGCCGCCCGACGGCGACCCGCTGCCGGGCGTGCCGGTCCGGTCGCTGACCGAGCTGCTCGCCCTCGCCGTCCTCGGCGCCGCCGTGGCGGCGCTGCTCGAGAAGCGCACCCGCGTGCTCGTCGCACTGCTCGCCGCCGAGCTCGCGCTGCTGCTGCTGACGCCTTCGTTCTTCCTCCAGTACGCGGGCCTCACCGCCGCACCGCTCGCGCTCGTCGTCGGCGCCGGCGTCGGTGCGCTGCTCGCCCGGGTCGACGGCCCGCTGCCGAAGGGCGTGGTCGCACTGCTGGTCGTCGGCGCGGTCGCGGGCCTGTCCGCGGGCGCCAACACCCACCGCTTCGACGCGCGGCCGCCGATCGCGCAGCTGCGTCAGGCGACCGCCGCGGTCGACGGGTGCGTCGTGGCGGACGACCCGACGATCCTCATCGTGCTGAACCGGCTCTCGTCCGACCTCGCCCGCGGATGCCCCTTCCAGTCCGATCTGAGCGGCAGCGGCTACGTGCTGGCGATCGGCAGGGACGTCCCGGGCGGCCGGCTGGACGACCCGCGCTGGCAGCGCCGCGCCGTCCGCTACCTGCACAGCGGCGCGGCGTACCTGCAGGTGCGCGGCAGCGGACTGCAGCTCGATCCGGCGTCGGCGGCCGAGCTCGAGCGCGACCCGGTGCTCGCCGGCCGGGGACGATGGGAGCTCCGCGCGTCGCCGACCGGGTAGGTCGTCGACCGCTTCCGGGAGGCCCGGGTCAGACCCCCGTCGCTCCCCCTGCCGTGAGCACCGCGCGGAGCCGCGCCCGCTCCTCGAGCACCTGCCCGACGACCTCGACGAAGCGGTGCTCGCACCCCTCCGGCCAGTACGGCGACAGGTAGTGCTCCACCAGCCGACGACGGCGCTCCCGCGCTCCGACGTCCGCGGCGGCCTCGGCGAGCACCTCCGCGACCCGGGAGGCCCGGTCGGCGGGCAGCCGGGGCACCGCGCCGAGCAGACCGGAGTCGGCGCTCTGCGCACCCCCTCCCGCCTCCGTGACGACCAGCGGCCGGAGCGACGGCAGCCAGGCCGTCGTGACCGCCGACACGTCGGCGACCAGCAGGTGCGAACGCGCCATCGTCGCCTCCACGGGCTCCGCGTCGGCGTCGACCACCTCGTGATCCGCGCCCGCGGCGCCGATCGCCTCGCGGATCGCACGGTCCGCCACCGCGTACAGGCGCGAGGTGACGCCGGTGAGCGGGTGCGGCCGGTAGAGGACGCGGTAGCGCCCGTCCGCGAGCAGCGCCCCGACCATCGCCTCGCCGTGGCTGAGCACGGAGCTGTACGCGACCGACGGCTGCGCGCCCTCCCAGGTCGGCGCGTAGAGGACGGTCGACCGCACGGCGGGAGGCGGTCCGTCCGCGGGCGGCGCGGACAGGGTGACGGGCTGGCCCACGACGAGGGCCCGCCCCTCGGCGTCGAAGCGCATGAGCCGGGCGGCCACCCGCTCGACGGCGGCGGCGCCGGGCGCGAAGAAGTAGTCGTAGGCCTTCAGCTGGTTCGACGCGGACACGCCCTTGTCGCTGTCGCCGTGCCCGATGTAGGCGTGCAGCAGGGAGGAGAAGCGCAGGTTCTCGAAGTTGCGCGGCAGGTGGCTGACGTACAGCGCGAGGCCGACGTCGCTGCGCGAGAGCAGGCCGTCGAGCGTGCCGTAGCGCGCGACGGTGAGCACCGGGACCCGGCACGTCCGTCGCAGGTGCGCGGCGACCCGGGAGTCCTGGCAGACGATCACCGCGCGGTGCGCGTCGTGCACCGCCTCGAACGTCGGCAGCCAGGGCGTGATCTGGTACAGGGTGTCCAGCGCGCCGGGGAAGTACACCATCACGGCGGCGTCGATCGAGGCGTCCTGCAGCTCGAGGTCGTCGCCCTGCCGGTCGACGAGGGTGCGCGGGAAGAACCGGCTGCCGCGCGCCGCCCGAAGCACGTTCGTCTGAGCGCGCCGGCGCAGGTCGATCAGCAGCCGTCGCATCCGATCACTGTATCCAGCGGCCCGGCCGCGAGGTCGGCGGCGGGCGCCGCCCCTCCTCAGACGAGGTGGCCGGCCTTCTCCATCTGCCGCAGCTCGCCCTTCAGCTCGGACAGCTCGTCGCGGAGCCGCGCGGCCAGCTCGAACTTCAGCTCGCTCGCCGCCTGCAGCATCTGCTGGTTCAGGTCGCCGATCACCGCCTCCAGCTCGGCGGCGCCGCCGGCCGCGATCCCCTCCCTGCGCAGGTTCGGGACGGGTGCGCGCCGGCCGCCGCCGTCGTTGCGCTTCGACAGCATCCGGTCGGTGTCCGCCGCCTCGCGGGCGAGCTGGTCCGTGATGTCGGCGATCCGCTTCCGCAGCGGCTGCGGGTCGATGCCGCGCTCGCGGTTGTAGGCGACCTGCTTCTCGCGGCGCCGGTTCGTCTCGTCGATCGCCTTCGCCATCGAGTCGGTGATCGTGTCGGCGTACATGTGCACCTGGCCCGACACGTTGCGGGCCGCGCGCCCGATCGTCTGGATCAGGGACGTGGAGGACCTGAGGAAGCCCTCCTTGTCCGCGTCGAGGATCGCGACCAGGGACACCTCCGGCAGGTCGAGCCCCTCGCGGAGGAGGTTGATGCCGATCAGGACGTCGAAGACGCCCTGCCGCAGCTCGGTCAGCAGCTCGACGCGGCGCAGGGTGTCGACGTCGGCGTGCAGGTAGCGCACCCGCACCCCGGCCTCGCCCAGGAAGTCGGTCAGGTCCTCGGCGCTCTTCTTGGTCAGGGTCGTCACGAGCACGCGCTCGTCGCGCTCCGCCCGCGCCCGGATCTCCTCGAGCAGGTCGTCGACGCGGCCCTTCGACGGCTTGATCACGATCTCGGGGTCGACGAGCCCCGTCGGCCGGATGATCTGCTCGACGACGCCGTCCGCCATGCCCAGCTCGTATCGCCCCGGCGTCGCCGACAGGTAGACCGTCTGCCCGACGCGCTCGGAGAACTCCTCCCAGGTCAGGGGCCGGTTGTCGAGCGCGGAGGGCAGCCGGAAGCCGTGCTCCACGAGCACCCGCTTGCGGCTCGCGTCCCCCTCGTACATCGCCCCGATCTGCGGCACGGTCACGTGCGACTCGTCGATGACGGTGAGGAAGTCGTCGGGGAAGTAGTCGAGCAGGCAGTGCGGCGCCTCACCGGGCGCGCGGCCGTCGATGTGCCGCGAGTAGTTCTCGATCCCGTTGCAGAAGCCGATCTGCTCCATCATCTCGAGGTCGAAGGAGGTCCGCATCCGGAGGCGCTGCTCCTCGAGCAGCTTGCTCTCGCGCTTGAGCACCCCGAGCCGGTCGTCGAGCTCCGTCCGGATGGTCCCCATCGCCCGCTGCATGGTGTCGGGGCTCGCCGCGTAGTGGGTCGCCGGGAACACCGAGACGGAGTCGAGCCGCTTGATCACCTCGCCGGTCAGCGGGTGCAGCGAGTAGAGCGCCTCGACCTCGTCACCGAACATCTCGATGCGCACGGCGTGCTCCTCGTAGACCGGGATGATCTCGATCGTGTCGCCGCGCACGCGGAAGCGGCCGCGCGAGAAGTCGAAGTCGTTGCGCTGGTACTGCATCCCGATGAAGCCGCGGATCAGCTGGTCACGGGTGATCCGGTCGCCGACGTGCAGCGCGACCATCGCCTCCAGGTACTCCTCCGCGGCGCCGAGGCCGTAGATGCACGAGACGGTCGACACGACGACGACGTCGCGCCGGCTCAGCAGCGAGTTCGTCGTCGAGTGGCGCAGCCGCTCGACCTCCGAGTTGATCGAGGAGTCCTTCTCGATGAACGTGTCCGTCTGCGGCACGTACGCCTCGGGCTGGTAGTAGTCGTAGTACGAGACGAAGTACTCGACCGCGTTGTTCGGCAGCAGCTGCCGGAACTCGTTCGCGAGCTGCGCCGCGAGGGTCTTGTTGTGCGCCAGCACCAGCGTCGGCCGCTGCACCTGCTCGATCAGCCAGGCCGTCGTGGCGGACTTGCCGGTGCCCGTGGCGCCGAGCAGCACGATGTCCGGCTCCCCCGCCTTCACGCGCTGCGCGAGCTCGGCGATGGCGGCGGGCTGGTCGCCGCTCGGCGTGTACTCGCTGACCACCTCGAAGGGTCGGACGGCGCGCGTGGTCTTCATGGAGTCAACGGTACGTCCGGCCTCCGACACGCCGGTGCGGACGAGGAAGGCCCCGTCGACCGCGGAGGCGATCGACGGGGCCCTCGTCGGGTCGGACTACTTCGCGTCGCTCTTCGTGAAGTAGCCGCCGATGCCGTTCGGGTAGAAGCCGCCCTTGCTCACCGAGTCCTTGCTCGTGTTCAGGTACACGATGTTGAGGACCTGGCCCGGCGTGCGGCCGAAGGCGATGCCGTTCTTGTCCGTCGGGGTCAGGTTCGCGTGGTTGATCGGCATCTTGTCGCCGTAGCTGCTGTCGTAGATGCCCTGGTCGTCGTCGCCCTTGCCGTCGAGCAGGTCGCGGGCGTTCGACAGCTTCTGCACGATGCCGTAGATCTTGTTGTTCTTCTCGGCCTCGAGCGCGAGCATGGTGCGCACCGCGCCCGCGTGGTACGCCTCGACCGCGAGGATGCCGGCGGCGGCGTCCAGGTAGGTCTTGTTCTTGATGAACCCGGCGGCGCCCTTGTAGGCCGTGACGCCCACGTCCTCGAACAGGAAGGCCGCGAGCAGGAAGTTCGTCTCGTTCGCGAACGCGTCGAACTTCTGCCCCTTCTTGATCACGCCGGCCGCGGTCGCGGCGGCGGTGAACGCCTTGTCGAAGTTGATGGTGGGGCGGGCGACGGCCGCGCTCGCGAGGTTCTTGCGGAGGAAGCGGACGTGCTCGCGCTCGTCGCGGGCGATTTCGCGGGCGTACATCTTCAGCGCCTTCGACTTCCAGGGCACCTCCTTGCCGCCGTAGACCGCGCCGGCCTTGCCGTCGGAGCCGGCCGCGTCGGACATGTTCAGGCCCTTGCCGGTGACGGCGCGGAGGTAGAACTCGGCCTCGAGGTACTCGAGGTTGAGCGCGAAGTTGAGGACCGCGCCGTCATCGACGCCGTCCGCGGCGTTCGCCGCCGACGCACCGCCGGCGACGGTGGCCACCGCGGCACCCGCACCCGCGACGCCGAGCATGGTGAACAGCTTGCGGCGGTCCACCTCCTTGCTGGCGCTGCGGTTGACGGCGGCGGTGATGAAGTTCTTCTCGTACACCTGGTCTCCAGATTCGGGGGAAGGGGAAGCGCTCGAAGAGCGCTTCCCGGGCGGGCTGCGGATGGACCCCGTCGCCGAGTGAGAACCTAGGAATCACCCGAATCGCGGCGACTCAGCGACACGATCCGCTGCACGCAATCACCACCCCCGTTCGGGGGGCTTCGTTCGTGGAACGATCTCCCGGTGCGGAAATCGGCCTCCAGCGGCAGCGTCGCGCTCGTCGCGGCCAGCGCCGGTTCGCTGCAGACCGGAGCCGCGTTCGGCGCGACGCTGTTCCCGCTGGTCGGGCCGCTCGGCGTCGTCGCGCTCCGGCAGCTGGTCACCGCCGTCGTCCTGCTCGCCCTGACGCGCCCGCCGCTCGCCCGCATCGGGCTGCGGGCGCTGCTGCCGGCGGTGCTCCTCGGCGTCGTCCTCGTCGGCATGAACCTGACCCTCTACTCCGCCGTGGAGCGCATCGGGCTCGGCCTCGCGGTCACCATCGAGTTCGTCGGCCCGCTGGGCGTGGCCCTCGCCGTCCGCGGGTCCGGCGCGCTCAGGCGCTCGGGCGCCGCGTTCCTCGCCCTGGTCGGCGTCGTGCTCGTCACCGACCCGGCCGCCTCCGCGCGTCCCGACGCCGTGGGGATCGCGTTCGCGCTCGGCGCCGCGACGCTCTGGGCGGCGTACATCCTGCTCAACCAGCGGGTCGGCTCCCTCCCCGGGCTCACCGGCACGGCGGTCGCCGGCCTCGTCGGCACGGTCCTCACCCTGCCCGCGCTGGTCCTGCTGCTGTCGGCCCTGCCGCCCGGCCGCCTGCCGCAGGTGCTCGCGATCGGTGCGCTCACCGGCCTGCTCTCCTCCGCGCTCCCCTACTCGCTCGACCTGCTCGTCCTGCGACGCATCCCGCGGTCGCTCTTCGGGGTGCTGCAGAGCGTCCACCCGGTGGCTGCCGCGCTCGCGGGCCTCGTGGTGCTGCACCAGGCGCTGGTCGCACCGCAGGTCGCGGGCATCGCGCTCGTCTGCGCGGCGAACGTCGTCGCCGTCGTCCGGCGCGACGCCTGATCGTCAGTCGCGCAGCCGCTGCCAGAGGTCGTCGACGGCCGCCATGGTGGTCCGCAGGTCGCCCGAGGTGTCGATCAGGTCGGTGGCGAGCGCCCGGCGCTCGTCGTCGCCCATCTGGCTGCCGAGCACGGCCCGGGCGTCGGCCTCGCTCATGCCCCGCAGGTCCGTCAACCGCTGCAGCCGGACCTCCTCGGGCGCGTCGGCGACGACGACCCGGTCGAACTCCCCCGTGCCCCGCGCGTCGATGAGCGGCACGTCGTAGACGACCACCGCCCGCCGGTCCCGCTCGAGGGCCTCGCGGAAGAGCTCGTGCGACCGGGCGAGGACCGCGGGGTGCACGATGCCGTTCAGCAGCCGACGCTGCTCGGGGTCGCTGAAGACGACCCTGCCGAGCGCGCGCCGGTCGAGCGCGCCGTCGCGGTCGAAGACCCCGTCGCCGAAGGCGTGACGGATGGCTTCGAGCGCCGGGCGGCCGGGAGCGACCACCTCGCGCGAGAGCGCGTCCGCGTCGACGATCACGGCGCCCAGCTCGCCGAGCCGCTTCGCGATGGTCGACTTGCCCGAGGCGATCCCGCCCGTCAATGCGATCAGGGGCACGCCGCCAGCGTACGGGCCGGCGCGGCCGGTCGTCTCAGCCCCGTAGAGCCGCGCCCGCCGGGACGGCCGGTGCGCGGGCCCGGACACGAAGAAGGGCGGCTCCCCCGTCGGGGGAACCGCCCTTCTGCGTGCGATCAGGCGATCAGCGGCTCGCGAGTCGCTCGCGCAGCGCGGCGAGGGACTCGTCGTCCGCGAGGCGGCCCGACTGGTCCGCCGCGCTCGCGAACGAGTTCGCGTTGCCCGCGGCGGCCTCGTCCGCGAGCTGCTTCGCGATCTGGGCCTTGTGCGCCTCCCAGCGGGCCTGGGCCGCGGCGTACTCCTGCTCCCACTTGTCGCGCTGCTCCTCGAAGCCCTCGCGCCACTCGTTGGTCTCCGGGTCGAAGCCCTCGGGGTACTTGTAGTTCCCCTGCTCGTCGTACTCGGTGAGCATGCCGTAGAGCGCCGGGTCGAACTCGGTGCCCTCGGGGTCGACCTCCTCGTTCGCCTGCTTCAGCGACAGGGAGATGCGACGACGCTCGAGGTCGATGTCGATGATCTTCACGAAGACCTCGTCGCCGGTCGAGACGACCTGCTCCGCCAGCTCCACGTGCCGGCTCGACAGCTCGGAGATGTGCACCAGGCCCTCGATGCCGTCCGCGACGCGGACGAACGCGCCGAACGGCACGAGCTTCGTGACCTTGCCCGGCGCGACCTGACCGATCGCGTGGGTCCGGGCGAAGACCTGCCACGGGTCCTCCTGCGTCGCCTTGAGCGACAGGGAGACGCGCTCGCGGTCCAGGTCGACCTCGAGCACCTCGACGGTGACCTCCTGGCCGACCTCGACGACCTCGCTCGCGTGCTCGATGTGCTTCCACGAGAGCTCGGAGACGTGCACGAGCCCGTCCACGCCGCCCAGGTCGACGAACGCGCCGAAGTTGACGATCGAGGAGACCGTGCCCTTGCGGACCTGGCCCTTGTGCAGGTTGTTGAGGAACGTGGTGCGGGACTCGGACTGCGTCTGCTCGAGCAGTGCGCGGCGCGAGAGCACGACGTTGTTGCGGTTCTTGTCCAGCTCGAGGATCTTCGCCTCGAGCTGCTGACCCAGGTACGGGGTCAGGTCGCGGACGCGGCGCAGCTCGATCAGCGACGCGGGCAGGAAGCCGCGCAGACCGATGTCGACGATCAGGCCGCCCTTGACGACCTCGATGACCGTGCCGGTGACGACGCCGTCCTCCTCCTTGAGGCGCTCGACGTCGCCCCAGGCGCGCTCGTACTGCGCGCGCTTCTTGGACAGGATCAGCCGCCCCTCCTTGTCCTCCTTCTGGAGGACGAGGGCCTCGACGTTGTCGCCGACCGCGACGACCTCGTTCGGGTCGACGTCGTGCTTGATGGAGAGCTCGCGCGAGGGGATGACGCCCTCGGTCTTGTAGCCCACGTCGAGGAGGACCTCGTCGCGGTCGATCTTCACCACGGTGCCCTCGATGAGGTCGCCGTCGTTGAAGAACTTCAGGGTCTTCTCGACCGCGGCCAGGAAGTCGTCTGCAGAGCCGATGTCGTTGATCGCGACCTGCTTGGGGGCCGTTGCGGTCGTAGTGGGAGTCATAGAGATGGTGTGATGGTTTCGTGTCGGTCCGCGCGCGCCGGACGGCGCCCGCGAGGATGCGGATGGAGTTGTGGGGGCGACCCGAGGGCCTCCCCGGCGGCGATCCGGCGGTGGAGCAGGCCGGAGGGCCCGAGGATCCGAGGACGTACCACGGACGCGATCCACGAGTCTACCCGTATCCGTCCTCCGAGGGGACGACGGATCCGCGCCGGCCTCCACGGGCGCTCCGTGACGTCCCGCTGCGCGCCGGTCCCCGATCCCGGCACCCCGGGCGTAGCGTGGCCCGCGAAGTCCCCGGCGTCGACGTGGCCGCTGGTCCCGGTTCGAGACGCTGGAGGCGCTGTGTGTCGTTTGCTCGGGTCGGTCTCGCCCGCTCCCGCGACCGTCGAGGCCGTGCTGGGCGCGGGCCAGCGGCGGGTCTTCGTCGACATGGCGCGGCTGCACCGGGACGGGTGGGGCACCGCCTGGCGTGACGAGGCGGGCACCGTCCGGCGGCGGTCCCGCTCCGCGACCGCGGTCGGCGACCCCGAGCTGGAGGACCTGCTCGCCGGTGGCCCGTCGACGGCGCGCATCGTCCACCTCCGCCTCGCCACCGACGGGTTCGCGTGCGTGCCCGAGAACACGCATCCGTTCCTCGCCGACGGCATGGCCTTCGCCCACAACGGCTCGCTCGAGCCGACCGGCCCGATCGAGCGCCTGATCGGCGCCGAGCAGCGCGCGGGCATCGTCGGCACGACCGACACCGAGCGCTACTTCGCAGCGGTCCGCACCCTGGTGGCGCGCGGCGCCGAGCCCCTCGACGCCCTCCTCGACACGGTGGCGGCCCTGCGCCGCATCTACCCGCAGCGGAGCCTGAACGCACTGCTGCTCACCTCGGACGAGCTGCTCGCGGTGCACGCGAGCGAGGGCGTGCCGATCCCGTGGAACGTCTTCGCGGCGAGCGGGATCCCGGCCGAGCGCCTGCCCGCGCACCACGCGGACGCGTACTACCTGATGCGGAGCCGCCGCGGCGAGGACGGCTCGATCCTCTTCGCCTCCAGCGGCCTCGACATCGCGGGCTGGGAGCCGCTGCCCGCGGAGTCCATCACCCGCGTCGACCTCCGGACCCTGCACGCCGAGACGGTGCCCCTCGCGCAGGCGGCGAGGCGGCGCGAGGTCGCCTGAACGGGAACGGGGCCCGGTGGATCGCGATCCACCGGGCCCCGTTCTCGATCGAGGAGCGGCTACTCCTTGTCGAGGTCCGTGTTCAGCAGCTCCGCCAGCGAGTCGAGCGCGGCGTCGGCGCCGTCGCCCTCCGCCGAGAGCGTGACCTCCTCGCCGTGCCCGATGCCGAGCGACAGGATGCCGAGGATGCTCGCGGCGTTGACGCTCTTCCCCGACTTCGTCGTCAGGGTCACGGGCACACCCGCCTTGGCCGCGGCCTGGCTGAACAGCGAGGCGGGCCGGGCGTGCAGCCCGACACTCGACGCGATGGTGACGGTACGGTCCGGCATGGTTCTCCTTGTCGTGGAAGGTGGCCGGGACGGGTGCCCGGCCGGATCGAGGTCAGTCCTCGTCGTCCTCGTCGGGCGTGAGCAGGGCGTAGACCTGGTCGGAGCTCGACGCGTTCCGCAGCTGCTCAGCCTTCTCCGGGTCGAGCAGGATCTCCGCCAGCTGCGAGAGCAGGGCGATGTGGCCGCCGCCGGCGGCCGCTATCCCGACGCAGACCGAGACGGGGTTGCCGTCCCAGTCGACGCCCTCCGGGAAGCGGAGGACGACGAGCGCGTCCTGCTTGACGGACTCCTTGCCGGCCAGGGTGCCGTGCGGGATCGCCACGCCCTCGCCGACAAAGGTGGAGACGGTCCGCTCGCGCTCGAGCATCGCGTCGACGTAGGACTGGTCGACCGCGCCCGCGTCGACGAGCGCCGCGCCGCACTGCCGCACGGCGTCGAAGCGGTCCTCGGCCGCGCAGTCGAGGCGGATGGACTGCTCAGCGAGCAGCGAGGTCAGTGCAGCGTCGGCCATCGCTCAGACCTCGACCGTCGACCCGTCCTGGATCGCCTTGACGACCTTGGCGACCTTCGGGTCGCCCATGAACAGCTGGAAGGGGATGACCGGGACATCCGGGACGACGCCCCTTGCGCGGTCCGCGAGACCGGACTGCGTCACGACGACGTCCGCGTCCTTCGGGATCTGGGCGACGGGCGAGTGCTCGACCGTGACGCCGTTCTTCTTGAGCTGCTTCTTCAGCTGGCCCGCCAGCATCACGCTGCTGCCCATGCCGGCGTCGCACGCGACCACCAGCTTCTTGATGCTCGATCCGTCGATCGTCGTCATCCGTGCTCCTTCGCTCGTGTGGCCGAAGCCTATTGGATCCGTCCCCCGAGGACGCTCGGAGGAGAGACGGAGAACGCCGGGCGGGAGCACTGCTCCCGCCCGGCGTCCGTGGTGGAACGACTCAGCCGCCCGCGACCGCGGTCTTGCGGCCCTTGTTCTGCGCGTTGCGCTCGTTCGCCTCGTCGAGGTCCATCGCGACCTTCTCGTTGCGGCCGAAGCCGAGCAGGAGGGCGCCGACGATGAAGGCGACGATCGCCGAGACGAGGATGCCGATCAGGTTCGGCACGATCGTGCTCGGGGCCGAGACCAGCAGGTAGGCGATGATCGAGCCGGGCGAGGCCGCCGCGAGGAGACCGCCGCCGAGGAGCACGAAGGTCAGCACGCCCATGCCGCCGCCGAGGATCGCGGCGATCACGAGGATCGGCTTCATCAGCACGTACGGGAAGTAGATCTCGTGGATGCCGCCGAGGAAGTGGACGATCATGGCGGACGGCACCGTCGGGCGGACGGCCAGCGGGCCGAACAGCAGCATGGCGGTCAGGATGCCGAGGCCCGGGCCGGGGTTCGACTCGATCATGAACAGGATCGACGTGCCGCCGGAGGTGCCGGCCTGCTGGATGCCGAGCGGCACCAGCACGCCGTTGCCGATGGCGTTGTTCAGGAACAGCACCTTCGCCGGCTCGACGATGATCGACGCGAGCGGCAGCAGCCGCGACTCGACCAGCACGTCCACGATGGCGCCGAGGCCGCCGTTGATGAAGTTGATCACCGGGCCGAGGATGTAGATGCCGATGATGGCCATGATGCCGCCGATGATGCCGGCGGAGAAGTTGTCGACCAGCATCTCGAAGCCGGAGGCGAGCTTGCCGTCGACCAGCTTGTCCCAGGCCTTCAGCACGACCGCCGCGAGCGGGCCCATGATCAGGCCGGCGAGGAAGTTCGGGCCGAGCCCCGTGATGTCGGCGGGCGCCTTGATGCCCGTCGAGAACGGCGGGACGAGCCCGAGCGCGACCGGCGCGACGACCGCACCCATGGTCGCGATGGCGCCGACGACCGCGCCGCGCTGTCCGTGCACCTGACGGCCGCCGGTGTAGCCGATGAGGATCGGCAGCAGGAAGACGATGATCGGGCCGACCACCGTGCTGACCTGGGCAGCGAAGGCGACGGTGCCGTCCTGCGGGATGGCGCCGACGCCGCGGGCGATCAGGTTGATCCAGCCGTTCGGGATCGTGATCGCGGTGATGAGACCCCAGGCGATGAACGCCCCGAGGTTCGGCATGATCATGCCGGCGAGGAAGGCGCCGAAGCGCTGGATTGCCGCGCGCGGGCCGGAGCCCGTGACCGTCGGCGTGAATGCGGACATTGTCCTGATTACCCCTTTGTAGCGAGTCCTTGGGCCGGATACAGCGTCTTCACTGACACCCCGGGCGTCCGGGGCCCGGTACGCATACAAGTCTGAAACGTTGCCCGTGTCAACCACGAGGGGATCGCGGGCAGCGCACCCGGAATGGGGGCGCCGATCAGTGGGCCGCGGCGTCCCAGTCGCGCCCGGTGCCGACCTGCACCTCGAGCGGCACCCGCAGGGCCGCCGCGTCCCGCATGCGGGTCCGCACGACGTCGGCGAGGACCTCCGACTCGCCGTCCGCGACCTCGAGCACGAGCTCGTCGTGCACCTGCAGCAGCAGGCGGGAGCGCAGCTCGCGCTCCCGCAGGTCCTCGGCCACCCCGATCATCGCGATCTTGACGATGTCGGCCGCGGTGCCCTGGATCGGCGCGTTCAACGCGGCGCGCTCCGCGTTCCCGCGCAGCACCCGGTTCGGGCTGTTCAGATCGGGGAAGGGCCGCCGCCGCCCGAAGATCGTCTCGGTGTAGCCGTCCACGCGTGCCTGCTCGACGACGTTCCGCAGGTAGTCGCGCACCCCGCCGAAGCGCTCGAAGTAGCCCTGCATCAGGTCCTCCGCCTCGCGGCGGTCGATCCGCAGCTGCTGCGAGAGGCCGAAGGCGCTCAGCCCGTAGGCGAGCCCGTACGACATCGCCTTCACCTTGGTGCGCATGAAGGGCGTGACGTCCGCGGGGTCGACGTCGAAGACCCGCGAGCCGACGAAGCGGTGCAGGTCCTCCCCCGAGTGGAAGGCCTCGATCAGGCCGGCGTCCTCCGAGAGGTGCGCCATGATGCGCATCTCGATCTGCGAGTAGTCCGCCGTGAGCAGGGTCGGACGCTGCTCCCCGGCCACGAAGGCGCCGCGGATGCGCTTGCCCTCCTCGGCCCGGATCGGGATGTTCTGCAGGTTCGGGTCGTTCGAGGAGATGCGACCGGTCGTGGTGCCGGTCTGCACGTATGTGGTGTGGATGCGGCCGTCCGGGCCGATCGAGCGCTGCAGGGTCTCGATGATCTGACGGAGCTTCGACGCGTCGCGGTGCTGCAGCAGCAGGTCCAGGAAGGGGTGCGGGTGGCTCGCCTGCAGATCCGCGAGCGAGTCCGCGTCGGTGGAGTAGCCGGTCTTGGTCTTGCGCGTGCCCGGCATCCCCAGCTCGCCGAACAGCACCTCCTGCAGCTGCTTCGGGGAGCCGAGGTTGAGCTCGTGCCCGACCACCTCGTACGCCTGGTCCGCGAGGTCGTGGATGCGGGTGGACAGCTCGGTGTTCAGGGCGTCCAGCCCGGCGGCGTCGACGGCGACGCCGGCGATCTCCATGTCGGCGAGCACCGCGAGCACCGGCAGCTCGATGTCGACGAGCACCTGCAGCGTGCGCTCGTCGAGGCCCTCCTTCAGCACGTGGGCGGCGCGCAGCACGTACCACGCGTGGGTCGGCGCGGGGCTGCCGCCGCCGACGTCCTGCACCAGCTGGTTCGGGTCGCCCTCCGGCAGGCGCTCCTGCAGGTAGCGGTCGACCACCTGCGCGAGCGTCTTCTCCTGGCCGGACGGCCGCAGCAGCCAGCCGGCCAGCAGCGTGTCGAAGGCGAGCCCGCGCAGTTTCAGCCCGCTTGCGGCGAGGGCCTTGATCTGCGTCTTGGCGTCGTGCAGCACCTTGGGCGCATCGGGGTCGGCGAGCCAGCGCTCGATCGGCGCGTAGTCCGCCCGGCCCGGCTGCCAGGGGAGGTCGACCGTCTCGTCGGGCCCCGCGACCCCGATGGAGACGACCCGGTCGCCCTGCACCTCGACCTGGAGCCCGAGCCCGTCCGGGTGGGCGGCGCGCATCCGGTCCAGCCAGGCCTGCAGCTCCTCGTCGAGCAGCTGCTGCGGCGCGGGTGCGGGCGGAGCGGCGTCCGCGTCCTCGTCCGCCTCCGGCGCCGAGCCGGAGACGCCGCCGCCCTCGAGCTTCAGCACGCGGTCGAGCAGGGTGCGGAACTCCAGCCGCTTGAAGACGGCGCGCACCGCCTCCTCGTCGATGGGGCGGCGCACCAGGTCGGCGGGACCGACCGGCAGCTCGAGGTCGGTGCGCAGCCGGTTGAGGCGGCGGTTGCGGGCGGCGTTCTCCCACTGCTCGCGGAGGTTGTTGCCGACGACCCCCTTGACCTCGTCGCGGCGCTCCAGCAGGTTCTCGAGCGAGCCGTACTGGGTGATCCACTTCACGGCGGTCTTCTCGCCGACCTTGGCGATGCCCGGCAGGTTGTCGCTCGTCTCCCCCACCAGGGCCGCGATCTCCGGGTACTGCCACGGCTCGACGCCGTACCGCTCGAGCACGCGCTCCCGGTCGTACCGCGTCAGCTCGCTGACGCCGCGCACGCTCGGGTACAGCAGGGTCACGTCGTCGTTGACGAGCTGGATCGAGTCGCGGTCGCCCGACACGACCAGCACCTCGTAGCCCTGCTCGCGGCCCTGCACGCTGAGGGTGGCGAGCACGTCGTCCGCCTCGAAGTCCTCCTTCGTGACGGTCGGCACGTTCATCGCCTTCAGCGCCTCCTGCAGCAGCGGCACCTGGCCCTTGAACTCGGGAGGCGTCTCGCTGCGGGTGCCCTTGTACTCCGGGTACTCGCGGGTGCGGAAGGAGAAGCGGGAGATGTCGAACGCGACCGCGATGTGGGTCGGCCGCTCCTTCTGCAGCAGGAGCAGCAGCATCGACAGGAAGCCGTGGATGGCGTTCGTGTGCTGCCCGTCGCTGGTGCTGAAGCTGTCGACCGGGAGCGCGTAGAAGGCGCGGAACGCGAGCGAGTGGCCGTCGACGACGAGCAGCACGGGCTTCTGCGAGTCGGGCATGCTGGTCAGCGTAGTGAGCGCCTCCGACGCTCCCTGGAGCCGAAGGAGGCGCTCGATGCAGCTGCCGGACGACCTGGACCCCGAGCTGGTGGAGCGCCTCGCCGGCACCCGCGGCGGCGAGCTGGCGGTGAAGATGGGCATCGACTTCGTCGAGCTGTCGGCGTCGCACTCCGTCGCGCGGATGCCCGTCGAGGGCAACCGCCAGGTCATCGGGCTGCTGCACGGCGGCGCGCACGTGGTGCTCGGCGAGAGCCTCGGCAGCGTCTCGTCCGCGATCCACGCGGGTCCCGGGCGCTACGCGGTCGGCATCGAGATCAACGCGACCCACAGCCGCAGCGTCGAGGGCGGCGTCGTCACCGCGACCTGCGAGGCGCTGGTGCTCGGCCGCACGCTCTGCACCCACGAGACCGTCGTGCGCGACGAGGCGGGCCGCCGCCTCTCGACCATCCGCATGACGAACCTCCTCCGCGACCGCTGACCCCTTCGTATCGCGACAGCTGCCGCCTCCGAGCAGCGGGGGCGGCAGCTATCGCGATACGAAGGCTGCCTGTGGAGAGGTGCCGCCGGCTACGCCTCGATTCGGCACCATCGGCGCGCATGACGCGCCCCGCTCCGCTGCCGGACGACCTGCACGGCCGGCCCTTCGACCGCGCCGTCGCGATCGGAGCCGGAGCGACTCCGGGGCGGCTGCGCAGGCGGGATCTGCTGCGGCCCTTCCACGGCGTCCGGGTGGAGGAGGTGCCGCGTTCGACGCTCGAACGCTGCCGCGCGTACGCGGTGCGCCTGAAGCCGGGGCAGTTCTTCTGCCACGAGACGGCGGCGTCGCTTCTTCTGCCACGAGACGGCGGCGTCGCTGCACGGGCTGCCGCTCCCCCGGCATCTCGAGGAGGACCCGATCGTCCACGTCGGCGCCGTGCTGCCCGCGGACGCACCGCACAGCCGCGGCGTGCGGGGGCACCGTCTGACCGGCGCGGCGGTGAGCGAGGTCGACGGCCTGCCCGTCGCCGACGTGCTCGAGACCTTCTGCCAGCTCGGGGGCGTGCTCGATCTCGAGGACCTGGTGGTCGTGGCCGACGTGCTGATGAACCGGACCGAGCTGACCGAGGAGGAGGCGCGTGCGGTCATGGCGGAACGCATCGCGAGGATGCGCCGACGCGGCGCCGCGAAGCTCGTGAAGGCGGTTCGGCTCTGCAGGAAGGGCAGCCGCTCCCCGGCCGAGACGCGGGTGCGCCTGATCCTCGATGCTGCCGGGTTGCCAGCGGCCGAGCTGAACGCACCGATCGAGCACACGACGACCTCGCGCTACATCGGGTCGCCCGACTTCGTCTGGCGACGGCGGCGGGTGCTGCTCGAGTACGAAGGGGACGGCCACCGCGTGAGCAAGGAGCAGTTCCGCTACGACATCGTGCGCTCCGACGACCTCGCCGCCGACGGCTGGCGGGTCCTCCGAGCGACCGCCGACGACCTCACCCTCGAGGGCAGGAAGCGCCTCGTACTCCGGGTGCGACGCGCACTCGAGGCCTCCGAATCGCGAGAGTTGCCGCCTCGGCGACGCGGAGGCGGCAACTCTCGCGATACGAGAGCTCGAGGGTCACTTCTTGGAGGCGCTCAGCTGCTCGATCACGGCCTGCGCGACGTCGTGCATCGTCAGCCGGCGGTCCATCGAGGCCTTCTGGATCCAGCGGAACGCCTCGGGCTCCGACAAACCCATCTTCTCGTTGAGCAGGCCCTTGGCCCGGTCGACGAGCTTGCGGGTCTCGAAGCGCTCGACCATGTCGGCGACCTCGGACTCGAGCGCGACGATCTGCGCGTAGCGGGCGAGCGCGATCTCGATCGCGGGCAGCAGGTCCGCCGGGGTGAAGGGCTTGACCACGTACGCGAGGGCGCCGGCCTCGCTCGCCTGCTCGACGAGCTCCTTCTGGCTGAACGCCGTGAGCAGCACCACGGGGGCGATGTGATCCTTGGTCAGCCGCTCGGCCGCCTTGATGCCGTCCAGCTGCGGCATCCGCACGTCCATGACGACGAGGTCCGGCCGCAGCTCGGTCGCCAGCTGCACGGCGGTCTCACCGTCGCCGGCCTCCCCCACCACATCGAAGCCGTTGTCCCGGAGGATCTCGACGATGTCCAGGCGGATCAGGGATTCGTCCTCGGCGACGACGACGCGGCGCGTCGTGGCGGGTGCGTTGTCAACCACGGGAGGAGCCTAGTGGGCCGCGGGAGGACGTGCCCGCCCGCGGCCCGCCGTACCGGTGGTGGGACTCGAACCCACACGCCCTCTCGGACAGCGCATTTTGAGTGCGCCGCGTCTGCCGTTCCGCCACACCGGCTCGTGCGCGCCCCACTGTAGGCGCGGGGCGCGCCGCGGTCGTCAGGCCAGCCGCTGGTAGGCCGGCGCGGCCCCGTGGATCGCGTCGCCCATGACGTGGACGCGCATGTCGTTCGTCGAGCCCGGGATCCCGGGAGGGGACCCGGCGATCACGACGACCTTGTCGCCGCGCTCGAGCCGGCCGATGCCGAGCAGCACGTCGTCGACCTGCGCCATCAGCTCGTCGGTCGTGAGCACGCGCGGCACGAGGAAGGTCTCCACACCCCAGCTGAGCGCCATGCGGGAGCGGATCCCGGGCTCCGGCGTGAAGGCGAGCACCGGGATCTTCGACCGCAGGCGCACCATGCGGCGCACCGAGTCGCCGGACTCGGTGAAGACGCAGAGGTACTTCGCGTCGACGAAGTCGGCGACCTCCGCGGCGGCGAGCGTGATCGCACCGCCCTGGGTGCGGGGGCGCGTGCCGAGCGGCTTGATCCGGTCGAGGCCGTGGTCCTCCGTGGAGGAGACGATGCGGGCCATCGTCGCGACGGTGATCACGGGGTACTCCCCCACGCTCGTCTCGCCGGACAGCATCACCGCGTCGGCGCCGTCGAGGACCGCGTTCGCGACGTCGGAGGTCTCGGCGCGGGTCGGCACCGGCGACGAGATCATCGACTCGAGCATCTGCGTCGCGACGATGACCGGCTTCGCGAGGCGCCGCGCGATCTCGCACGCCTGCTTCTGCACGATCGGCACCGCCTCGAGCGGCAGCTCCACGCCGAGGTCGCCGCGCGCGACCATCACGCCGTCGAAGGCGTCGATGATCGCCTCGAGGTGGTCGACGGCCTGCGGCTTCTCGATCTTCGCGATGACGGGCACGCGGCGGCCCACCTCGTCCATGATCTCGTGGCAGCGCGCGAGGTCCTCGGGGCTGCGGACGAAGGACAGCGCGATCAGGTCGGCGCCGAGGCGCAGCGCCCAGCGCAGGTCCGCCTCGTCCTTCTCGCTGAGCGCCGGCACGTTCACCGCGACGCCCGGCAGGTTGATGCCCTTGTTGTTCGACACGAATCCGGGCACGACGCACTCCGTGCGGACCCGGACGCCGTCGGTGTCGAGCACCGTGACGCGCACCTTGCCGTCGTCGATCAGCAGCGAGTCGCCGGGGTGGACGTCCTGCGGCAGCCCCTTGAAGGTGGTGCCGACCAGGTCCTTCGTCCCGAGGACGTCCTCGGTGGTGATCGTGAGCACGTCGCCCTGCGCGAGCTCGTGCGGCCCGTCGGCGAAGCGCCCGAGCCGGATCTTCGGCCCCTGCAGGTCCACGAGCACCGCGACCGCGCGGCCGGACTCGTCGCTGGCGCGCCGCACCTGGGAGTAGACGCCCTCGTGCACCTCGTAGCTGCCGTGGCTGAGGTTCATGCGGCACACGTCCACCCCGGCGTCGACGATCGCCCGGATCGTCTCGTAGCTGGAGGTCGCAGGACCCAGGGTGGCGACGATCTTGGCGCGTCTCATCGGGGGGTGTTCCGCCTCTCGGGTCGGGTCGGGGACGGCTCAGAGGCTACTCGCCGCGGCGAGGCCCGGCCGACGGCTCAGAGCGCCAGGGCGCGATCGGTGGGGCGCACCGGCGCCGGCAGCTCGGTCGTGCCCTGCAGGTACTCGTCGACGGAGGCGGCGACGGACCGCCCCTCCGCGATCGCCCACACGATCAGCGACTGCCCGCGGCCGGCGTCGCCGGCGACGAAGACGCCCGGCGTGCTGGTGGAGAAGGCCCCGTCGCGCGCGACGTTGCCGCGCTCGTCGAAGGGGACGCCGAGCTGCGCGTCGAGCGACTCCTGCTCCGGGCCCGTGAACCCCATCGCGATCAGGACGAGGTCGGCGGGGATCAGCCGCTCGGTGCCGGAGCGGGGCACGCGGCGCCCGTCGACGAACTCGGTCTCGGCGACGCGCAGCGCGGAGACCCGGCCCGTGTCGTCGCCGACGAACTCGACGGTGGAGGCGAGGAACTCGCGCCGGCCGCCCTCCTCGTGCGCCGAGGAGACCTCGAACACGGTCGGCACCATCGGCCACGGCTGGGAGTCGCTGCGGCTCATCGGCGGCTGCCGGCCGATTGCGAGGTTGGTGACGGCGGCGGCGCCCTGGCGGTGCGCGGTCCCGATGCAGTCGGCACCGGTGTCGCCGCCGCCGATGACGACGACGTGGCGGTCCTCGGCCGTGATCTGCGCGGCGACGTCGTCGCCGGCCACCGCCTTGTTCGCCTGCGTCAGGTACTCCATGGCGAAGTGGACGCCGTCGAGGTCCCGCCCCGGGATCGGCAGGTCGCGCGGGACGGGCGCGCCGGTGGCGACCACGACCGCGTCGTAGCGGCGCCGCAGCTCGTCCCAGGCGATGTCCCGGCCGATCTCCACCCCCGCGCGGAAGCGGGTGCCCTCGGCGATCATCTGGTTCAGCCGCTGCTCGAGCCGCGACTTCTCCATCTTGAACTCGGGGATGCCGTACCGGACGAGCCCGCCGATGCGGTCGTCGCGCTCGAAGACCGCGACGGTGTGCCCCGCCCGCGTCAGCTGCTGCGCAGCCGCGAGGCCGGCCGGCCCGGAGCCGACCACGGCGACGGTCTTGCCCGTGAGCCGCTGGGGCGGCTGCGGCTGCACCCAGCCGTTCTCGAAGGCCTTGTCGATGATCGAGATCTCGACCTGCTTGATCGTCACCGCCGGCTGGTTGATGCCGAGGACGCAGGAGGCCTCGCAGGGCGCCGGGCAGAGGGTGCCGGTGAACTCGGGGAAGTTGTTCGTCGCGTGGAGCCGCTCGATCGCCTGGCGGCCCTCGCCGCGGTGCATGAGGTCGTTCCACTCGGGGATGAGGTTGCCGAGCGGGCAGCCCTGGTGGCAGAACGGGATGCCGCACTGCATGCAGCGACCGGCCTGACGCCGCAGCTCGCCGGAGTCCTGCTGCTCGTAGACCTCGCGCCAGTCCATGAGCCGCAGCGCGACGGGGCGCCGCGGCGGCAGCTCGCGCTCGCGGGTCTTGAGGAAGCCCTTCGGGTCAGCCATGGGTGGATCCGTTCGGGAGGAGACGGGTTCGGGTGGTCTCGAGGCTCGCTGCGCTCGCACCTCGACCAGCGGTGCAGGAGCGAGCCGCGGAATTGCGCGGGCGCAGCCCGCTAGCCATTCGTGGCCTCGAGGATGCGCTTCCAGACGACGTCGCCGTCCGGGTCGAGCCCCTCGTCCTCCGCGCGGGCGCGGGTCTCGAGGACGGCGGCGTAGTTGCGGGGCAGCACCTTGACGAAGCCGGCGGCGGCCGCCTCGAAGTCGTCGAGCAGCCGCTGCGCGAGCCCGGAGCCGGTGAGCGCGACGTGCCGCTCCAGCAGGTCGCGCAGGATCTCGGCGTCCGCGCTGCCGAGCGGCAGCAGGTCGAGCTCGCCCGCGAGCGCCTCGGCGTTCACCTGCTGCTCGGTGAGTCCGTTCACGTAGGCGGTGCCGCCCGACATCCCCGCGCCGAGGTTGCGTCCCGTCGCGCCGAGGATGACGGCGAGGCCGCCGGTCATGTACTCGAGCGCGTGGTCGCCGACGCCCTCGACCACGGCGGTGGCGCCGGAGTTGCGCACGAGGAACCGCTCCCCCACGACGCCGGAGATGAACATCGTCCCCTGCGTCGCGCCGTAGCCGATCACGTTGCCCGCGATCACGTTCTCCTCCGCCGCGAAGGCGGAGTCCGGGTGCGGCTTGACCACGATCTCGCCGCCGGACAGGCCCTTGCCGACGTAGTCGTTGCTGTCGCCGACCAGCGTCAGCGTGACGCCGGCGGGCAGGAACGCCCCGAAGGACTGCCCCGCCGACCCGGTCAGCTCGACCTCGATCGACCCCGCGGGCAGGCCGTGCTCGCCGTGCCGCTTCGTCAGCTCGTGGCCGAGCATCGTGCCGACGGCGCGCTCGGTGTTGCGGATCGGCAGCGACAGCGAGACGGACCCGCCGTTCGCGAGCACCTCGCCCGCGCGGTGGATCAGCGTGTTGTCGAAGTGCTCGTCGAGCTCGTGGTCCTGCCCCGTGCGCCGCGTCCGCGGCTCCTCGTCGCCGAAGGCCGGGCCGACGAGGATCGGCTCGAGGTCGAGCCCGTCGGTCTTCCAGTGCCGGATCGCCGCGTCGACGTCCAGCAGCTCCTTGCGGCCGATGACCTCCTCGAGGCTGCGGTAGCCGAGGGAGGCCAGCAGCTCGCGCACCTCCTGCGCGATGAACTCGAAGAAGTTCACGACGAACTCCGGCTTGCCGCTGAAGCGGGCGCGCAGCTCGGGGTTCTGCGTCGCGACGCCGACCGGGCAGGTGTCGAGGTGGCAGACGCGCATCATGACGCAGCCCTCGACGATCAGCGGGGCGGTCGCGAAGCCGAACTCCTCGGCGCCGAGCAGGGCCGCGACCAGCACGTCGCGGCCGGTCTTCATCTGCCCGTCGACCTGCACCGTCACCCGGTCGCGCAGCCCGTTCAGCATCAGCGTCTGCTGCGTCTCGGCGAGCCCGAGCTCCCACGGCGTCCCCGCGTGCTTGAGGGAGTTGAGCGGGGAGGCGCCCGTGCCGCCGTCGTGCCCGGAGACCAGCACGACGTCGGCCTTCGCCTTCGTCACGCCGGCGGCGACCGCGCCGATGCCGGACTGGCTGACCAGCTTCACGTGCACCCGGGCGGACGGGTTCGCCCGCTTCAGGTCGAAGATCAGCTGCTTCAGGTCCTCGATCGAGTAGATGTCGTGGTGCGGCGGCGGCGAGATCAGGCCGACGCCCGCGGTCGAGTGCCGCGTCCGCGCGATCCAGGGGTACATCTTCGCCGGCGGCAGCTGCCCGCCCTCACCGGGCTTCGCGCCCTGCGCCATCTTGATCTGGATGTCGTCGGCATGCGTCAGGTACATGCTCGTGACGCCGAAGCGGCCCGAGGCGACCTGCTTGATGCGGGAGCGGCGCGCCGGGTCGAGCAAGCGCTCGACGTCCTCCCCGCCCTCGCCCGTGTTGGAGCGGCCGCCGAGCCGGTTCATCGCGATCGCGAGCGTCTCGTGCGCCTCGCGGGAGATCGAGCCGTAGGACATCGCCCCCGTGTTGAAGCGCGAGACGATCGACTCGATCGACTCGACCTCGTCGAGCGGCACCGGCTCGCGGTGCGCGTCCGAGAAGCGGAAGAGCCCGCGCAGCGTCATCTGGTCGGCGGCCTGGTCGTCGACGAGGCGCGTGTAGTCCTTGAAGACGTCGTAGCGCCGGTTGCGGGTCGAGTGCTGCAGGCGGAACACCGTCTCCGGGTTGAAGAGGTGCGGGGGGCCGCCGCGGCGCCACTGGTACTCGCCGCCGGTCGCGAGCCCCGTCGGCAGCGCTGCCGCCTCCTCGGGGAAGGCGGCGCGGTGCCGCGCGGCGGACTCCGCCGCGATCTCGGCGATGCCGATGCCGCCGAGCTTCGTGGTCGTGCCGGTGAAGTACTCCTGCACCACCTCCGCCGACAGGCCGACCGCCTCGAACGCCTGCGCCGCGGCGTACGACGAGACGGTCGAGATGCCCATCTTGGACATGATCTTCAGCACGCCTTTGCCGAGCGCCTTGATCAGGTTCTTGACCGCCTTCTCGGGCGTGACCCCGGTCAGCTCGCCGGAGCGGACCAGCTGCTCGACGGACTCCATCGCGAGGTAGGGGTTCACCGCGGACGCGCCGTAGCCGATCAGCAGCGCGACGTGGTGCACCTCGCGGACGTCGCCGGCCTCGACGATCAGCCCGACCTTCATCCGGTTCTGCCGCCGGATCAGGTGGTGGTGGATCGCCGAGATCATCAGCAGGCTCGGCACGGGCGCGAGCTCGCGGTTCGAGTCGCGGTCGGACAGCACGAGGAACTCCGCGCCGCGCTCGATGGCCTCGTCGGCCTCGCGCCGCATCGCCTCGATGCGGTCCTCCATCGCCCGCTCGCCGTCGTCGACCCGGTACAGCCCGCGGATCACGGTCGTCGTCGCGGAGCCCGGGCTCTCGTCGATGTGCTGCAGCTTGGCCAGCTCGTCGTTGTCGATCACCGGGAAGCCGAGCACCACCTGGCGCGCGTGCTCCGGCGTCGCCGAGAGCAGGTTGCGCTCGGGGCCCAGCCCGAGCCCGAGGGAGGTGACGACCTCCTCGCGGATCGCGTCGAGCGGCGGGTTCGTGACCTGCGCGAACTGCTGCACGAAGTAGTCGAACAGCAGCCGCGGCCGCTTCGACAGGATCGCGATGGGGGTGTCGGAGCCCATGGCGCCGAGCGGCTCCGCGCCCTTCTCGCCCATCGGGCCGAGCAGGATCCGCACCTCCTCCTCCGTGTAGCCGAAGGTGCGCTGACGGCGCTGGACGGAGGCGGGCGTGTGCACCACGTGCTCGCGCTCGGGCAGGTCGGCGAGCCGGATGCGGCCCGACTCGATGTACTCGCCCCAGGGCTTCTCCGCCGCGAGCTGCGACTTGATCTCGTCGTCGTCGATCAGTCGGCCGGCGGCGGTGTCGACCAGGAACATCTTCCCGGGGCGCAGCCGGCCGCGGCGGGCGACCCGCTCCGGCGCCACGTCGATGACGCCGGTCTCGCTCGCGAGCACGACGAGGCCGTCGGTCGTCTCGAGCCAGCGGCCCGGGCGCAGCCCGTTGCGGTCCAGGGTCGCGCCGACGAGCGAGCCGTCGGTGAAGACGATGGCCGCCGGCCCGTCCCACGGCTCCATGATCCCGGAGTGGTACTCGTAGAAGGCGCGGAGCGCGGGGTCGAGCCCGGGCTGGTTCTCCCACGCCTCGGGCACCATCATCATGATCGCGTGCGGCAGGCTGCGGCCCGTCAGGCTGAGCAGCTCGACGACCTCGTCGAACGACGCGGAGTCGCTCGCGCCCGGCGTGCAGATCGGCAGCAGCGGCTCGATGTCGCCGATGAGGTCGCTCGCCAGCTGCGACTGCCGGGCCCGCATCCAGTTGCGGTTGCCCTGCACCGTGTTGATCTCGCCGTTGTGGGCGATCATCCGGAACGGCTGCGCGAGCGGCCACGACGGGAAGGTGTTCGTCGAGTAGCGGGAGTGCACGAGCGCGAGCGTCGACGCGAACCGCTCGTCCGACAGGTCGGGGTAGAACGGCTCCAGCTGGAGCGTCGTCACCATGCCCTTGTAGACCACCATGCGGCAGGACAGGGAGGCGAAGTACGCCTGGTGCTCGCGCTCGGCGCGCTTGCGCAGGCGCATCGTCCGCCGGTCGAGGTCGATGCCGGCGAGCGGGGCGCCCGCGGCGGCGACGAAGAGCTGCTCGAAGACCGGCATGGCGCCGCGGGCGAGGGTGCCGATTGCGCTCGGGTCGGTCGGGACCTGGCGCCAGCCGAGGACGCGCAGGTCCTCCTGCTCGGCGATCCGCGCGATCGCCGCCTTCAGGGCGTTGCGCTCGCGGGCGTCGACGGGCAGGAACCCGAGGCCGACCGCGTACTCGCCCGCGCCGGGCAGCGGGAACGGCGCGACGGCGGCGAAGAACTCGTGCGGGACCTGTGTGACGATGCCCGCGCCGTCGCCCGTGCCCGCGTCGGAGCCGACCGCGCCGCGGTGCTCCAGGTTGCGGAGGGCGTCGAGGGCGTGCTCGATGATGTCGTGGCCCGCGGTGCCGCGCAGGGTGGCGACCATCGCGAGTCCGCACGCGTCCTTCTCGGCGGCCGGGTCGTAGAGCCCGGCGGCGTCGGGGACGGTGCTGAAGGGCAGGCGGGGTGCGGTGTCGACCACGGCGTCCTCCTTACGGTGCCTGGTTCACTTCGGGGAAGCAGGTTGGGGGGGGGCGGGACGCCGTCGGCCCTTCGTCGGGTGCGGCGTGCGGGGCGGTGCCCCCGGTCAGCGCCGGCTCGCGGCGCCGCTTGTGGCGGCGGCCGCCTGATCCACGGGCGGCTCCCCGTCGAAGTCGGCCGCGGTGTAGCGCGATACTACCGGCGCGTCGGGCGTCCACCCGCGCCCCGGGCGGTACACGCCGGGCTCCGCGCCGCGGTGCCGGCGCACCGACCACGCGATGATCAGGACGCCGAGCAGCACCGCGCCGAGGGCCGCCCAGATGTTCACCCGCAGCCCGAGCAGGACGGTCGTGGGGTCGATCCGGATCGCTTCGAACACGGAGCGGCCGATGCCGTACCAGATCAGGTAGAGGCCGAGCGCGCGCCCCCAGCGCAGCGGCACGCGGCGGTCGATCAGCAGGATGAGGATCGCGCCCGCGGCGTTCCAGACCAGCTCGTAGAGGAATGTCGGGTGGAACAGCGTGCCCGCGGGCAGCCCCGCCGGGAAGGCCGGGTTGGTCGTCGGGACCTCGAGGCCCCACGGCAGGGTGGTCGGGATGCCGTACAGCTCGGTGTTGAACCAGTTGCCGATGCGCCCTATCGCCTGGGCGAGCAGCAGCCCGGGCGCGACCGCGTCCGCGAAGGACAGGAAGCGGATCCCGGTCCAGCGGCTGGCGATGTACGCGCCGACGGCGCCCCCGAGCACGGAGCCGAAGATGGCGTTGCCGCCCTGCCAGATCGCGAAGGGCTCCCACCAGGCGTGGCCGGGGCCGAAGTAGTCGCCGACGTGCGTGAAGACGTGCCAGGCGCGCGCGCCGACGAGCGCCAGCGGCACGGCGACGATCGCGAAGTCGACGACGACGCCGGGCTGCGCGCCGCGCTTCGTGAGGCGGCGCGACGTCATGATCGTCGCGACCACGATGCCCGTGAGGATGCAGAGCGCGTAGGCGTGGATGGTGAACGGGCCGATGACGAAGCGGGCCCAGTCCGCGGGCGGGCTCGGGATGCTGGCCGGGATCACGCCGACGAATCTAGCGGCGGGGGCGCGGCCCCGTGGGCGGGGGCGCGGGGCGGGTGGAGAGCGCGTCGGGGCCGGGAAGCGGGGCGGAGCGAAGCCTGGAAGCGGGCGGCCGGGAAGCAGGAGGGCCGGAGCCCGGAGGTGCGGAGCCAGGAGGCCGGGAGGCCGGAAGGCCCGTGCTGCTCAGAGGCAGCGCGCGCCGTGCGCTGCCGGGCAGGTGGTGCGTGCAGGTCGATGTCGCGGATGCAGGACGAACTCGGCTGATCCGTCCTGCATCCGCGACATCGACCTGCATCCGCGACCAGCGCCCCGCCTCCCGGCCTCGCACGACCGCGCCGCGGCGCGACGGCGCAGCGGCGCTTGGCCGTGCCGCCCTGGTCGGGTGCGGTGCGGCTTCGTCGGATGCGGTGCGCGCTGGGCGGTGGAGGGTGCACCGGATCCTGCGGAGGTGCACCGGATCCGACCGCGCAGCAGCGGATGCGGCGCGACCCGGGTCAGCGGCGGGCGGTACCCGTCGCCAGCTCGTCCGCGGCGTCGGCGAGCGCCTCGAGCCCGTCGCCGAGCGCCGCGACGAGCCGGCTGCCCACGATCGCGCCGTCGGCGTAGCCGAGCACCTCCGCCACCTGGGCGCCGCTCGAGATGCCGAGGCCGACCGCGAGCGGCGCGGAGGTCACCTCGCGCAGGCGGCCCGTCAGCGTGCGCGCGGCCTCGTCGACGTCCGTGCGCGCACCGGTGATGCCCATCGTCGAGACGACGTAGGTGAAGCCGCGGGACAGGTCCGCCGCCCGGCGCAGCCGCTCGTCGCTCGACGTCGGCGCGGCCAGGAACACCCGGTCGAGGCCCGTGGCGTCGCTGGCCGCCAGCCAGTCGCCCGCCTCGTCCGGGATGAGGTCCGGGGTGATCAGGCCCGCGCCGCCGGCGGCGCGCAGGTCGTCGGCGAACCGCTGCGCGCCGTAGGCGACGACCGGGTTCCAGTAGGTCATGCAGAGCACCGCGGCGTCGCTCGCCGCCGAGATCTCGCGCACCGCGTCGAACGCGTGCCGCAGCCGGAAGCCGTTCGCGAGCGCCTGCGTCGTCGCGGCCTGGATCGTCGGGCCGTCCATCACCGGGTCGGAGTAGGGCAGCCCGAGCTCCAGGACGTCCACACCGTGCTGCGTGAGCGTGATCGCGGCCCGGATGCTCGTGTCGAGGTCCGGGTAGCCGACCGGCAGGTAGCCGACGAGCGCGCCGGCCCCGCGCTCCTTCGCGCGCCCGATGGCGGCCGCGGTGGGCGAGGCGGTCACTCCTGCACCGCGTCGCGGTCGACGAGGTCGAACCAGCGCGCCACCGTCGTCGTGTCCTTGTCGCCCCGGCCGGACAGGTTGATCAGCAGCGTGGCACTCGGGCCGAGCTCGCGGCCGAGCTCGAGGGCGCCGGCGAGCGCGTGCGCGCTCTCGATCGCCGGGATGATCCCCTCGGTGCGGCTGAGGAGGCGCAGCGCGTCCATCGCCGCGGCGTCGGTGACGGGCCGGTAGACGGCGCGGCCGCTCTCCGCGAGGTACGCGTGCTCCGGGCCCACGCCCGGGTAGTCGAGACCGGCCGACACCGAGTGCGACTCGAGGGTCTGCCCGTCCTCGTCCTGCAGCACGAAGCTGCGGGCGCCGTGGAGCACGCCGGGGCCGCCCGCGGTGAGCGTGGCCGCCGTGCGCGGGGTGTCCGCGCCGTCCCCGCCCGCCTCGAAGCCGTACAGGCCGACGCCCGGGTCGTCGAGGAAGGCGGTGAAGATCCCGATCGCGTTCGAGCCGCCGCCGACGCAGGCGAGGACCGCGTCGGGCAGCGCACCGGTGCGCTCGAGCATCTGCGCCCGCGCCTCGTCGCCGATGATGCGCTGCAGGTCGCGGACCATCGCGGGGAAGGGGTGGGGCCCCGCCGCCGTGCCGAAGACGTAGTTCGTGGTGGCGACGTTCGTCACCCAGTCCCGCATCGCCTCGTTGATCGCGTCCTTCAGCGTGCGCGAGCCCGAGACCACCGGCACGACCTCCGCGCCGAGCAGCCGCATGCGCGCGACGTTCAGCGCCTGCCGCTCGGTGTCGACCTCGCCCATGTAGATGGTGCAGTCGAGCCCGAACAGGGCCGCGGCCGTCGCGGTGGCGACGCCGTGCTGCCCCGCGCCGGTCTCGGCGATGACGCGCTTCTTGCCGACGCGGCGGGTGAGCAGCGCCTGGCCGAGGACGTTGTTGATCTTGTGCGAGCCCGTGTGGTTCAGGTCCTCGCGCTTCAGGAAGATGCGCGCCTCGCCGGCGTGCGCGGCGAAGCGCGGCACCTCGGTCAGCGGGGAGGGGCGGCCGGTGTAGTCGCGGTGGAGCGCGGCCAGCTCGTCGAGGAAGACCGGGTCGGCCCGCATTGACTCCCACGTCCGCGTCAGCTCGTCGAGGGCCGCGACGAGCGGCTCCGGGACCCAGCGCCCGCCGTAGGCGCCGAAGTAGGGGCCCTGCCCGGACGGGCTGGACGCGATCGCGGTGCTCATGCTCCCGCCCTCTCGAACTCGTGGATCAGTGCGGCAGGGTCGCCCGTCACGAGCGCCTCCCCCACCAGGACCGCGTCGGCCCCGGTTGCGCGGTACGCGGCGACGTCGGCGGCGCTGCGCACGGCGGACTCGGCGACCTTGACCGGGCCCGCGGGGATGCGCTCGACGATGCGGCCGAACAGGTCGCGGTCGAGCGCGAACGTGTCGAGGTCGCGCGCGTTCACGCCGATCACCTCGGCGCCGACCGCGAGCGCCCGGTCGACCTCCTGCTCGCTGTGCGTCTCGACGAGGGCGGTCATCCGCAGGTCGCGGACCAGCGCCGCCAGCTCGCCGAGCCGCGCGTCGTCGAGCGCGGCGACGATGAGCAGGACGAGGTCGGCGCCCGCGGCGCGCGCCTCCAGCACCTGGTACGGGGTGGAGACGAAGTCCTTGCGGAGCACGGGCACCTCGACCGCGGCCCGGACCACCTCCAGGTCCCGCAGCGAGCCCTTGAAGCGGCGCTCCTCCGTCAGGACGCTGATCGCGGCCGCGCCGGCCGAGGCGTAGTCGGCCGCGAGCGCGGCGGGGTCGGCGATCGGGGCGATGTCGCCGCGGGAGGGGCTCGCGCGCTTGACCTCCGCGATCACCTTCGTCCGCTGCGGGTCGTGCGCGAGCGCGGCGGCCGCGTCGAGCGCGGGCGGCGCCGCGAGCGCGGCGCGCTCGACCTCGAGGAGCGGGCGATCCGCCTCCCGGCGCTGCGCGTCCTCCGCGGAGCCGGCGGTCAGCTCGACGAGCAGGCCGCGCAGGGTCGAGGTGCTCAGTGGTGGCTCCCGACGTGGCTGCCGCCGACGCCGTAGCCGGCCTTCTTCATCACGCCGCCGACGATCAGGCCGACGGGCACGAGCGCCGCTCCGACGAACACGAGGAAGAGCACGTTCAGGAACAGCGCGACGGTGCCGATGGCCACGCCGATCAGCATGATCGTGACCGCGGTCCACGCCGCCGGGGAGGAGCCGTGGCCGGGGTCGTCGCTGATGTTCGCCATGCCCGAGATCCTAGCGGCGGGGGCCGCGCTCCCCCGGGGCGCGTGCTCCTCCGCACCCGGGCCGGTTCCGGACATCCGGGTGCGGCGCGGCGGGCCCGGATGTCCGCGACGGGACCGCCGCCGGCGGGCCCGGCCTCACTCCGTCGGGTCGCCGCCGCGGGTCAGGGCGTCCCACTCGGCGATGGGGTCGGTGCTGCGGACGACAGCGGCGTCCTGCTTGCGGAACCGCCGGCCGCCCGTGCTCCACCGGCCGGCCCGGATCAGCACGACCACCCCGACGGCCGCGGCGAGCACGCCGCCGACCGTGCCGGCCGCCGCCCAGCCCGATCCCGCGACGGCGCCGTCGGCCGCGCCGACGAGGCCGGTCGCCGTGCTCACGGCGCCGAGCACCCCTGAGGCGGGGTCGGCGGCGAGCGGCACGAGCAGCAGGACCTCGGCGGCGCCGAGGAGCACCAGGACCGCGCCGAGCACGCGGCGCACGACCGGGCCGGCGATCGTCAGCGCGCCCGCGAGCGCCAGGCACGCGAGCCCGAGCGGCGCGAGCGCCGGTGCGGCCTGGGACCCGGCGACCTCCACCGGCCGCGCGAGCCCCGGCACCGTCACGACCGCGAACGTCCGCGTGGAGACGAGCACCGCGAAGCCGCCGAGCGCGACGAGCGCCAGGACGACGAACATCCGCTCCCGCGCGGGCGTCACGGGGTGCGCACCGGCCGCATCGCGTCGGCGACCGCGACGGCCTTGAGCGGCGCGGTCGCCTTGTTCCAGCTCTCCGCCCACTCCAGCTCGGGGACCGAGTCGGCGACGAGGCCGCCCCCGGCCTGCACCCGGGCGACGCCGTCCGCGATCACCGCGGTGCGGATCGCGATCGCGAGGTCGAGGTCGCCGGCGAAGTCGAAGTAGCCGACGACGCCGCCGTAGACGCCGCGCCTCGCGGGCTCGAGCGCGTCGATGATCTCGAGCGCGCGCGGCTTCGGCGCGCCGGACAGCGTGCCCGCCGGGAAGGTCGCGCGCAGCACGTCGACCGGCCCGACGCCCGGGCCGGCGTCGCCCTCCACGCTCGAGGTGATGTGCATGATGTGGCTGAAGCGCTCGATGCGCATGAACTCGGTGACCTCGACCGACCCGGGCGAGCAGACCTTCGCGAGGTCGTTGCGCGCGAGGTCGACGAGCATCAGGTGCTCCGCCCGCTCCTTGGCGTCGACCGCGAGCTCGGCGGCGAACGCCTCGTCCGCCTCGGGAGTCGCGCCGCGGGGGCGCGAGCCGGCGATCGGGTGGCTGAAGACGCGGCCGCGCTCCACCTTCACGAGCGCCTCCGGCGACGACCCGACGACGGCGAACGGCGACCCGTCGGGCCGCTCGTGCGCGAGCAGGTACATGTACGGCGACGGGTTCAGCTGCCGCAGCACCCGGTACACGTCGAGCGGGCCGGCCGAGGTGGGCAGGTCGAAGCGCTGCGCGATCACGACCTGGAAGACGTCGCCATCGCGGATGTGCTGCTTCGCGGTCTCCACGCTCGCGAGGTAGTCCGCCCGCCGGGTCCGCATCGCGGGCTCGGGCGCGACCGCGAAGTCGACCTCGGCGAGCTGCGCCTCGGCGGGCACGGCGAGCCGCCGCTCGAGCGCGTCGAGGCGGCGCTGCGCGTCGGCCCACGCCGCGTCGGCGTCGACCGCGCCGTCGTTCAGCACCGTCGCGATCAGGGAGACGCTGCCCTCCAGGTGGTCGACCGCGACGACCTCGGAGGCGAAGACCATCCCGATCTCGGGCAGCGCGAAGTCGGCGGGCGGGGCGTCCGGCAGGTGCTCGATCAGCCGCACGGCGTCCCAGCCGATGTACCCGACGAGCCCGCCCGTCAGCGGGGGCAGACCGTCCACGGGCGGCGAGGCCCACTGCGAGTGCAGGTCGTCGAGCGCCTCCAGGTAGTCCCCCGTGATGCCGCCGGTGAACGCCCGCGAGGCGGGCAGCCCCCAGTCCTGCCACACCGGCCGGCCGCGCTGCTCGGTCAGGGCGCCGAACGCGGCGACGCCGATGAAGGAGTAGCGGGACCAGATGCCGCCCTGCTCCGCGGACTCGAGCAGGAAGGAGCCGGGCCGCATCCGCCCCCCGGCGCGCACGCAGAGCTTGCGGAAGATGCCGAGCGGGGTCTCGCTGTCGGCGAAGAGGACGCGGGCGACCGGGACGACCCGGCGGCCGTCGAGCAGCGCGTCGAACCGCTCGCGCGTCGTCGTGCCGCGCATCAGGAGGCTCCCCCGGTCTCGATCGGGTGCACGTCGAAGCAGGCGTGCGCGCCGGTGTGGCAGGCGGCGCCGGTCTGGTCGACGGTGACGAGCAGCGTGTCGGCGTCGCAGTCGAGCGCGGCGCCGCGGACGTGCTGCACGTGCCCGGAGGTGTCGCCCTTGCGCCAGTACTCCTGCCGCGACCGCGACCAGAACGTCACCCGGCCCTCGGTCAGCGTGCGCCGCACCGCCTCGCGGTCCATCCAGCCGACCATGAGCACGTCGCGGGTCGACGCCTCCTGGATCACGGCGGGCAGCAGGCCGTCGGCGGCGAAGCGGGCGAGCGCGAGGGCGCGGTCCGGGTCGATGCGGTGCTGGTCGTCCACGCCGCCCATCCTCCCGTGTTCAGCGGACGACGACGCCCGCGTCGGCGAGCGCCGCCTTCACCTGCCCGATCGTCAGCAGCCCGCGGTGGAAGACGCTGGCCGCGAGTACCGCGTCGGCGCCCGCCTGCACTGCGGGCGCGAAGTGCTCGAGCCCGCCCGCACCGCCCGAGGCGATGAGCGGCACGCTGCTCACCGCGCGGACGGCCTCGATGAGCCGCAGGTCGTAGCCCGCCTTGGTGCCGTCCGCGTCGATCGAGTTCAGCAGCAGCTCCCCCGCGCCGAGCCCGACGGCGCGCTCGGTCCACTCGAGCGCGTCGACGCCGGTCCGCGTCCGGCCGCCGTGGGTGGTGACCGACCAGCCGGAGGGCGACGTCGGGTCGTGGAGGACGTCGAGGGAGAGCACGCAGACCTGCGCCCCGAAGCGGGCCGCGATCTCCATGATCAGGTCCGGGCGCGCGATCGCGGCCGAGTTGACCCCGATCTTGTCGGCACCGGCCTGCAGCAGCGCGTCGACGTCGTCGACGGTGCGCACCCCGCCGCCGACGGTCAGGGGGACGAAGACCTGCTCGGCGGTGCGGCGCACGGTGTCGAGCAGCGTGCCGCGGGCCTCCACCGTCGCCGTGACGTCGAGGAAGGTGATCTCGTCGGCGCCGTCCTCGGCGTAGCGGGCGGCCAGCTCGACCGGGTCGCCGGCGTCCTCGAGGCCCTGGAACCGCACGCCCTTGACGACGCGGCCCGCCGCCACGTCGAGGCACGGGATGACCCGGGTGGCGAGCATCAGAGCCGCGCCGCGTGGATCGGCGTCACGAAGATCGCGCGGGCGCCGAGCGCGTACAGGCGGTCCATCACGAGGTTCATCTCGCTCCGCGGCACCATCACGCGTACCGCCGCCCAGGCCGGGTCGTGCAGCGGCGAGACGGTCGGCGACTCGATGCCGGGCGCGACCCGGGCGGCCTCGTCGAGCAGCTCGCGGGGCAGGTCGTAGTCGACCATCACGTAGCGGCGGGCGACGAGCACGCCCTGCAGTCGCCGCTCGAGCACCTCCATGCCCTCGGCGCGGGCGGCCCCGCCGATGAGGACCGCGGTCGACTCGAGGATCACGGGCCCGAAGATCTCGAGGCCCTGCGCACGCAGGGTCGTGCCGGTCTCGACGACGTCGGCCACCGCGTCGGCGACGCCGAGCCGCACCGCCGTCTCCACCGCGCCGTCGAGGTGCACGAGCGTCGCGGTGACGCCGCTGCGCTCGAGGAAGGCGCCGACGAGGCCGGTGTAGCTGGTGGCGACCCGCAGCCCCTCGAGCTGCTCGAGCGCGGAGAACCGGCCCGCGGGGCCGGCGAACCGGAAGGTCGAGGACGCGAAGTCGAGCGCGGCCACCTCGACCGCGGCGGAGCCGGAGTCGAGCAGCAGGTCGCGGCCGGTGATGCCGACGTCCAGCGCCCCGGAGCCGACGTAGGTCGCGATGTCGCGCGGCCGCAGGTAGAAGAACTCCGCGTCGTTGCGGGGGTCGGCGACCGTCAGCTCCTTCGCGTCACGGCGCAGCCGGTAGCCGGCCTCGCCGAGCATCTGCGCGGCGGTGTCGGCGAGCGCGCCCTTGTTGGGCACGGCGATCCTCAGCATGGAGAGGTCCTGTTCGTCACGAGGGGTGGTGGAGGGGCGGCGTCAGAGATGTCGCCCGACGTCCTCCAGCGTCAGCCCGCGCGCGATCAGCAGCACCTGCAGGTGGTAGAGCAGCTGCGACGCCTCCTCGGCGACGCGGTCGTCGCTCTCGTGCTCCGCCGCCATCCAGACCTCCGCGGCCTCCTCGACGATCTTCTTGCCGATGCCGTGGACGCCGAGGTCCAGCTCGGCGACGGTGCGGGAGCCCTCGGGGCGCTCGGCCGCCTTCGCCGACAGCTCGGCGAACAGGGCGTCGAACGTCTTCACGCGCCCAAGGCTAGCGAGACGGGGCCGGTCGGCCCTCCGCGAGGGCGCGGAGACGCTGCACCGCGGCGTCCGGGTCGTCCTCGCCGAACACGGCGGAGCCCGCGACGAAGGCGTCCGCGCCGGCCTGCGCGGCTGCGGCGATCGTCTCGGCGCCGATGCCGCCGTCGACCTGCAGCCGCACGTCCCGGTCGCCGATCGCGGCCCGCACCCGCCGCACCTTGTCGAGCATCGGCTCGAGGAACGACTGCCCGCCGAAGCCCGGCTCGACCGTCATCACGAGCACCTGGTCGAACTCGTCGAGCAGCGGCAGGTACGGCTCCGCGGCCGTCGCCGGCTTGAGCGCGAGGCCGGCCCTGGCGCCCGCCGCGCGGATCGCGCGGGCGGTGGCGACGGGCGACGGCGAGGCCTCCGCGTGGAACGTCACCGTCTCCGCGCCCGCCTCGGCGTAGCCCGCCGCCCAGCGGTCCGGGTCGTCGATCATCAGGTGCACGTCGAGCGGCAGTGCGCTGACCCGGGCGAGCCGCTGGACCATCGGCAGGCCGAACGTCAGGTTCGGCACGAAGTGGTTGTCCATCACGTCGCAGTGCACGAGGTCCGCGGAGGGGATCCGCGCGATGTCGGCCGCGAAGGCGGTGAAGTCGGCGGAGAGGATGCTCGGTTCGATCCGGACGGCCACGCGGCGAGACTATCCAGCCGACCCGGGACCGGGCCGCCCGTGGCGGGTCGGGACGGGGCGGGTCAGGACGGGCTCGGGACGGCGACGGCGGGGTCGACGGCCTCGTGCTCGGCGAGGAACGCGGCGACGACGGCGCGGAACGCCTCCGGCTGCTCGAGGTGCGTGCAGTGGCTCGCGTCCGCAAAGACGCGGCTGCGGGCGTTCGGGATCCGCTCGACGAACGGCGCCCACGCCTCCGGGGTCGCCTCGTCGAACTCGCCCGCGACGACGAGGGTCGGCACGGCGACGTCGCCGAGCCGGTCGACGACCGTCCAGTCCTTGAGGGTGCCGGTCACGAAGAACTCGTTGACCCCGTTCATGGTGTGGTAGACGGTCGGCTCCGCCTCCATCTGCCGCTCCGTGTCCACGAAGTCCTGCGGCGCCGGCACGACGCGGCAGACGTGCCGCTCGTAGAACACGCGCGTCGCGTCGAGGTACTCGGGGTCGTCGACGGTGCCGTCCGCCTCGTGGCGGTCGAGGGCGTCGCGCACCTCGTCCGGCAGCTGCGCCCGCAGCGCGTTCGCGCCGGCGACCCAGAGCGGCATGGACGCGGGCGAGTTGCAGATCGCGAGGGAGGCGAGACCGGCGGGACGCCGCACCGCGATCTCCGCGCCGAGCATCCCGCCCCACGACTGCCCGAGCAGGTGGTAGCGCTCGAGGCCGAGCGCCTCGACGAGGTTCTGGAACTCGTCCACGAACAGCTGCGGGGTCCAGAAGTCGGCGGGCGCGTCGGGCCGGTGGCTGCTGCGGCCGCAGCCGACCTGGTCGTAGTGCACGACCGTCCGCCCCGTCTCGTCGGCGAGCGCCGCGAGGTTGCGGACGTAGTCGTGCGCCATCCCCGGGCCGCCGTGCAGCACGACGAGCGGCAGGGCTCCGGGCACGGGGTGCTCCGGCGCGGTCACCTGCACCCAGGTGGACAGGTCGCGGAAGGGGACGGTGCGGGTCTCGACGGGCACGGTGCCAGCATGGCCCGCCGCATCCTTGGAGGATCCAGAGCGGACTGATGGCCCGCTGCGAGGCGCGGCCGGATCGGCAGCCGTCAGCGCGCCTCGAGCAGCTGGACGAACATCGCGTCGGTGGCGTGCCGGTGGGGCCACAGCTGCGCGGCGGTCCCCCGCCGCGCGCCCGGCAGCGGCACCCCGGCGAGCCGCTCGAGCACCTCGGTGGTGGGGAGCGCGCGCAGGCGGTCGTGGCGGGCGAGCGCGGCCGAGACGACCTCCGTCGTCTCGGCCGCGACCGGCGAGCACGTGACATAGGCGACGAGTCCGCCCGGCGCGGTCGCCGCGACGGCCGCGTCGAGGAGCACGCCCTGCAGCGCCGTCAGCGGCGGGAGGTCGTCGGGGCGCTTGCGCCAGCGGGCCTCGGGGCGGCGCCGCAGCGCGCCGAGCCCGGAGCAGGGCGCGTCGAGGAGCACGCGGTCGAAGCGGCGGTCGCCGCGGACGAACCGGCGGCCGTCGCCGGTCTCGACGGGGTGGCGGCCCGGCACGGCGGCGAGCGCCTGCTCGACGAGCAGGGCGCGGGTCGGTGCCTGCTCGTTCGCGACGAGGGAGGCGCCGCCGAGGCGGGCCTCGGCGGCGAGCAGGGCGGCCTTGCCGCCGGGGCCGGCGCAGAGGTCGAGCCAGCGCTCCCCCGCCACGACCGGTCGTGCGCGGATGAGTGCGAGCGCGACGAGCTGCGAGCCCGGGTCCTGCACCCGCACCACGCCCTCGGCCACGCCGGGCACGGCCCGCGGGTCGCCGGCGTCGAGCACGGCGCCGATCGGCGACAGCGGGTGCGGATCGACCCGGGGCTCGCGGTCGAGCAGCCCCTCCCGCTCGGCGAGCCCCGGCAGCGCCGCGAGGCCGACGGGCGGCGCGACGTCGTCGACGCGGAGCAGCTCGTCGAGGTCGTCGCCGTCGAGGGCGCGCTGCAGCTCGCGGACCACCCAGGCGGGATGACCGGTGGCGAGGCCCCGGCGCTCGGCGGGGTCCTCGACGCCGTCGAGCAGGACATCCGTCCATGCGGCGTCGTCGCGCTCGCCGATGCGCCGCAGGACCGCGTTCGCGAAGCCCGTCGCGCGGGCGCCGACCGCCTGCCGGACCTGCTCGACCGACTGGTGCACGGCCGCATGGGCGGGCGTGCGGGTCGCGAGCAGCTGGTGCGCGCCGAGCCGCAGGACGTCGAGGACGGGCGGGTCGATCCGTGCCGCGGGGCGGCGGGCAGCGGCGGCGACGATCGCGTCGTAGCGGCCCAGCAGCCGGAGCGTGCCGTAGGCCAGCTCCGTGGCGAAGGCGGCGTCCGCCGCGGACGGCCGCGCGCGCTGCAGCACCGCGGGCAGCAGCAGGTTCGCGTAGGCGTCGCGCTCCCGCACCCCCGTGAGGACCTCGAGGGCGATCCGCCGCGCCGGGCTGACGCTCACGAGAGCCGCACCGCGGCCCCGAGCCCGCGCCGCCAGTCGGCCGCGGGCATCGCCCCCCGGCCCTCCGGCTGCACCCGCAGCAGCGGCAGCGCGCCCTCGCCGCAGCCGACCAGCACCTCCCGCTCGCCGCCGAGCTCGCCCGGGTCCAGGGCCGCCTCGGGCGCGAGTGCGGCCTCGAGCACCTTGAGGCGCCGCTCCCCCGCCGTGGTCCAGGCGCCGGGCTCGGGGGTGCAGCCGCGGTAGCGATCGTGCACCCGCTGCGCCGGGAGCGTCCAGTCGAGCCGTCCGTCGTCGAGCGAGAGCTTCGGCGCGGCCGTCGCCGCACCGGCCTGCGGGGCGAAGGCGGCGGACCCGTCGGCGATGCGGTCGACCGCGGCGGCGAGCACGCGGGCGCCGATGCCGGCGAGCCTGGGCAGCAGCGCGGCGGCGGTCTCGTCGGGGACGATCGGGACGGCCTCGCGCGCGACGACCGGGCCGGTGTCGAGGCCGGCCTCGAGGCGGAAGACGTCGACGCCGGTGGTGCGGTCGCCGGCGATGAGCGCGTGCTGCACGGGTGCGGCGCCGCGCCAGCGGGGCAGCAGCGAGAAGTGGAGGTTGATCCAGCCGTGCACGGGCGCGGACAGCAGGGGCTCGCGGACGAGGCCGCCGTAGGCGACGACGACGGCGAGGTCGGCCGCATCCGCGGTGAGCCGCGCGGTGGCGTCCGCGTCGAGGCGGGCTGCGGGCAGCACCGGCAGGCCGAGCCGGTCGGCGGCCGCGTGGACCGGCGAGGGCATGACGACCCGCTTGCGCCCGAGCGGTGCGGGCGGCCGGGTGACGACGCGGACGATCTCGTGCTGCGACGCGGCGAACGCCTCGAGCGCCGGCACGGCCGCATCCGGCGTACCGGCGAAGATCAGGCGCATCCCCCCAAGCCTGCCACCCCGCCGACGCCGTCGAGCAGCGCCCCCTCCCGAGCAGCGGCACGAGCCGGGCGCGCAGCACCTCGGCGGCGACGGGGCCGGCGAAGCCGGTCGCGGCGCCGCCGCACCGTCGCGCGGCAGGGCGCGAAGCGCCCCGGCGGCTCATGCCGCCGAGAACCGCGGCGCAGCGCAGCGGAGCCGCAGCACCCGGGACGGGGCCGGCGAAGCCGGTCGCGGCCCGGGCGCTCCAGAGAAGACCGAGCCGGGCGCGGCGCCGCCGCCCCCAGCACGAGCAGGGCGCGAAGCGCCCCGGCGGCTCATGCCGCCGAAGACCGCGGCGCAGCGGAGCGAAGCCGCAGCACCCGGGACGGGGCCGGCGAAGCCGGTCGCGACCCGGGCGCTCCAGAGAACACAGAGCCGGTCGCGACCCAGGCGCTCCACAAGAATCAGAACGGCTCGTGGGGGTCGAAGCGCACGCGCAGCACCGGGGGCGGCGGGGCGGGCGGTCGGGGTCGGCGCGCCGAGCCGTGCTTGAGCAGCGCGGACTTGGCGGTGCCGGCGACGCGGGCGCCGGCGGCGGTCGGGAAGCGTATGACGGCGCGCTCGGCGCCGTCGCGGGTGCTGCGGGTGACGAGGTCGGCGCCTGCGGCGGTCCAGGCCTCGAGCAGCTCCTCCACGGCCGGGACGGGGCCGGTGGCGACGGCGGTGCGCACGGCGGGCGGGAAGCGGAGGACGCGGCGGTCGGCGAGCTGGCGGGCGGCGAAGTCCGGGGACCGCCAGGTGGCGAGCGCGGTGGCCACGTCGCCGGTGACGCCGACGAGGTGCACGGGCGCGTCGGGGGCGGCGAGGGTGGCGGCGGCGGACCACCAGCGCAGGCAGTCCTCCGCGACCCACAGCGACTCGCGCAGCAGCATCCGGGTGCCGTCGAGCAGCAGCACGGCGCGGTAGCCGCCGGGCGCGCGGGGCTCGGCGCCGCGGGTGGCGACGACGAGGCGGGGTTCCGGGCCGACGGTGTCGTGCACGTGGTCGCCGTCGGCGACCAGCACGGGGACGCGCGGGAAGGCCCGGCCGAGCTCGTGGGCGGTGCGGCCCGCGTCGATCGGCATCGGCGCCTCGCCGGCGCGCAGCGCCCGCAGCGCCGCGTCGCCGGGACGGGCGACCTGGACCAGCACCGGGCCGGCCTGGATCGCCTGCTGGGCGGCGCGGTAGGCGGCCGACGGGATGCGCCTGCCGGGGCCGGCGCCGGTCGCCGGGTCGTCCGGCGTCAGCACGACCTGCGGGCGTCCCCGCGGCGTCGGCCAGTCGGTGAGCCAGCCGAGGCGCACCAGCCGCTCGACCGTGGAGGAGCGGCTCGAGGAGAGCAGGAGCAGGCCGGCGCCGGACTGCTCCTGCCGCAGCAGGGCGACGTCCCGGGCGTTCGCGTAGGGCGCGAGCGGTTCGTCGAGGAACGGGTCGGCCTCCTCCCACACGATGATCGCGCCGAGCTCCGCCGCGGGCGCGTACACGGCGGAGCGGTTGCCGATGACGACGTGCGGGCCGGGCTGCAGCGCCGAGAGGTGCGCGCGGGAGCGCGCGGCCGGGGTGCGGGTGGCGTCGATCCGCAGGACGAGCGACGCGGCGGGGCCGGCGCAGAGCACCTGCTCGAGCTGGTCGAGGTCGCGCCGGTCCGGGACGGCGACGATCGTCGTGCGCCCCTTCGCCGCGACGGCGGCGGCGACGCGGGCGACGTCGACGGCCCAGCCGGCGGGCCAGTCCGCGCCGACCGCGACCTGGTGCGGGGTCGGCAGCGCGGCGACCCGCCCACCGCCGAGGAGCGCGTCCGCGAGGGGATCGGGCTCCACCTCGATCGGCGGCGGCGGATCGGCCGGCGCCCAGCGCTGCTCGACGCGCGCCTGCCGCTTCGGCACCGCGAGGCGCAGGACGTCGCTCGCGACCCCGGCGGCGCGGTCCGCGACCGCGCGCGCGAGACGCCACACCTCGGGGGCGAGCACCGGTGCCGGGGAGAGGACGCGGTCGATCGGGTTCAGCTCCCCCGGCGCGTCCGTCGTGTCCGCGAGCGCGACGACGTACCCGTCGGCGACGCGGCCGGCGCTCCGCAGCGGCACCTTCACGCGGACGCCGGGCCGCACCTCGTCCGCCAGCGACTCGGGGACCCGGTAGTCGAAGAGGTGGTCGAGACGCGGCAGCGGCGAGTCGAGGGCGACCTTCGCGACCGACGGGCGGGATCCGGTCGGCGCGGAGCTGAGGTCCTGGGGGTCGGGTCCGCCGGCCGGAGCGGTCCCTTGGCTCGCCGCGCTCCCGCTCCGACCGGCGTCGTCGGCCACGGCGGCTACAGGCCGGCGGCGGAGGCCAGGTCGGCCGCGCGGTCCGTGCGCTCCCAGGTGAAGTCCGGCAGCTCGCGGCCGAAGTGGCCGAATGCGGCGGTCTGCGCGTAGATCGGCCGTCGCAGGTCGAGCGCGTCGATGATCGCGGCCGGTCGCAGGTCGAAGACCTCGCGGACGGCGGACACGATCCGCTCCTCCGGCACGTGCGCCGTGCCGAAGGTCTCGGCGTACAGGCCGACGGGCGAGCTCGCGCCGATGGCGTAGGCGACCTGCAGCTCGAGCCGGTCGGCGAGCCCGGCGGCCACCGCGTTCTTCGCGACCCACCGCATCGCGTAGGCGGCGGACCGGTCGACCTTCGACGGGTCCTTGCCGCTGAAGGCGCCGCCGCCGTGGCGGGCGGCGCCGCCGTAGGTGTCGACGATGATCTTGCGGCCCGTCAGCCCCGCGTCCGCCTTCGGGCCGCCGACCTCGAAGCGGCCGGAGGGGTTGATGTGGAGCGTCGGGGACCCGACGTCGAGGCCCGACCCGGCGAGCACCGGCTCGACGACCAGGCGCCGCACGTCGTCCTGCAGCTCCGCGGTCGCGATCCACGGGGCGTGCTGCGTCGACACGACGACCGCCTCGACGCTCACGGCGCGCTCGCCGTCGTAGCCGACGGTTACCTGGGTCTTGCCGTCGGGCCGCAGGTAGGTCAGATCGCCCGACCGGCGCACCTCGGTCAGCCGCTGGGCGAGCCGGTGGGCGAGCGCGACCGGGATCGGCATCAGCTCCGGCGTCTCGCGGACGGCGTAGCCGAACATGATCCCCTGGTCGCCGGCGCCCAGCTGGTCGTACGCGTCGGAGGACCCGCCACGGGCCTCGACGGCGCGGTCGACGCCGCGGGCGATGTCGACGGACTGCGAGCCGATCGACACGGTCACGCCGCAGGTGGAGCCGTCGAAGCTCTGGTCCGACGAGTCGTAGCCGATGGCGCGGATGCGGTCGCGGACGATGCCGGGGATGTCGGCGTACCCGGTCGTGGACACCTCGCCGGCGACGTGCACGAGCCCGGTCGTGACGAGCGTCTCCACCGCGACGCGGGCGTGCGGGTCCTGCGCGACGAGGGCGTCGAGGACGCTGTCGGAGATCTGGTCGCAGATCTTGTCGGGGTGGCCCGGGGTGACGGACTCGGACGTGAACAGGCGCAGGGGCATGACGGTTCCAGACAGGAGGGCGGGTGCGGTCAGCGCGGAGCGACCGCGTCGAGGATGGCAGCGGCCACCGACGGCTTGTCGCCCTCCGCCTCCGCGACGACGTCGCCGCCCCGGCCGAGCACGGCGACCCGCGTCGCGCCCTCGCCGAAGCCGCGGTCGAAGCCGACCCGGTTCACGACGAGGAAGTCGGCGCCCTTGGCGGCGAGCTTCTCCCGCCCGAGGGCGAGCAGCCGTTCCGGGTCCGCCTCCGTCTCGGCGGCGAAGCCCACGACCACCTGGTCGGCGCGCGGCCGCTCGGCGGCGAGCGTCGCGAGCACGTCCGGGTTCCGGACCAGCTCGACGGACACGCGCTCGCCGAGGTCGGCCTTCTTCAGCTTGAGCGGCGCGGTGGTCGCGGGCCGGTAGTCGGCGACGGCGGCGGCCATCACCACGAGGTCCGCGCGGTCCGCCTCACGGCGTGCGGCGGCCAGCAGCTCCTCGGCGGACACGACGGTCACGAGCTCGACGCCGGCCGGCGCGGGCACCTCGAGGTTGGCCGCGACGAGCACGACCTCGGCGCCGCGGTCGCGGGCCGCCTCGGCGAGCGACACCCCCTGGCGGCCGGTGGAGGCGTTGCCGAGGAAGCGGACCGGATCGAGCGCCTCCCGCGTGCCGCCGGCGGTGATCAGCACCCGCTTGCCCGCGAGCGAGTCGTCCGGGGGCGGCGGCGGGACGGCGCGGTCGAGGTCCGGGTTCGCGGCGATCGCGGCGTCGAGCGCCGCGGCGACGATGTCGGCCGGCTCCGCCATCCGGCCGACGCCCGCGTCCTGCCCGGTCAGCTGCCCGGACACGGGACCGACCAGCACGACGCCGCGCTGCTCGAGGGTGCGCACGTTGGCCTGCGTCGCCGCGTGCTCCCACATCTCGGTGTGCATCGCGGGCGCCACGACGAGCGGGGCCGCGGAGGCGAGCACGGTCGTGCCGAGCAGGTCGTCCGCGAGACCGGCGGCGAGCCGCGCGAGCGTGTTGGCGGTCGCGGGGGCGATCACGATCAGGTCGGCGCTCTGGCCGAGCGCCACGTGCCGCACCTCGGCGACGCCCTCGTACAGGTCGGACTCGACCGGGTTGCGGCTGATCGCCTCGAGCGTCGGACGCCCGACGAAGCGCAGCGCCGCCGCGGTCGGCACGACGTGCACGTCGTGCCCCGCGAGCACGAGCGCCCGGACGACGCCGACCGCCTTGTAGGCGGCGATGCCGCCCGAGATCCCGACGACCGCCTTCACGTCAGCGACCGGTCAGGCCGAGCGGCTCAGAGCTGCTCGTCGTCGGCGGGCTCGTCGACCTCGGGCGCCTGGTCGACGGCCGTGATGCGGAGCTTGTCGTCGTTGATCTCGCGGAGCGCGACCGACAGCGGCTTGTCCTCGATCGAGGACTCGACGAGCGGGCCGACGTTGTCGAACAGGCTGCCCTCGTGCAGGTCCGCGTAGTAGTCGTTGATCTGCCGCGCGCGCTTGGACGCGAAGATGACCAGGCCGTACTTCGAGTCGACCTTCGTCAGCAGCTCGTCGATGGGCGGGTCGATGATCCCCTTGGTGCTGGACATGCGTGCTCCGTTCGATTCGGCGACCCTCGAGGATACCGGACCGCGAGCGCAGCGAGCCGCCGCGTGAGCGGCGCCCGGCGGGCGCGGCGACGCAGGAGCCGATCGCCCGGCGGGCCGAGGCGGGGCCCCGAGCGGAGCGACGGGTCGCGACTCGGACCGTCCTGCCGGGTCCTACGAGAGAGTCATCAAGTCCACGACCTCGCGGGCCGCCTCGCCGACGTCGCGGTTCACGACGGCCGCGTCGAACTCGTCCTGGGCCGCCAGCTCGACGCGGGCGGTCTCGAGCCTGCGCTGCTGCTCCTCGGGCGACTCGGTGCCGCGCCCGGTGAGGCGGCGCACCAGCTCGTCCCAGGTCGGCGGCAGCAGGAACACGAGCCGGGCCTCGGGGAACGCCTCGCGCACCTGCCGCGCGCCCTGGATGTCGATCTCGAGCAGCACGCTGCGGCCGGACTCGATCGCGGACTCGATCGGCGCGCGGGGCGTGCCGTAGCGGTAGGCGTTGTGCACCGTCGCGTGCTCGAGGAACTGGTTCGTCTCGACCATGCCGTCGAACTGCGCGTCGGTGAGGAAGTAGTAGGTGACCCCGTCGATCTCGCCCGGCCGGGGCGGCCGGGTCGTCGCGCTGATCGACAGCAGCACCTCCGGGTAGTGCTCCCGGATGTACCCGGCGACCGTGCCCTTGCCGACGGCGGTCGGCCCGGCGAGCACCACGAGGCGGCTCACGGGCCGCTCCTCCCCCGCCCGGCGCGGCGCCTGCCGGCGGACGAGGAACTCGTGGAGCCGCTGGTACTGGTGCACGCCGAGCCCGCCGAGGCGCTTCGACGGCGAGATCTTCAGCTCCTGCATGATCTTCGCGGTCCTCGTCGGCCCGAGCCACGGGATGGAGCCGATCAGCTCGCTGACCCGCAGGGTCGACTCCGGCTGGGCGCCGTCCCGCGCGGCGGCCGACAGCACCTCGCTGGCGCTGCGCTCGCCGCTCGACACCTGCCGCTTCACCTCCGCGCGGGCGCGGCGGGCCGCGACCGCGGCCCGGGAGCCGGCGAGCCGGTCGACCTCGGGCGGGTTCACCACGGCTGCACCGGTCTCACGCGATCGCCTCCCCCAGCAGCGAGGACTGCCGCGCGATCGACTCGCCGAGCCCGCCCGGGCCGGAGGCGAGGATGCTGCGGGAGGCGGTGACGATCGTCGTGCCCGCCGCGACGCCGAAGAGGCGCTTCACGTCGCTGAACTGCGCGCCCTGGTAGCCGAAGCCGGGCGCGAGGATGGGCGCTGCGGGCTCGGCGGCGAGCTGCGCCAGGTCGATGCCGTACTCGACGAAGTCGACGGTGGCGCCGAGCACGACGCCGATCGAGCCGATCGGGCTGCCCTCCGAGTGCGTGCGGTTCCAGTTGACGACCCGGCTCGCGAGCGCCCCGGCGAGGGTCTTGCCCGACTGCGCCTCGCGCGTGATCGTCGCCGTCTGCACCGCCAGCGCCTCCGGGTTCGACGTCGCGGACAGCACGAACAGCCCCTTGCCGTAGCGGGCGGCGAGGTCGAGGGGGCTCCGCAGCGCCCCGAAGCCCTGGTAGGCGCTGATCGTCATCGCGTCGACCTCGAGCGGCGAGCCTGGCGTGAGCCACGCCTGGCCGTAAGCCTCCAGGGTCGAGCCGAGGTCGCCGCGCTTGACGTCGCCGACGATGACGAGCCCCGCGTCGCGCGCCTCCTTCAGCACGTCCTCGAGCACCTTGTAGCCGATCGAGCCGAAGCGCTCGTAGAAGGCCACCTGCGGCTTCACGATCCCGACCCGGCCCGCGCACGCCTCGACGACCCGCAGCCCGAACTCGTGTGCGCCGACGGCGGAGACGGGCAGCCCCCACTCCGCCAGCAGGTACTCGTGCGGATCGATGCCGACGCAGAGGTGCCCGTGGTCGGCGAACGCCTGCCCGAGCCGGTCCGCGAACGAACGCACCATCAACCAACCGTCCCGCCCGCCGCTGCTGCGGCATCCCCCATCGCTGCCACGGCTCGGCGCCGCTCGTACTCCTGGAGGGGAGTCACGTCGAATCCTGCCCGAATCGCGTCCACGCTCGCCACCGCGGCCGACAGCTGAGCCACCGTCGTGAACAGGGGTTTGTCGGCGGCGACGGCCGCGGCGCGGATCTCGTAGCCGTCGGCGCGGGCGTCGCGGCCGCTCGGCGTGTTGACGACGACGTCGATCTCGCCGCGGCGGATCAGCTCGACGACGTCCGGGCCGACCGCCTCCGGCTCGCTGACCTTGCGCACCACGTCGGCCGGGATGCCGTTGCGGTGCAGCATCTCGGCGGTGCCCTCGGTGGCGACGATCGCGAAGCCGAGCTGGTGGAGGCGCAGCACCGACAGCACGACCGAGCGCTTGTCCCGGTCGGCGACCGACACGAAGGCGGTGCCGGACAGGGGCATGCCGCCGTAGGCGGCCTCCTGGCTCTTCGCGAAGGCGCGCGGGAAGTCCCGGTCGATGCCCATCACCTCGCCGGTGGAGCGCATCTCGGGGCCGAGCAGGCTGTCGACGACCTCGCCGTCCCGGGTGCGGAACCGCTTGAACGGCAGCACCGCCTCCTTGACCGCGACCGGCGCGTCCGGCCCGACCTCGCTGCCGTCGCGCTCGGGCAGCACCCCCGCGGCGACCAGCGACGCGATCGACTCCCCCGCCATCACCCGCGCGGCCGCCTTCGCGACCTGCACGCCGAGCGCCTTCGAGACGAACGGGACCGTGCGGGACGCCCGCGGGTTCGCCTCGAGGACGTAGAGCACGCCCGCCGCGACGGCGAACTGCACGTTGAGCAGGCCGCGGACCCCGACGCCCCGTGCGATCGCGAGGGTCGCCTCGCGGACGCGGTCGACGACCTGCCGGCCGAGCGTCACGGGCGGCAGGGTGCAGCTGGAGTCGCCGGAGTGGATCCCGGCCTCCTCGATGTGCTCCATCACGCCGCCGATCCAGAGCGTCTCGCCGTCGTAGAGCGCGTCCACGTCGATCTCGACCGCGTCGTCCAGGAAGCGGTCGACGAGCAGCGGGTGCTCGGGGCCGACGATCGCCTGCCCGGCGATGCGGTCGAACCAGCCCTCGAGGCTCTCGTCGTCGTACACGATCTCCATGCCCCGCCCGCCCAGCACGAACGATGGACGAACGAGCACCGGGTAGCCGATCGCCCCCGCGACCGCGACCGCGCTCCGGGCGTCGACCGCCGTGCCGTTGCGCGGTGCGACCAGGCCGGCGTCGTCCAGGATCGCCGCGAAGAGCCCCCGCTCCTCGGCGAGGTCGATCGACTCGGGCGAGGTGCCGAGGATCGGCACGCCGGCGGCCTCGAGGCCCTTCGCGAGTCCGAGCGCGGTCTGCCCGCCCAGCTGCACGACGACGCCGACGACCTCGCCGCTGGCGGACTCGGCGTGGATCACCTCGAGGACGTCCTCGAGCGTCAGCGGCTCGAAGTACAGGCGGTCCGAGGTGTCGTAGTCGGTCGACACCGTCTCCGGGTTGCAGTTGACCATGACGGTCTCGTACCCGGCGTCCTTCAGCGCGAACGCGGCGTGCACGCAGGAGTAGTCGAACTCGATGCCCTGCCCGATCCGGTTCGGGCCGCTGCCGAGGATCACGACCTTGCGGGCGTCGGAGGGCGCGACCTCGGTCTCGAGGTCGTAGGTCGAGTAGTGGTACGGGGTCAGCGCCGGGAACTCGCCCGCGCAGGTGTCGACGGTCTTGTAGACCGGGCGGACGCCCATGCCGTGCCGCTCGGCGCGGACCTCGCCCTCGGTGGTGCCGCGCAGCTCGGCGAGCTGGGCGTCGGAGAAGCCCTCCTCCTTCGCGAGGCGCAGCAGCGGCTCGTCGAGCGCGGCCGCGGTGCGGATCGCCTCCGCCAGGTCGTTGATGCTCGCGATCGCATCGAGGAACCAGGGGTCGATGCCCGTGGCGGCATAGACCTCGTCGACGGTCGCGCCGGCGCGCATCGCCTGCTGCACCTGCACGATGCGGCCGTCGGTCGGCTCCTCCACCTCGCGCAGCAGGGCGTCCTTGTCGCCGGGCTCCCCCGCCCAGGTGAACGAGCTGCCGCGCTTCTCGAGGCTGCGCAGCGCCTTCTGCAGCGCGGCCCCGAAGGTCCGGCCGATGGCCATCGCCTCGCCGACGGACTTCATGGTGGTCGTGAGGCGGGGGTCCGCCGCGGGGAACTTCTCGAAGGCGAACCGGGGCGCCTTCACCACGACGTAGTCGAGGGTCGGCTCGAAGCTCGCCGGCGTGACGCCCGTGATGTCGTTCGGGATCTCGTCGAGCCGGTAGCCGAGCGCGAGCTTCGCGGCGATCTTCGCGATCGGGAAACCGGTCGCCTTCGACGCGAGCGCGGAGGACCGGGACACGCGCGGGTTCATCTCGATGACGATCACGCGCCCGGTCGTCGGCTCGACCGCGAACTGGATGTTGCAGCCGCCGGTGTCCACCCCGACGAGGCGGATGATCTCGATGCCGATGTCGCGCAGCCGCTGGTACTCGCGGTCGGTCAGCGTGAGCGACGGCGCGACGGTGATCGAGTCGCCCGTGTGCACGCCGACGGGATCGACGTTCTCGATCGAGCAGACCACGACCGTGTTGTCGGCCTGGTCCCGCATCAGCTCGAGCTCGTACTCCTTCCAGCCGAGGATCGACTCCTCGAGCAGCACCTCGCCGACCGTCGAGGCGGCCACGCCGGTGCCGACGAAGCGCGCCAGCTCCTCCGGCGTGTGCGCGAAGCCCGACCCGAGGCCGCCCATCGTGAAGGAGGGGCGCACGACCATCGGGTAGCCGAGGTCCTCGGCGTGCTCGAGCGCCTCCTCGACGCTGCGGACGATCGCGCTGCGCGCGACCTCGGCGCCCGCCTCGATGACCAGGTCCTTGAACAGCTGCCGGTCCTCGCCCCGGCGGATGGCGTCGGTGCGGGCGCCGATCAGCTCGACGTCGTACTTCTCGAGGATCCCCGCCTCCTCGAGCGCGATCGCCGCGTTCAGCGCGGTCTGACCGCCGAGGGTCGGCAGGACGGCGTCCGGCCGCTCCTTCGCGATGATCGACTCGAGCACCGGGACGGTGATCGGCTCGATGTAGGTCGCGTCGGCGAAGTCGGGGTCGGTCATGATCGTGGCCGGGTTCGAGTTCACGAGGACGACGCGCACGCCCTCCTCGCGGAGCACCCGGCACGCCTGGGTGCCGGAGTAGTCGAACTCGGCCGCCTGCCCGATCACGATCGGGCCGGACCCGATCACCAGCACGCTCGAGATGTCCTCGCGCTTCGGCATCAGCTCGCTCCCTCGGTCGGTGCCGTCTCGACGGCGATCGCTGCGGCGTCCCCGCCCGCCTGCTCGGCGAGGACCAGGTCGCGGAAGCGGTCGAAGAGCGCCTCCGCGTCGTGGGGGCCGGCCGCGGCCTCGGGGTGGTACTGGACGCTGAACGCGGGGATGTCGAGGCAGGCGATGCCCTCCACGACGTCGTCGTTCAGGTCGATGTGCGTCACCTCGGCGCGGCCGAAGCCCGCCGGGGTGTCGACCGGGCCGCCGCGCGGGACGTCGACGGCGAAGCCGTGGTTGTGCGCCGTGATCCCGATGCGGCCGCTGCGGAGGTCCACCACCGGCTGGTTGATCCCGCGGTGGCCGAAGGGCAGCTTGTAGGTGCCGAAGCCCAGCGCTCGGCCGAGCAGCTGGTTGCCGAAGCAGATGCCGAAGAACGGCGTCCGCCGCTCGAGCACCTGGCGCAGGAGCCCCACGTGGTGCTCGCTCGCCTCCGGGTCGCCCGGGCCGTTCGAGTAGAAGACCGCCGACGGCTCGAGCGCGTACAGCTCGTCGATCGTGACCGACTCCGGCACGACGTGGACGTCGAGGCCGCGGGCGGCGAGCGCGTCGATGGTGGCCTGCTTGATGCCGAGGTCCACGATGACGACCGAGCCGATCCGCTCGGCGGTGGCGGCCACCGTGTACGTCTGCGCCGTGCTCACCTCGGCCGACAGGTTGCGGCCGCTCATCGGCGGCTGCTCGCGCACGAGCGCGAGCTGCGCGTCCGGGTCCAGCGCCGCGTCCTCGCCGGAGAAGACCCCCGCGCGCATCGCGCCCTTGTCGCGCAGGTGCCGGGTCGCCGCGCGGGTGTCGAGGCCGCTGATCGCGACGATGCCGTCCCGCACGAGGTCGTCGTCGAGGGAGCGGTCGGCGCGGAAGCTCGACACGACGCGGCTCGGCGCGTGCGCGGCGTAGCCGGCGACCCAGATCCGCCGCGACTCGGGGTCCTCGGCGTTCATGCCGGTGTTGCCGATGTGCGGCGCCGTCTGGATGACGATCTGGCCGGCGTACGACGGGTCGGTCAGGGTCTCCTGGTACCCGGTCATGCCGGTCGCGAAGACCGCCTCGCCGAAGGCGCGGCCGCGGGCGCCCCAGGCGCGCCCGGGGAAGCGTCGGCCGTCCTCGAGCACGAGCACGGCGGGGTCGACCACGGGCATCAGGCACCTCCGGGGGTGGGGACGAGGGTCACGAGGGCTGCCGACACGGCCGCCTGTCCTGCGGCGTCGAGCCGGAACGCGGACTCGACGGGCACCGGGCGCCCGTCGGCGTCGTCGAGCGACCCGCCGCCGACGAGCAGGCCGCCGCGGTCCGCGCCGCGGTCGAGCGCCCAGCTTCCGCTGCCCGCGCCGGTGAGCCGCTCCGCGGGCAGCGCGATCGGGTCGGCCCCGGCGCGCTCGATCCGCAGGCCGTCGTCCGCGACGGCGAGGCGGGCCGCGGCGCGGAAGCCGAGCCCCGCGGCGACCACGCGGTCGAGCGGACGGCCCGCGAACGTGGTCGCGAGATACGTGCCGGCGGCCGCGGCGCGCTCGGCGCCGGTCACCTGCCCGGGCGGGAGGCGGAGGCCGCGCTGACCGCGCCGCCGGCGGCGCCAGGACAGCGCCATGCCCGCGAGGGCGAGGACGACGAGCGCGACGGCGAGCACCACCGACCAGGGGTTCACCACGGCTGCGCGAGCTCCTCGTGCGCCCGGACGACGCCGTCGAGCACGGTCGGGACGCCGCGGTGGAAGGTCGCCATCACGCGGCCGGGCAGCTCCTGCCCGAGGTAGGGCGAGTTGGTGCTGCGGCCGGCGAGGTCCGTCACCGCCAGCGTGCGCCGCGCGGACGGGTCGAGCAGGACGAGGTCGGCGGGGCGGCCGACCTGCACGGGCAGCGCCGCACCGGCGAGGCCGCCGATCGCGGCGGGGCGCCTGGACATCGCGAGCTCCACCTCCGGCCAGCCGATCAGCCCGGTCTCGACCATCGCCGCCTGGACCACGAGCACGGCGGTCTCGAGGCCCACCATGCCCATGGCGGCGGCGGACCACTCGCTGCGCTTCGCCTCCGCCGGGTGCGGGGCGTGGTCGGTGGCGACGGCGTCGATCGTACCGTCGGCGAGCGCGGCGCGGAGGGCCTCGACGTCCTCGCCGGTGCGCAGCGGCGGGTTCACCTTGTACCGGGCGTCGTACCCGCGGGCGGCCTCGTCGGTGAGCCACAGGTGGTGCGGGGTGACCTCGGCCGTGATGCGGACACCGCGGGCCTTCGCCCAGCGGATCACGTCGACGCTGCCCGCGGTGGACACGTGGCAGACGTGCAGCCGGGCCCCGGCGGACTCCGCGAGCAGCGCGTCCCGGGCGATGATCGCCTCCTCGGCGACCGCGGGCCAGCCCTTCAGGCCGAGGTCGGCGGCGCGGGCGCCGTCGTGCAGCTGGGCGCCCGCGGTCAGCCGCGGCTCCTCCGCGTGCTGCGCGATCACGCCGTCGACGATCCGGGCGTACTCGAGCGCGCGCCGCATCAGCAGCGGGTCGGCGACGCACGAGCCGTCGTCGCTGAAGAGGCGGACCCGGGCGCGGGAGCGCGCCATGCCGACCAGCTCGGCGAGCTCCTGGCCCGCCCGCCCCTTCGACACGGCGCCGATCGGGCGCACGTCGACGTAGCCGGCCTCCTCGCCGAGCGCCGCCACCTGCTCGACGACGCCGGCGCTGTCGGCGGCCGGATCGGTGTTCGGCATCGCGTGCACGGCGGTGTAGCCGCCGGCGGCGGCGGCCCGCGAGCCCGTGAGCACGGTCTCCGCGCCCTCGCCGCCCGGCTGCCGCAGGTGCGTGTGCAGGTCGACGAGGCCGGTGAGCAGCAGCAGCCCGTCGGCGTCGAGCGTCCGCTCCCCCGGCTCGGGCGCGAGCCGGCCGAGCGCCGCGACCACGCCGTCGGTGATCCTGAGGTCGGTGACGGTGCCGTCCGCGAGGGCGGCGGAGGTGATCAGGGTCATGCGCGCTCCCCCGCGAGGACGTCGTAGAGCACCGCCATGCGGACGGCGATCCCGTTCTGGACCTGCTCGAGCACCGTCGAGCGCGGCGAGTCCGCGACCGCGCCCGCGATCTCGAGCCCGCGGTTCATCGGGCCCGGGTGCATCACGAGCCCGTCCTCCGGCAGCGCGTCGGCGCGGGCGACGGACAGCCCGTAGAGCCGCGCGTACTCGCGCGGGGACGGGAAGAACGCCTCGGTCATCCGCTCGCGCTGCACGCGGAGCATCATGACGACGTCGGGGCCGTCCGCGATCGCCGCGTCGAGGTCGATCCCGGTCGTCACCGGCCAGCCCTCCACGTGCGCGGGCAGCAGGGTCGGCGGGGCGACGAGCCGCACCGAGGCGCCGAGCGCGGTGAGCAGCCAGAGGTTCGACCGCGCCACCCGGCTGTGCAGCACGTCGCCGACGATGACGACCGAGAGGCCGGCGAGGTCGCGGCCGCGCGAGTCGTCCCCGTGGCGGCGCTTGCGGATCGTGAAGGCGTCGAGCAGCGCCTGCGTCGGGTGCTCGTGGGTGCCGTCGCCGGCGTTCACGACGCCGGCCCGGGTCCAGCCGCTGGTCGCGAGCACGTGCGCGGCGCCGGAGGAGGAGTGGCGGATCACGATGCCGTCGGCGCCCATCGCCTGCAGCGTCTGCGCGGTGTCCTGCAGGCTCTCGCCCTTGGAGACCGACGAGCCCTTCGCGCTGAAGGTGATGACGTCGGCCGAGAGCCGCTTCGCGGCGGCCTCGAAGGAGAGCCGGGTGCGGGTCGAGTCCTCGAAGAACAGGTTGACGACCGTCGTGCCGCGCAGCGTCGGCAGCTTCTTCACGCTCCGGCGCTGGGTGTCGGCCATGTCCTCGGCGACGTCGAGCAGCGCGACGGCCGAGTCGCGGGTGAAGCCGCGGGTGGTCAGGAGGTGCTCGCTCATTCGATCGTGACCCGGTCCTCCCCGTCGGTCTCCGCGAGCAGCACGCGGACGCGCTCCGACTTCGCGGACGGCAGGTTGCGGCCGACGGCGTCCGGGCGGATCGGCAGCTCGCGGTGGCCGCGGTCGACGAGCACCGCGAGCCGCACGACCGCCGGGCGGCCGAAGGCGGTCAGCGCGTCGAGCGCGGCGCGGACGGTGCGGCCCGAGTACAGCACGTCGTCGACGAGGACGACGGTCGCGCCGTCGAGGTCCACCGGCACCTCGGTGCGCCGGGTGGGCCGTGTCGGCTGACCCGCGAGGTCGTCGCGGTAGAGCGTCGTGTCGAGGGTGCCGACCGGGACCGGGCGCCCAGCGATCCGGTCCACCTGCTCGCCGAGGCGCTGCGCGAGGACGGCGCCGCGGGTGGGGATGCCGAGCAGGACGAGCCGCCGGGCGTCGGGGTCGTGCTCCACGAGCTCGTGCGCCATCCGCGTGATCGCGCGGCGCACGTCGTCGGCCTGGAGCAGGGTGCGCTCCGCCATCCGACCTCCTTCCCCGTCTCGCAGGACGGTCCTTAAAGGTGATCGCGGGCGAGCCTAGCGCGGAGTCCGGACAGGGGCCGACGCGTCGACGCCGACCCCTGTCCGAATCGTTTCTGGGTCAGGGCATCGACCAGCCCGCTGGCCACCCCGACGGCCATCCGGGCGCGCCATGGTGAGCGATGTCGGCGATCAGGCGATACGCGATCGGCGCCCGATCTCCGTCTTGTCCGACGGTGCTCCATACGCCGCCCTGGCCGTCGGAGATCGCGACGTGACCGACGCCGCGAGCTGCCGTCGGCCAGAACACGAGGGCACCGACCGGAGCCGCTGACCGACCGTTGGTCGGCGAGCCGTACTTTGCATAGATCACGCTGGCCTTACCAGTCTTGGGCGAGACGCCAACCTGCTTCCATGCGGCCTGGACGAACTTCGGGCAGTCGCCGGACCACTCGCCGGCCAATGCGCCGTCAGCCGCCCAATCGGAAAAGAGGCGCTGCACGTCGGCGGAAGCGGTGACCTCCCCCTTGCGGTCAGCCGCCCACCGCACAGCACGCGCTGCGGGCGAGGATAGAACCGCTTGAGTTGATGAAGGGGCGCTACCGCTCGTGCACCGGGGAAGAGCTGCACTCCAGGCCACGTAGCCGCCGCCGTCGATCGCGGAACGCGGGCCGCCAGGCGTGGTAGTGACGACATCGTGGACGTAGGTGTTGTCGGCGAGCCGGTCCCAGGTCCGATTGTCGGCGTACTGCGAGAAGCCGAGCCGACTGCCGACGAGCTGACACACGATCGCTATCGTTGACCCGTCCACCTCAGTGCGAGCGACGGGACTTCCAACGTCCGCCGAGCGTCGGATGTTCACGGTGGCGCCACCTCCGATGTACTGCGTCGTTGCCCTGAACGTCTGCGCGGCGGGTTGCGCGGGCGCCGACGACGAGGCGGTCGGTGCGGCGCAGCGCGGAACGGTGCTCGACCAGGCGACATACCCGCCGTCGGACAAGGCGATCCGCGCTCCGCCGGGCGTGGTCGTCACCGCGTCGTGGACGTAGCGCCCGTTGGTCAGCCGGTCCCAGGTGCGGTTTTCGGCGTACTGGGAAAAGCCGAGACGGCCGCCGACGAGCTGACAGTCGATTTCGATCGCGGTCTGCACGGGAAGTGTTTGCACCACTGAGCTGGTCGTGCTGGCAGCGCTACGCACGTTCACCGTGCTGCCGCCGCCGATGTACTGCGTCGTGACGCGGTAGCCCGACACCGCTACCGCGGGCTGAGCCGTGGCGACGACGCCGAGTGGAACGAGCGCGGCCATCGTGATGGCCACCGCTCGCCGGGGGATCCGCATGCGAACTCCTTTGGTCGACCTGCTTGTCCGGCTCCGTCACCGGATCAGGTTGTCCTGAACGTAGGAAGAGCGCGCCCACGCGGCTTCCCCGTTTTCCCGGGCATGGAGGGCAGATCGCATTCAAGTCAGCGGTGGGACACCTCACCGCACCGCCGTTGCTGGAGCAGGTGAAGGTGCTGCCTGGCCTCACTCGCCTGACCAGCGACAAGGTCTGGCGGGACGGCAAGCCGCGCCTCGCGCATCGGACGCTGGAGCTGTCGCTCGCCGACTGCGATGCCACGTCGCGCGATCGGGTGGGAGGCGGGGCAGATCGTCCTCCACGGCTTCGCCGGTGCGGCGGACGGGCGGGTCATCGGCCTGTTCACAAACGTCGGGCAGGGCTAGGGGGTCCGAGGAGGCCTGACCGGGCCGGCCGTGGCGCGCGCGGGCAACGCATGGCGGCGTGGGTAACGCCTCGAGCGATCGCACAGGCCGCTGCGCGTTGCACGGGGCTCCGCGGGGGCTCAGGAGCCGAGCGCGGGCTCCTTGACGATCGCGTTCAGGACGCCGTTGACGAACTTCGGGCTGTCGTCGGTGGACAGCTCCTTCGCGAGCTCCACGGCCTCGTCGATCGCGACGCCGACGGGGACCTCGTCGTTGAAGCGGGCCTCCCAGACCGCCATCCGGAGGATGCCGCGGTCGACCGCCGGCATCCGCTCGATGCGCCAGGAGGTGGAGTGCCGGGTGATCAGCAGGTCGATCTCGTCCTCGTGGTCGATCACGCCCTGGACGATCTCGCGGGCGTACGGCCAGCTGTTCGCGCGCTCGGGGCGGGAGGCCGCGCGCAGCGACTCCGCCTCGAGCGCCTGCTCGATCGTGTCGCCCCGCACGTCCGCGCTGAACAGCACGTCGAGCGCCCGGCGGCGCGACTTGGTGCGTGCGGACACTAGGAGACGCGACCCAGGTAGTCGCCGCTGCGGGTGTCGACCTTGACCTTCGTGCCGGTCTCGAGGAACAGCGGCACCTGGATCTCGGCCCCGGTCTCGAGCGTCGCCGGCTTCGTCCCCGCGCTCGAGCGGTCGCCCTGCAGGCCCGGCTCGGTGTAGGTGACCTCGAGGACGACGGACGCGGGCAGCTCGACGTAGAGGGCGTTGCCGTTGTTCATGGCGATCGTCGCCGACTGGTTCTCGAGCAGGTAGTCGGCGGCCGACCCGACGGTGGCGGCGGGGATGGGCAGCTGCTCGTACGTCTCGCCGTCCATGAAGACGAAGTCGTCGCCGTCCTTGTACAGGTACTGGTAGTCGCGGCGGTCGACGTTCTCGATGTCGACCTTCGCGCCGGCGTTGTACGTGCGGTCGACGACCTTGCCGGTGACGACGTTCTTCAGCTTGGTGCGGACGAACGCCCCGCCCTTGCCCGGCTTGACGTGCTGGAACTCGACGACGCTCCAGAGCTGCCCGTCGATGGAGAGGACGACGCCGTTGCGGATGTCGGCGGTGCTGGCCATGGTGCCTCCTTCGAGTCTTCGGCTCCTGAAGCCGACGGAGGAGTCTACCGGGCCCGTCCCGCGCGCCTCACGATCCACTCGAGGGCGAGGCCGTAGCCGTCCGTGCCGAGCCCCGCGATCACCCCGGTGGCGACCGGGGACACCACCGAGACGTGCCGGAACTCGTCGCGGGCCTGCGGGTTGGAGATGTGCACCTCGATGAGCGGGAGCCCGGTCTCGGTCACGATCAGCACGGCGTCGTGCAGCGCGTACGAGTAGTGGGTGAACGCGGCGGGGTTCAGGATCACGGGCGACGCGGTGTCGGCGGCCTCGTGCAGCCAGCCGATCAGCGTCGCCTCGTCGTCGGTCTGGCGCAGCTCGACCTCGAAGCCGTCCGGAGCGGCGGCGGCGAGCCCGGCCGCGACGTCGCCCAGGGTGGTCGTGCCGTACACGTCCGGCTGGCGGCTGCCGAGCCGCTGCAGGTTCGGGCCGTTCAGGACGAGGACGCGCGTCACGCGCCGACCCTACCGAGCGACCGCCGCCGAGCGTCCGCCGATCTCGTTGCCCGCGCTCTGGGCCTCCTCGACCTGCAGCTTCCGCGCGCCGGGCTCGCTCAGGGTGAGCACCGCCTCGACGACGTGCTCGTCACGCTCGACCGCTCTCGCGACGGCGACCAGGCGCGCCGCCGTCTCGTGCTCGACCTGGTCGCCGACGAGGTCAACCGCGGCGACGAGGAAGACCCTCGAGGGCCCGACGAACTCGACGTGCAGGTAGGAGACCGACTCGACCTCGGGCTCCGCGAGCAGCAGGCGCAGCACCGCCCGCACGGTCCGCGGCGGCGGCACCTGGCCGATCAGGAACTGCCGGTTCACCTGGATCAGGACGACGGCGACCACGCCGAGGAGGACGCCGATGGCGATCGAGCCGATCGCGTCGTAGACGGCCGAGCCCGTGATCTGGTGCGTCGCGATGCCCGCGGCGGCGATGACGAGCCCGATCAGCGCCGCCGCGTCCTCGAAGAACACGGCCCGCACCGTCGGGTCGGACGTGCGCAGCACGTGCTCGAGGACCTCCTGGTCCTGATCGGACGCCTCCTGCCGCGCCTGGTGCACGCTGCGGAGGAAGGACGTGCCCTCGAGCAGGAAGGCGACCCCGAGCACGATGTAGGCGATCAGGCTGTCCTCGGCGGGCTCGTCCGCGGTCAGCTCGGCGATGCCGTGCTGAATCGACAGCACCGCGCCGACGGTGAAGAGGCCGACGGCGGCGAAGAGCGACCAGACGTAGGTGTCCCGGCCGTACCCGAGGGGGTGCAAATCGTCCGGCTGCTTGCGCGAGCGCCGCTCCGCGATCAGCAGGAAGACCTCGTTGCCGCTGTCGGCCCACGAGTGCGCGGACTCGGCGACCATCGACGCGGAGCCCGTGAGCAGCGCCGCGATCGACTTCGCGATCGCGACGAGCACGTTGGCGCCCAGCGCGACGAGCACGGTCAGGAGCGAGCCGCCCCCTCCTCGGTCCTGACGACTCCTCGGCACGCCGTGAGTCTGCCCCCGGGGTCCCGGACGTGCGCCGAGCGCCGAGCCGGCGGGGGCGCGGCCGTCAGGCGGCGACCTCCTGGAAGGCGGTGAAGAGCAGGTGGTCCTCCGGGCCGTTCAGGATGCTCGTGCGGCCGATCCCGTCGAGCAGCACGAAGCGGAGCAGGCCGGCGCGGCTCTTCTTGTCGCGGCGCATCGCCGTCTTCAGCGCGTCCCAGCGGTCGCCGGGGTAGGTGAGCGGCAGCCCCAGCGACCCGAGGACCTCGCGGTGCAGCGCGACGCCGTCGTCGTCGAGGCGCCCGACCAGCCGCGCGAGCTCCGCGACGAAGACCATGCCGACGCTGATCGCGGCGCCGTGCCGCCAGCGGTAGCGCTCGGCGTACTCGACCGCGTGACCGAGGGTGTGGCCGTAGTTCAGGATCTCGCGGCGCCCCTGCTCGCGGAAGTCCTCGCCGACCACCTCCGCCTTCACCCGGATCGCCCGGGCGACGAGGTCGGCGAAGACCTCCGACGCGGGGTCGGTCGCCTCCTCGACATCCGCGGTGAGGGCGTCGAGGATGCCGGTGTCGGCGATGAAGCCGCACTTCGCGACCTCGGCGAAGCCTGCCAGCAGGTCGTTGCGGGGCAGGGTCTCGAGCACGTCGAGGTCGGCGAGCACGCCGATCGGCGGGGCGAACGCGCCGACCAGGTTCTTGCCCTCGGTCGTGTTGATGCCGGTCTTCCCGCCGACGGCCGCGTCGACCATGCCGAGGACGCTCGTCGGCAGGGCGATGAACGGGACGCCGCGCAGCCAGGTCGCCGCCACGAAGCCGGCGAGGTCGGTGACCGCGCCGCCGCCCAGCCCGATGACGACGTCACCGCGGCCGAGGTCCGCCTGGCCGAGGATGCCCCAGCAGAACGCGGCCACCTCGATCCGCTTCGCGTCCTCCGCGTCCGGCACCTCCGCCGTCAGGACCTCGACGCGGCCCGCGAAGCGCTCGCGGACGGCGTCCGCCCGCCGCGCCTGCACCGGCTGGTGGATCAGGAGGGCCTTCTTCGCGCCGGCGGGCATCAGCCGCTCCAGCTCGTCGCCGAGCCCGCGGCCGACGACCACGTCGTACTCCCCCGCGCCCCGCACCGGGATCCGCTCCGTCGCGCTCATCGCTCCTCCTCCTGCCGCAGCGCCTCCGCGAGCTCCGCGGCGATCCGGGTCATGGGTCGTCTCGACGTGTCGACGACCACGTCGGCGAGCGCCGCGTAGACCGGCGCGCGCTCGGCCGCGATGCGCCGCCAGGACGCGAGCCCGTCCGTGAGCAGCGGGCGGCCGCCCGCGGCGATCCGCTCCGCCACCGCCTGCTCGTCGACCGTGAGGAGCACGACCGTGCAGTCCGACAGGTCCTCGCGCGTGCCCGGGTCGAGCACCGCTCCGCCGCCGAGGGCGACGACGCCGCCCGCCGCCAGCTCCCGCTGCACCACACCGCGCTCGATCGCGCGGAACGCGGCCTCGCCGTGCCGCGCGAAGAGCTCCGGCACCGGCCCGTGCTCGCGGGCGATCGCCGCGTCGGTGTCGACGAAGCGGCGGTCGAGATGCTTCGCGACCCGTCGCCCGATCGACGACTTGCCCGCGCCCATCGGCCCGATGAGCGCGATCGTGCGGCTCACAGGCCCGAGCCGCTCCGGAGCGTCGCGGGGATCGCCTCGAGGTAGGCCTCGAGGTTGCGCCGGGTCTCGGTCACGGCGTCCCCGCCGAACTTCTCCACCATCGCGTCCGCGAGCACGAGCGCGACCATCGCCTCCGCGACCACGCCGGCGGCGGGCACGGCGCAGACGTCGGAGCGCTGGTGGTGCGCCGACGCCGCCTCCCCGGTGGCCACGTCGACCGTCCGCAGCGCCCGCGGGACGGTGGAGATCGGCTTCATCGCGGCCCTGACCCGCAGCCGCTGCCCGGTGGTCATCCCGCCCTCGATGCCGCCCGCGCGGTCCGTCGCGCGCTCGACGACGCCGTCGGTGAGCACCAGCTCGTCGTGGGCCGCGGAGCCGCGCCGTGCGGCGGTGCGGAACCCGTCGCCGACCTCGACGCCCTTGATGGCCTGGATCCCCATCAGGGCGGCGGCCAGCCGCGCATCGAGGCGGCGGTCGCCGTGCACGTAGGAGCCGAGCCCGGGCGGCAGGCCGGTCGCGACCACCTCGACGACCCCACCGAGGGTGTCGCCCGCCCGGTGCGCGTCGTCGATCTCGTCGAGCATCCGTGCGGCGGTGGCGGCGTCGGCGCAGCGCACCGGGTCGGCGTCGATGCGGTCGCGGTCCGCCGGCGACGGCACGGGCGACTCCTCGGGCACCGCGACGGGACCGATCGCCACGACGTGGCTGACGACCTGGACGCCGAGCTCGGCGAGGAACGCGCGGGCGACCGCGCCGAGCGCGACCCGCGCGGCGGTCTCGCGGGCGCTCGCCCGCTCGAGGACCGGGCGGGCCTGGTCGAAGCCGTACTTCTGCATCCCCGTGAGATCCGCGTGCCCCGGGCGCGGCCGGGTCAGCGGCGCGCCGCGACCGCGGGAGGCGTCCGAGAGGGGCGTCTCCTCGGGGCTCATCACCTCGCGCCACTTCGGCCACTCGGTGTTGCCGATCGTGAGCGCGATCGGTGCGCCGATGGTGCGGCCCTGCACGACGCCGCCCGTGATCCCGAGCTCGTCCTGCTCGAACTTCTGCCGCGACCCCCGCCCCGCGCCGAGCCTTCGTCGGGCGAGGTCGGCCCGCACGGCGTCGCCGGACACGGGCACGCCCGCGGGCAGCCCCTCGAGGATGGCGGTGAGGCTCGGGCCGTGCGACTCACCGGCGGTCAACCAGCGCAACATCGTCAGCGATCCTCCCATGCCCCGGCCCGGCGGCCGGGCCGCTCCCGGATCACCCCAGCCCGACGGCGTCGCGCATGACGGCGCGGACCTCGGGCTCGCGGTCGATCGGCTCCGCGAGCGTCCCGCCCGTGAACAGGCGGACCTGGAGCACGGCCTGCTCCACCAGCATCTCGAGCCCGTGCCGGAGGGTGCCGCCCGCGGCGGCCCAGGCGGCGCCGAGGGCGGAGGGCCACGGGTCGTAGGCGACGTCGAGCAGCGGCGTGCCCGGCACCCGCGCAGGCACGTCGAGCACCGCGTCGGCGCCGCCGGGCAGCGTCGACACGACGACGTCCGCGTCCGCCAGCGGCGCGGCGGAGAGCTCGACCACCTCCGTCGCGAGATCGCCGAGCCCCGCCGCCGCCGCGGGACGCCGTGCGGCGACGGTGCGGTGCTCGACGCCGAGGCGGGCGAGCGCCTCGAGCGCGCTCGCCGCCGTCGCCCCGGCGCCCAGCACCACGGCGCGGCGTGCGCCGACGAGGTCCGCCAGCACCGCCTCGACGCCGCCGACGTCGGTGTTGAAGAGCCCGGGCCGCTCGCCGAGCACCACGGTGTTCGCGAGCCCCAGCCGCGCGACGAGCGGGTCGTGCCCGCCGACCAGCGGCAGCACCGCCCGCTTCAGCGGCATCGTCAGCGAGAGCCCCACCCAATCGGCGCCGAGGCCGCCGAGGAAGGCCCGGAGCCCGTCCTCGCGCACCTCGATCCGCTCGTAGCGCCGGTCGAGCCCGAGCACCCGCGCCGCGGCGTCGTGCAGCAGCGGCGAGCGGGAGTGCGCGATCGGCGAGCCGAGCACGGCCAGGCGGCCCGTCACCGGCCTACTTCGCGTAGGAGGGGTGCGCGGCGAGCCACTTCAGGAACTCGTCCGCGTTCTTCTGGTGCTGCGCGTAGGTGGTCGCGAACTTCGTCTCGCCGGTCTCCAGGTTCACCGTCACGAAGTAGAGCCACTTGCCCTTCGCAGGCGAGACGGCTGCCTTGATGGCCACGTCGCCGGGGCTGGAGATGGGGCCGATCGGCAGCCCGTTCCGGAGGTAGGTGTTGTACCCGTTCTTGTCGGCCTTCTCCGCCGGCGTCGGCACGACGGTGGTCCCGCCCGCGCCGTAGCTCACGGTCGCGTCGGACTGGAGGGGCATGCCCTCCTTGATCCGGTTGAGGAACACGCGGGCGACCTTCGCGTCGTCGACGCCGTTGCTCTCCTTCTGCACCAGCCCGGCGAGGATCAGCGTCTTCTCGCGGTCCTTCGGCGCGACGCCGGCCTCGTCCAGCGCCTGCTTCATGCGGTCGACCATCGCCTGCAGCATCGCCTTCGCCGACGTGTCCGGCTGGAAGGTGTAGGTCGCCGGGAAGAGCCAGCCCTCGATGTTCGGCGCCGACTTCGGGATGCCGAACTGCTCGTAGTCCTTCGCGGCCGCCTTCAGGTCGGCCAGCGGCACGCCCGTCGCACCGGCGGCGATCTGGAGGATCTGCTTCGAGGTGGATCCCTCGGGGATCGCCACGGTGGACTCGACGCGGTTCGCCGGGTCCTGCAGCGCCTTCAGCGCCGCCTCGGCGCTCATGTGGTGCCGCAGGTCGTAGGTGCCGGGCTGCAGGGACGGCTCGGGCTTCGTCTTCAGCAGCAGGTCGTAGAACGCGGCCTGCGTCTTCGTGACGCCCTGCTGGACGAGCGTCGCCGCGACGTCCTGCCCGTAGTCGCCGGGGCGGATCTCGACGCGCACGCTGCCCTCGCCCGGACCGCTGTAGTCGTTGCTCCAGCCGAAGAGCGCCTTCACCTGGTCGGGGTAGGTCGTGTAGGCGAACCAGCCGGCGCCCGCGACGGCGAGCACGATCACGAGCAGCATGCCGATCGCCCAGGGCCAGATCCGGCGGCGCTTGCGGCGCTCCCTGCCGTGCCGCGGCGGCTCGTCTCCGTCGTCGGGCGGGCTGGCGAGCAGCTTTCCGAACTCGTCGGCCGGGTCCTGCTGCTGTCCAGGGGTGTGCGCCACGAGGACTACTTCCGGTTCGGGTCGAGGAGTGCTCCCGGCGCCGTCCCGGAGGACCGCTCGGCGTCGAGGGCGTGCTGCAAAAGTACCACCGCGGCGACCTGATCCACGACGGCCCTGGTCCCGCGGGTCTTTCGGCCGGACGCGCGGAGCGCTCCCTGCGCGCTGACGGTGGTCAGCCGCTCGTCCACGAGGCGCACCGGGAGCGGCCCCTCGGCCAGCAGCGCGGCGACCGCGCGGGCGTCCGCGGTCGAGGCGGTCTCGCGGCCGGACAGCGCGACGGGCAGCCCGACGACCAGCTCGACCGCACCCGTCTCGTCCGCGATCTCGAGGATCCGCCGCACCGCCGGACCGGGGTCGCCGCGGCGCGCGACGGTCTCCACCGGCACCGCCAGCAGGCCGTCCGGGTCGGAGCGCGCGACGCCGACGCGGACCGTGCCCACGTCGACGCCCAGCCGGACGCCGCGGCGCGGCGCCGCAGGCGCGGCCCCGCTCAGGAGCGGATCCCCGCCGCGACGGCCTCGAGCGCGTCGGCGATGCGCCCGGCGTCGGCGCCGCCGCCCTGCGCGATGTCGTCGCCGACGCCCGGCGCCGCGCCGGCGCGCTCGGGGCCGCCGCGGCGGGGATCCGCTCCTGAGCGGGGCCGGGCCTGCGGGGCCCCGCCCCCGCCGCC
>NZ_JBHUEA010000005.1:0-158307 GCF_042680685.1 Amnibacterium endophyticum | reverse complement strand
CCAAGACCGGTCCCACGATCCGCTGGGCCGACGACGGCACCGCCATCGACGAGGAGGACGACAACACCCCGTTCTGATGCCGGATGCCGCTCGAGGACGGGGCGCGAAGAGTGACAGACGCCGCCGAGAACGGTGTCAGCCGCGAAAACAGTGCACCGCCGCTCTCTCATGCGACGCCTCGACGGCGGCGGCAAGCGCGATCACGGCTCGGCGAGGACGGCTGGCTGAACTCGATGCTAAAGATGCCGGTCGCCCTGGCGAGTCGGCGAAATCGCATGAAGCGGTCTGGTCGGGGTGGCGGGATTCGAACCCGCTGAGGGCGTGTCAGGCCGCATCTGCTTCCTGTATGCGGCCCTCCAAGTATCCAAACGGCTACTCGTGTCGTTGAGAACGTGGCTGCGTACCACACTTCACGGCGCGGCTGACGGGTCTCGGTCGGATGGTCCGTACCGTTCGCCGGGTGCGAGCGACCCTCACCACGGCCACGAGCTACAGCAGGCCGTTCGACCATTTCCAGCGGACCCGCTACTTCCCGGCCCTCGACGGGCTTCGAGCGATCAGCATCCTGCTCGTCATCGGACTGCACTCGCAGGACGGCTTGTGGATGAAGCTGCACGGCACCATCGGTGTGACGGTCTTCTTCGTTATCAGTGGATGGCTCATCACCACCCTGCTGCTCCGCGAGGAGACCCGCGCCGGCCGCGTGCACCTCGGCAGGTTCTACCTGCGCCGCGGCTTCCGACTGCTGCCGGTCTACTTCGCCGTGCTCGCCATCTTCGTGCTGCTGATCGTGGTGCTGAACCTGCAGTGGGGCCATGACGCATTCATCGGCAGCCTGCCCTACTACCTGACCTACCAGAACGACTGGGCCCCGACCTCGCTCTTCGGCCACACCTGGTCGCTGGCGATCGAGGAAAAGTTCTACGTCGTTTGGCCGCTGCTTGCATTCGCGGTCGCTGCGGTCCGACGCGTCCGAATCCCGATGCTGATCGCGCTGCTCGCCTTCACGCTCGCCGCCGAGCAGTCGCAGGCCGTGCCGGTCTACTACCTCGCGACGTACACGCCCCTCGTGCTCGGCTGCCTGCTCGCGGTGCTCATGCACGACCGCCGCACCTACCGCTGGATCGCCGCGCTGACGCACCCGGCCTTCACCGGCACGGTCGTCACAGCCGCCGTAGTGCAGGCGCTGCTCTTCGAGGGCATCCACGGGCACGTGCACACGCTCTTCTCCTTCTTGACCGTGCTCGCTCTGCCCGGCGTACTCGTCGGAGCACAGCCCTTCGGCCGCGTGCTGAGCGTCCGACCGCTGGTCTACGTCGGTACGCGCTCCTACGCGCTGTACCTCGTGCACCCGCTCGTCGTCACCGTCGTCGGCTATGTCATCCCTGCCGGATCCTCGAACAAGCTCGTCGAAATGGCCCACCTCGCCGCCATCGTCGGTATCTCGCTGGCGATCGCCGAGGTCCTGTACCGGCTGGTGGAGCAGCCGCTGATCCGCGCCGGGCGCCGGCTGATGGCTCCACGCCAGGTCGCGCCCTCGATTGCGCCGACCGAGAGCGGCCGGCTCGTCAACGCCTGATCTGCGACGAGCAGCGGCCGCAGTGCGTTCGCACAGCGGCCGCTGCGTGGTCAGGCGGCGATGCCGAGGCGGCCGAACTGCTGCGCGATGCGCGTCAGGTCCGCCTCTGGCATGTCCCGGACGGTGGCACGGTCGCCGGCGCGGTGACGCGCACCTTCACTACGACCCGAGAGTGCGGCAGGGGGACAGGGGACTGGCCCCTCGGATCCCGCTACCCCTGCACGATCAGGGGGTTTCCGGCCGAACTGTTGTCGGGATAGCGGGATTCGAACCCACGACCTCCTCGTCCCGAACGAGGCGCGCTACCAAGCTGCGCTATATCCCGGTCGCCCGCGAACGGGCATGACAAGGATAGCGGACGCGCGGGCCGACTGCCGTTGGTCGGTGTTCGTGCTGCTCAGACGCGCTCGGAGCAGCACGAACGCCGACCGACGAGATCAGGAGGCGGCGGTGAGGGTGAGGAGGGACGCCTCGGGTCGGCAGGCGAAGCGCACCGGCGCCCAGATCGACGTGCCGAGGCCCGCGGAGACGTTGAGGCGGGCGGAGCGGCCGTCGTGCTCCCACGTCGACGGGCCTTTCACCTGCTCGCGCGGGATGTCGCAGTTCGTGACGAGCGCCCCGTAGCCGGGCACGCACACCTGCCCGCCGTGGGTGTGACCGGCGAGGACGACGTCGGCGCCCTGGTCGACGAGCGCGTCGAGCGTCCGTCGGTACGGCGCATGCGCGACCCCGATGGTCACGGCGGCCTTCTGCTTGCGGCGGCGCAGTCCGCGCAGGCCCGGCAGCGCCTGCTCCAGGCGGTCGTACTCCCGGTGCGGGTCGTCGACCCCGACGAGGTCGATCGGCACGTCGCGCACGACGATCCGCGCCGCGCGGTTGTTCAGGTCCGTCCAGCCGAGGTCGATCAGGTGCCGCCCGAGGGCGTCGGTGTCGAGCCGCTTCGGCTGCCGCTCGCCGCCGCCGCCCGAAGGCCCCTCGAAGTACTGGAACGGGTTCTTCGCCTGCGGCGCCCAGTAGTCGTTCGAGCCCCACACGAACGCGCCGGGGACGCCCCGCAGCGGCTCGAACGCGGCCCGCAGGCCGAGCAGCCCCAGCTCGTGGCCGAGGTTGTCGCCCGTGTCGATCACGAGGTCGGGCCGCAGGTCCGCGAGGCTCCGCACCCACTGCTGCTTGCGGTGCTGCCACGGCGCCATGTGCAGGTCGGACACGTGGAGCACCCGCAGGTCCGGGCTGCCCGCCGGCAGCACCGGGAAGGTCGTCCGCCGCAGCGTGAACAGGTTCCGCTCGACGAGGACGCCCCACGCCGCGGTCGCCGCGCCGGCGGCGAGGACGCCGCCGGCGACGCCGCGCACTACGGGCACTGCTGCGGGGTCCCGTCGACGGCCAGGCGCAGCTGGGTGGCCGCGGGGTCGACCTGCGTCGCGCCGTCCGCCGCCGGGTCCTGCAGCCCCACCTTGCACGACCCCGTGGTGCCGCCCGGCGGGTAGAACACGGTCGGCGACTGGAAGCCCTGTGTCGCCAGCGTGCTCCGAGCGTCCTGCAGCGTCATCCCGACCACGTTCGGCACGGTAGCCGCAGTCGGCTGGGCCTGCGGCTGCTCCTGCTCGGGGCCGGAGCTGAGCGTCAGCGTGACCAGCGTGCCCGCGGACGCCATGGTCCCGCTGCCCGGGTCGCTCGAGATCACCGCGCCCTCCGCGATGTCGTTCGAGGGGGTCTTCCCGCCCTTCTTCACGCGGAAGCCGGCCGCCTGCAGCGTCGTCTTCGCGTCCTCGTAGGAGCGGCCCGCGACGTCGGGCAGCGCGGTCCGCTGACCGTAGAGGTACTGGGCCTCGGGCTGCGGCCAGCTGGTGTCGCCCGGGTACTTCGCCTGCGCCGCGCGCATGACCCCGCTCCAGACGCAGTGCCGCGCGTCGGCGGCCGTCCTCTGGCACGGGGACCAGCCGAACACCTGGCGGAGATTCGTCGTCTGGGCGTTCACGTTCCCGACCCACACCGCGTTCACGACCTTGGTCGTGCCGCCGACGACCCAGGTCGACTTCGCGTCGTTCGTCGTCCCGGTCTTCGCGAAGCCCCAGGCGCCGCCCGTCGACGGCGCGTCGGCGGCAGCGGTGCCGCCGGTGAGCACGCCGTGCAGGGCGTACCCGGCGGCGACCGCGACCCCGGAGGGGATGGCCTGGTGGCAGTCCGCCTTCGGCAGGTCCACCTTCGAGCCGTCCGACGTCTCGATGCGGTCGATCGCGATCGGCGAGCAGACCTCGCCCTTGTTCGCGATGCCCGAGTACGCCGTCGCCATGGTGAGCGGGGCGACCTCGTTGGTGCCGAGGATCGACGACGGGTTGACCTGCAGCTCCTTCAGGTTCGCGCGGTGCACGAGCAGCTTCTGCGCCTGCGAGCGGATGTCGCAGAGGTTCAGCTTGGACGCCATCGAGGCGAAGACGCCGTTCACCGAGCGCGCCGTGCCGAGCATGACCGTCTGGTAGCCGCCCTCGCCGGCGGTGTCGTTCCCCGCGGGGAAGGGGCCGTCCGGGCTCGCGCAGGGGAAGGATCCCGCCGGCCACGTCTTGCCCGTGCCGTCGACGATCTCGTTCAACCCGTGGCCGTGCTCCAGCCAGTCGATCAGGGTGAAGGCCTTGTAGGTCGAGCCGGGCTGGAAGCCGTTGGACCCGCCGTAGTTCACGTCGGTGTTCCAGTTCACGGCGGTCGCCGTGTACCCGGCGCCCTTCGTGTCCTTGCCCTGCGACTCGTCGAACCGCTTGCTCTGGACCATCGAGAGGATGCGGCCGGTGCCGACCTGGACGCTCACCGCGGCGCCGCCGAGGTCGGTGCCCGCGGGCGACTTGGCCGGTACCGAGGCCGTCATCGCGTCCTTCGCCTCGGACTGCAGCCCGAGGTCGAGTGTCGTGTGGATCTTCCAGCCCGCGCTCTGCAGCTTCTGGTCCCGGACCGCCGGGGTGTCGCCGAAGATCTTGTTGTTCCGGATCGTGTTGACGACGTAGGAGCAGAAGTACGCGGCCGACTTCGCCTGCGCGCAGCCCGTCTGCGTCGGCGTGATCTTCGGCTTCACCTTGGAGGCGACCGCCTCCTGGTAGTCGGCCTTCGAGATCATCCCGTGCTCGAGCTCGGTCTTCAGGATGTAGTCCCGACGCACCGTGTTCTGCGCGATGTTCGCCTTCTCGTCGATGCGCAGAGAGTTCGGGGAGTTGACGATGGCCATGAGGCTCGCGGCCTGCGCCGCCGTCAGGTCCTCGACGTGGGTGCCGTAGTAGTACTGGGCCGCCGACTCGATGCCGTAGATGCGACCGCCGAAGCCGGCGATGTTCAGGTAGCCGAGCAGGATGTCGTTCTTGCTGTACTGCTTCTCCAGGTCGATCGCGAGGCGGGCCTCGCGCAGCTTGCGCTTGATGCCGCCGGTGCACTCCGCGTAGGCCGCGGACACCTGCTCCTGCGTGGGCAGCAGCTCCGCCTCCTGCACGCAGACGTTCTTCACGTACTGCTGCGTGATCGTCGAGGCGCCCTGCGAGCCGCCGCGCACCAGGTTCGCGCCGATCGCGCGGAGGATGCCCATCGGGTCGACGGCGCCGTGCTCGTAGAAGCGCGCGTCCTCGGCGGCGAGCGTCGCGTTCTTCACCGTGTCCGGGATCTTGTCCCAGGTGACGACCTCGCGGTCCTGGTTGAAGAAGCTCGCGAGCAGCACCTCCTTCTTGCCGCGCTTCGCGTAGATCTCCGTCTTCTGCTGCATCGCGGCGATCTTGTAGTCGTCGGGCAGCGAGTCGAACAGGCCGAGGCCGGAGGACTTGCCGCTGCCGGTCATCGCGACGGCGGGGGCGACGCCGGCGGTGATCATGAGGGCCGCGACGACGGCGATCCCGAGGACGCCGGCGAGCGCGGCCGCCGGACGGGGGCGTCGAGGGGTCTGAGACATAGGCTCGAGGGTAGGAACGGGCCGGGCGAACGCCTCGGCGCCCCGCCGCAACCCCCAGAAAGGAGGTCGCCGCGATGCCGAAGTGGGAGTACGCGACGACGCCGCTCTTGATCCACAACACCACCGCGATCCTCAACACCTGGGGCGCGCAGGGGTGGGAGCTGGTGCAGATCGTGACCGGCCCCGAGGGCGGGCTCGTCGCCTACCTGAAGCGCCCCGCGGGCGAGGGCTGATGGCCGTCGCGGACCGGCTCGCCGAGCTGGGCCTCGTGCTGCCGCAGGTCGCCGCGCCCGCCGGGTCGTACGTGCCCGCGCTCGCGACCGGGGAGCTCGTCTTCACCGCCGGCCAGCTGCCGTTCGTCGACGGGGCACTCGCCCGCACCGGGCTCGTGGGCGACGACGTGACCGTGGAGGAGGCCGCGGATCTCGCGGCCACCGCGGCCCTGAACGCGCTCGCCGCGGTGTCCGACCTGCTGCACGGTCTCGACCGCGTGGTGCGGATCGTCAAGGTGACGGGCTTCGTCGCCTCTGCCGCGGGGTTCACGCAGCAGCCCGCCGTGATCAACGGCGCCTCGGACCTGCTGACGGACGTCTTCGGCGAGCACGGGCGCCATGCCCGGTCGGCGGTCGGGGTCGCGGCGCTGCCGCTCGGGTCCCCGGTCGAGGTGGAGCTGATCGCGCAGTTCCGCTGACCGTCGGGCGGTGCGGCGATCGGCATGGGGGCGCGCGACACGCCGACGCGCTCGAGGCCGAGAACGCTTGCGCGACACCCCGAACTGGGTACACTCGCAGACGTCGAGTGAAGAGCTTGGCTTGCGGCGCTGTCCGATTCCCCCCAATCGAGCGCTGCTGAGGCGGCACCTGTTCCCCCCAATAGGTGCCGCCCCTTCTTTTTGTGCCGCCCGCTCCGCCTCCGCTCCTCCCCAGGGACTCGTGGGGCGTCGACTCGACGTCCGGCGTCGATCCGGACGACGCGCGTGCGGCCGCGCTCCTACCGTCCCGGCGTGCCTCCGTCCTTCGTCCCCGTCCGGCCCGGCCGACCCGCACCCCCGACGCTCGTCGAGACGCAGCGGGCGGTCGAGGAGACGCCGCCTCCGGCCGGCGTGCGGCTGCCCGCGCTCGGCGCCCTCGCGGAGTTCGCCGTCGACCCGGCGGTGACGGACCTGCTGCTCGACGGGCACGGGGTGCTCTGGCGCGACGCCGGCGGCGGGGTGCAGCCGGTGGCGGACCTGCCGCCGCTCGCGCCCGACGAGGCGAGGCGCCTCGCGGTCGCCCTGATCGCTGCGGGCGACCGGCACCTCGACGACGCGACGCCGTGCGCAGACGTGCGCCTGCCGGGCGGGATCCGGGTGCACGCCGTCCTGCCGCCCGTCAGCACGGGCGGCCCGCTCGTGTCGGTGCGGATCGCGGCCGCCGAGCCCTGGCGTGTCGACCGGCTGGTCGCCGCCGGGATGCTCGACGAGGCGGAGCGTGCGCTGCTCACCGCCGCGGTGCACGAGCGCCGCAACCTGCTGATCTGCGGACCCGCCGGCAGCGGCAAGACGTCCCTGCTCGCCGCGCTGCTCGCGGAGGCGCCCGGTCACGAGCGGATCGTGACGGTCGAGGACGTCGCCGAGCTGCGGATCGACCACCCGCACGTCGTCGGCCTCGAGACCCGCCAGCCCAACGCGGACGGGGCAGGCGGGATCGGGCTCGCGGCGCTGGTCCGCGAGACGCTGCGGATGCGACCCGACCGCGTGGTGGTGGGGGAGTGCCGGGGTGCGGAGGTCGTCGAGCTGCTGAGCGCGATGAACACGGGCCACGACGGCGGCGCGGGGACGATCCACTGCGCCGATCCCGCCGGGCTCGGCGCGCGGCTGGAGGCGCTGGGCGCCCTCGGCGGCCTGAGCCCGCACGCGCTGCGCGCCCAGGCGCTCGCCGCGATCGACCTCGTCGTGCAGCTCGAGCGCCGCGACGGGAAGCGGCGGGTCGCGGCGGTCGGGCGGCTCGCAGCCGGGTCGGACGGGTCGCTGTGCGTCGTCCCCGCCTGAGGGGGCGGCGTCGGAGGCCCGACCTCGACCTCGTCGCCGGCGAGGCCGACCGGCTGGCCGCGCTCGTGGGCGCAGGGGCGGTGCCCGCGGCGGCGTTCCGCCACCTCGCGCGCGCCGCGGAGGGGGAGCATCGTGCGCTCGTGCTGCGAGCGGCCGCTGCCGCAGGACGCGGTGAGCCGCTCGCGCCGGTGTTCGCCGAGGCGCACCCGCTCTGGCGGCGCATCGGCGCGACCGCAGGGCTCGCGACGTCGGTCGGTGCGCCGCTCGCGCCGGTGCTGCGGTCCGCGGCAGCCGGTGCACGAGCGGCGGTCGCGCTGGAGCGCGCGGTCGCAGAGTCGGTGGCCGGGCCCGCGGCGAGCGCTCGCCTCGTCCTGCTGCTGCCGCCCGCCGCACTGCTGCTCGGGGGCGCGTTCGGCTTCGACGTCGCGGGCGTGCTGCTCGGCGACCCGCTCGGGCTCCTCCTCCTCGCGGCCGGCGGCGCCCTGCTCGGCGCCGCGGCCCTATGGAGCCGGCGGCTGATCCGCGCCGCGTCGGCGATGTCGTGGACGGTCGGGCTGCGGCTCGAGCTCGTGGCGACCGGCGTGCGGGCCGGGCTCCCCGTGACCCGCGCGACGGGGCTCGCCGACCGCGCCGCTGCGGCCGCCGGGCTCGACTCGACAGCCGGCGACGAGGTCGAGGACGTCGTCGCCTTCGCCGCGGAGGCCGGCGTGCCCGTCGTCGCGCTGCTCGAGGCGGAGGCGGACCGCGTGCGGCTCGCCGCCGTCGCCGAGGCACGGCTGCGCGCGACGGTGCTCGCCGCGCGGCTCCTGCTGCCGCTCGGGCTGCTCGTGCTGCCGGCGTTCCTCGTGCTCGGAGCGGTGCCGATCGGCCTCGCCGTGCTGCGCGCGTCCCACCTCGCGTTCTGATCGCGGCATCCGCTCCTCCCCAGCCGGCGATCTCGACGATCCGGGGTCCGCCGCCAGAGGCGACCCGGGGGACCGTGCTCGCCGGCGCCACACTGGGCCTGCCCGTGCCGGGGAGGGAAGAGGGACCCATGGCATCGGTGAGCCGCCCGGCGGAGGGGCTGCGCCTGTCCGCGACGCTGGTGGAGGACGACGAGGGGGCGGTGACGGCGGAGTACGCGATCGCCACCATCGCTGCCGTTGCGCCCGAAAGGCGTACAAGCGATGCTCCTATACATGGCGCATCCGCGAGCCGCGATTTACGCAAGGCAGAGCATCGAGGAGGAGGCCGGCATCGACCGCCAGCTGCGCCAGTGTTCAGCGGAGATCAAGCGGCGCGGCTGGGGGACGCCGGTCGAGCGATACAAGGACAACAACACCTCGGCATCGCAGCAGCGCGGAGCCAGGACCGCGTGGTCTCAGATGCTCGCAGACCACGCAGAGGGTCGCTTCGACGTTCTCGTCGCGGTCAACGTCGACCGTGTGCTCCGGCGTATCGAGGACGTGATTTTGTTGAAGGAGCGCGGCGTTCGAGTCGTGACCGTGGACGGGGATCTCGACCTGTCGACCGAGTCGGGCGAGTTTTTCGCCACGATGCTTGCCGCGCTGGCCAGATTCGAGGTGCGCCGCAAGGCAGCCCGAGCCGCTCGTGCGGGCGCTGAGCGTCGCGCCGCCGGGCATCCCAAGAGCGGGCGCCCTCCGTACGGCTACGAGTGGGTCCCGGCGCACACCCGATCCAGCCGAGTCCGGGACGGCCTACCTTTCGGGGACGCGCGCTACGAGGTCGTCGAGGACGAAGCGGCGCACGTCCGATGGGCGTTCGAGCAGCTGACGAGCGGGGTCGTGACGATCGGAGCGATCCAGCGTGGACTTGCCGATCGCGGAGCTCGGACTCGACCATCGACGCAGCACCAGGACGGCACGGTGATCGGGGCGTCGACCGTGCGACGACTCCTACTCAATCCTGTCTATGCAGCATTGCTGCCGCCTTCGCAGGGGACAGCTGCTGGCGCATTCCGGCCCGAGAGAGTGAACGTCGAGCGCGTCACGCCTGGTGCGTGGCCGGCCATCGTGAGCGCAGACCAGTGGCGAGCCGCGCGATCGATCCTTCTCGCACCTGGCCGCAGGACCAATGGCGGCTTGACAGCTCGGAAGCACCTACTCAGCGGGATCGCGGTGTGCGCCGAATGTGGCGAGCCTGTTCGGTCGGCGGCTACCAGGCTGGGCGACCGCGCCTACAGGTGCCGATCAGAGCGCCACTTCAGCCGGAAGGCCCAATGGGTGGACCAGTGGGTCAACGACGTGGTCGTCGACCGTCTTCGTCATCCCGAACTCGTGCGCGCTCTAGTCAAGCCTTCGGATCACGCGAGCGTGCAGTCACTGGTCCAGGAGCGCGCGGCCCTGACCTCGAGTGTCAGTCGACTTGTGGAAGCAGTGGCAGCCGACGTCTTCACCGTTGCCGAGGCCAAGAACCAGAGGCAGCAGCTCGACGCTCGACTGAAGAGGGTCGACGAAGACATAGCGCAGGCGTCAAGGACCGACCCCTTGGCGAAGTTCGTCGGTGACAACCTGGCCAAGGAGAGCTCCGTGCTCGAGCGGTGGGAGCAGCTTGGGCTGCACCAGAAACGCGCGATCGTGACAGCTCTATTTGAGAAGATCGAGTTGAGATCTATCGGCCCCGGAGCCCGCGTCAGATCGGCCCGTGAGGCTGGCGAGACCATCATTCTGCGATGGCGCGACAAGGACATCATGCAGGGACGGGTCCGGCGCGCTGACGACCATCAACTTGTCGGCGCACCCACTCACGAGCAGATCGCGGTCATCACGGCCGCGAGCTGCTGAACGTCGGCGGCGCGGCTCGACCTCACAACGCCAGCCAATCTCCGTCCGAACGGGGCCTACCTCCTCTGTAGGGGTGCCCACGGCAGACCGCGCAGAGGGACCTGCTCACGGCCGGCACACAAGCCCTACGTGACCTTTGGCTGCGGCTGAGGGGGTGCTGGCGCTCCGTGAGTCACGTGTAGGGCGGAGACGCATCAGATCGTCTCCGGGGCGAGGCCGCCGCAGGCCGACGCCTCCGCCGTGCGCATTGCGTCCCCCGAAGTAGGGGCGAGAACGGATGGCCACCTCGTGCATGTCCCCCGTACCACCAGGCATGAGGGCAAGTTGCTCTCTGGTGAGGCTTCGGCCACACCCAGTGGAGGCGAGGCAGGCCAATGTCCACCATCAGTGAGCACCGTCGTGAACGACGAGTAGATCTCCTCGGAGAACGGGACAGTCTTGAATACAGGGAGAAGGACACTCCACACCACATGCGAGCCTCGGCAGCCTGTCCTGCAACGAACACGATCCGAGCGGCCCAGGATCTGATCTCAGTGGGAGACCTGGGGCTTCCGTACCGCTCTCCTTCTGCTCATCCCGGAGATCAAGCCTCATTCCAGAGGAAGTTCTCGCTCATCCCCGGTCGAGCACTCTGTGTGCCGTACTGGCTGGCTCCGACCAGTGGGCGTCGGCCGTGCAACGGTCGGCTCTGCACCTCGTGCGGACCTCGCATGTCCTACAACTGGCAGAAGCCCGTGCTGGACGGGTTGCGGAACAAGAAGTTGATCTTGTCCTTCACGGGGACCATCCAGAAGATGCCAGGGCGACCTCTCGAGGGGCAGCTCGACGACATCGAGCACATCAAGAGGATGTTCGTTGGCAGCAACTGGGCAGGACGCCATTTCGACGGGACGGCGTGGTTCCGTGAGGTGAAGGTGAGCAACCGCACGGACTGGCATCCGCACATCAACTTCGTGTTTGTGCCGAAGGCAGCCGTGGAGCGGGACGAGGCCGTGGGCCTGGGGCAGCGAGTCCTCGATCGGTGGAGCGAGAAAGCAGATCTGGCGGGTGCGATGTCCGTGCAGACCCAGAACGCGGAGGATCTTGTCCTTGAGGGACAGAGCGCCATCAGGGCAATTGTGCGCTACGCCTCGAAGACACCAGCGTGGGACCACTCGGGATTGAAGGCCAGTCAGTCGTGGACGTACGCGGACCTTCTGAACCACGCGCTGGCAGGCCATCAACTCGGGGTGCCCGACGCGCTGTGGGCGCTCGACTGCATGCACGAGATCGAGAGCGCCACTACCCGCCGGCCGGGCAGACCCTCGCCGTGGTGTGGGCGATCAGGAGTCCTTACCAAGAGAAAGAAGTGATGCATTAGCTGGGGCGGCGGGCGGCATCGGTAGCGCTCACACCCAGGCGGTTGTCATTTCAGTCTGCGATCGCAATACCGATAGTCCAGGGCAGGGGCCCCTTGGCGAAAGGCTGCAATCAGATGGTCAATACGGCGTCCAGTGCCCTCAACATTGGGCCGCGTGGGAAAATTACGAGCCTTGCGTTCACGCTTGCGTTGCAGAACCTCGAGGAGGTGTGCCAGCAGATCGCAGACCTGGACCTGCTCTACGCTCAGCGCAGGAGAGAACTACTAGATGAGCGGAATGAGATGATCCGCGACGCCGCCAACAACCGGGTTGCGATTCGTCACCTCCAACATGTTTCCGGACTTTCTCGAAACAGGATCTACCAGTTGAGAGCGGAGGGCTCCGATGAGTGACAGGACAATCTCAACACTGCTTCAGCGGATGCAGCGGGCCGCCGAGCGCGTGCGTATCGTCGATGGTGACTACAGGGTTCAACTCATGCGCGCGATGCGCCAGCGGGACGAGGCAATTGTTGCTGCTGCCCGAGCAGGCGTCCCAATCTCGGAGATCGCCGAAGCTGTGCAACTCTCCCGCCCCAGAACAAAGCAGATCATCATCGAGGACAAATGGAGATGATTCGTCAGGGGCGCGAGCCGATCGGCACCGACCAGTCACGTCTCGGACCTAATTAGCACTCTCGGCTGATCAGATCCATGACGAGGCCCCTAATTGCCTTCCGCCCATCGACACCGAACCCGACCGGAAGTCGTTCGACTCGGTCTGTCTGATGCAGCACGCCCGACTCGAAGTCGACGACGGCTACGTGCTTTCCGAAGTACGTCACGAGCCACCACCGATCAAGCGCGACATGGTCGCCGAAGTTGACGGAACTCCGAACCTGATCTCGCACTGCGTTTCGCAGTGATGGAAAGTCGGGAAGCGGAGCGAGGTAGGGGCGGGTGGGATCGTCCGTGTGCATGTAGCGGTTGTATACCTGCACGTTCTCACCCCAAAGGCTGGTGACGTTCAGGATTTCTCGGATGGCTATGGCGCCCGCTGCCTGTGCTGAAGTTGAGATTGGGATTGACGCCTGCGCCCATATCGCCGCGTCCATCACCGCCGCACAGAACGGCAATGGATCGGAGGTGACCACGTGAGCCCACGACCAGGTAGTCGTCACGCCTTCGCGTACCAGCCGCACGCCTCGGCGAGTAGTAAGGAAGAGCTCCGTTCTGGATTTGCCCGGCTTCCTCAGCACGACGCCCAGGTCGTTTGGCGCCGTTGAAGCCAACCTCACAACTACGTCGGGATCTGTAGCGGCGATCTCGGCCACTGCGCGCCAAATCTCGAGTTGAACTCGAGACGACGACAAGCGCGACGAGACGCGGCCGGCTGCTGGCCAGGTTGACACGTCATCTAGTATCGCTGACTCTCGGCACCTACGCAATCCGGAAGAACATTTGTGAGCGAGGGAAAGGCGAGCTCAACTCACTCTAAGGCTGGAACAGACGAACGCACGCCAGCCTTAGAGCCGCAAATATGAACGTCAACCCGGACGGGCCGTTTCAGCGATGGAGCACAATTCCTACGGAACCGGCCGCAGTTCAAGTGGCTGCTCGATCGTGCCGATCAACCAGTGGTGAGCCTTCAGCAGGGCAGCGACGCGAGCACTTTCAGTTGGCCGGGTAAGGCCGTACATGCCGTCGACCAATCGATCGGCTGCGAGATGTGCGGAGCGCAAGGTTTGTGGCATCGCCAGCGGGTTGTAGAGCGTGGCCAGGTTTTCCGCCGGGAACTCAGCTCGCGCCTCAAGAATCCTCTTTCCAGCCTGCTCGAATCGGGCTCTCTTGCTTCCCGGCTCCAGGAACGGGAAAACGCAGTAGGTCAAATCTGGGCTGATGCTGGGATCGGCCTTCAATCGGCCAGCGAAAGCCTTGACCCATGCCGTGAACGCTGCCGACTGAAGGTATGTGAATAGCCACAGTGGGCACTCGGGTACGAGGATCAGCTTGTTACCAGCGATCACGTCCGGCTCGAAATAGCGCATGGGGATGTAGTCGCGGCTCTCGCCGCTAACCTCGGGAAGTGCAAGATACGCTGTGTGCGGCTGACGGTCTTGAGTGAATCGGGCCGGCGAGGACGCGGCGGACCTGACCGATGCCGTCGGACTAGCAGCACGGGCCTCTCTAACGCCATTCAACCGCGACCGCAGCACTGGGGATGCCACCAGGTCGGACGGGGCGGCATCATCCAGCCACAGGCACCAGCGATCCAGCGCATAGAGCATCTCTTTTGACTGGCGGAACGGTCGGAGGTACTTCGTGGCGATGCTGTCGGCCGCCACCTCGTCATAGTTGTTGGGTGCGACTATGAGATGGCCGCCGTCCGTCGGCTGGCTACCCTTGGACATATCGGGTAACCCGGCCAGCAGTGGCTTTGATCGCTTGGCTGGTCCGGGCAGGTCTGAGTCAACGAGATAGAAGTTGATGTTGACGGCCTTAGTCTCGAGGGGCTGACCCGCGATGTCGGGGTAGTCGAAGAGCCGCTTGATGGCCGTTGTGCCCGTCCGTGAGAAGCCGATGATCACGCAGTACACGGCAGCGGCGTTCGTTGCCCCCGACGACCACTTGAAGGTGCGGTGGCCGAAGTCAATCGTCATTCCAGCCCGACGAAAGATGGGATCGAGCGCGCGTGCTTGGTCTCCCTGGCTGAGACTGTTCGTGGACACGAAGGCAAACCGCACGCGGCGGCCGCAAGCGTATCTTAGGGCTTTCGCATACCAGCACGCGACATAGTCCAATCGACCAGTACGCTCGCCGCGCGCCTCTTCCAGTCCTGCGAAAGCCAGTCGGTTGTCTTCCTGCTGACTCTCGCTCATCCATGCCATGCCGACGAAGGGAGGATTCCCGAAGACAAACGTCGTGTCAGTCGGAGCAACGACGGAGGACCAGTCCAGTCGGATTGCATTGCCGATGACAATCGTGGCCGCGTCTCTGATCGGTAGCCGATCGGGAGCCTCACCGAACTCCTGCGCCAACTCCATGTTGGCCTGATGGTCCACGAGAAACAGCGCAGTTCGCGCGATTGCAGCGGGCCATTCCTCGATCTCGATCCCGTAGAACTGATCGGGTCGAACCTGCAGTTCGTCCGCAACGTGATACCCGCCGAGCACCTCCGTGTTGGTCAACTGGCGTATACGGCGCATGATCTCAAGCTCAAATGCCCGCATCTCGCGGTACGCCACTACGAGAAAGTTGCCGCACCCACAAGCGGGATCAAGAAAGCGGTACAACCCAAGCGACTTCTGCAGCGCCCTCAACCGCGTTACTGAGGCGCCGGCCGCGCTGAGTTGCGAGCGAAGTCCGTCCATGAAGAGAGGGTCGATTGTTTTGGCGATGTTCTCGGGCGTCGTGTAGTGCTCGCCGTGGGCTCGCCTGTCCTCTTTCGACTTCACCGCCTGGAACATGCTGCCGAAGACGTCCGGACTGATTGATCCCCAGTCAAATCGGCAGCAGTCGAGGAGTGCCTCGCGCATGGCTGAATCGAACGGTGGCACTTCGATGTGCTCGTTGAACAACCCGCCATTCACGTAGGGGAAAGGAGCGATCGACGCGCTGAGCCGGCTCGACCGCTGATCCTCTGGACGATCGAGGGCGCGGAAGAGGCTCTCGAGTACTCCTGCGAGCGACTCACCATCCTCCGGCGTTCGATCCACAAGATCGTGAAATAGACCGCGTGCCCACAATCCGGTGTCGTCCCCGAACAGCAGGAACAAAACTCGCGTGATGAATACGGATGCCTCGTGGTCGGTGAAGTGATCGGCCACCACGGCGCGGTACAGCACGCTCAGCAGCTCGACAGCTCGGGCGTTGACTGCTTCCTCGTGCGCCGCAGAGAAATCGCGCTGGACGTAACCCGCGAGGAACGTGAAGCGGTCGATTTCCTTGGCAAGGTCTCGAGTCTCGAACAAAGTGGTCTCGGGCCCGTTCTCCCCAAAGCGCGTCAGGCGAATCCGGGCGAAATCTGAAACGACGACGGCGATCGGAAAATCCCTAGGTGACAGCCGGTCGAGGTAGTCGAATGCCTGCGCATCTGCGACCTCGAGGTCTTTTCCAAGACTCTTTTGCTCGACGAGCAGCATCCCTGGCCAAAAGAGGTCGATGAACCCTCCTCGGCCCGTGGAGAAGCGGTCGGCCCGCTTCTCGAAGTAGGCGACACGCTTGCGGTCAATTCCAAAGATGGCCAAGAACTCGTTCCAGAACGACTGAGACTCGCCCCTCTCATAGTGATCCCCTGACCACCGGGCCGCGAATGCTCCGGCCCGATTTCGGATCTCGCGCATGGAAAGGTTCGGCGCCACCACACGGGGACCGTACCCGCCGCGCCTCCTGACGGGCCGCGACGACATGGCCAAGTCCAGCCGTGTCAGGAGCATCAACCGCGCCCTTCACTCACGAAGTTGAGATCCCTTCTCGTTGCCGCGCCTCGTGCGCGGTGATGGCTGGCTGGATCGCGGCGCAGCTGAAGCAGATGACCGCTTCGACGCCCGCGTGCCCCGGAATCAGAGCGGCCGCGAGCATCCTCTCTTCACAATCGTCACGTGGCGTGGGTCGTGGGTCCGTCTGGACCACGGTCCCTGACCACACCCGGACCTCGTGACGCTGATCCTGGGAGTCGACCCACAGCACCAGGACCGCCTTCTGTGGCCAGGCGAGCGCATGCCCCATGACCTGCACAGGGATGTTCCCGAAGCCGAATCAGTCCCTGACTGGACCCGGCTGGCCACGTGAACGGCATCATCGCCGAGCCCGATGTCGGACAGGGATTTTGGCGTGAGCGCGACGGCTTCGGCCTCGCGGTCGAAGCGTCTACGCGCCGCGCGGAGCCGAGGACGCCTGTCGTGCGCAGCCTAGGTATCGCTCCTTCTGGGACTACTCGGGTTGTCACGCTCGTCCTTAGATTCGGAGCATGGCCGATTCGGCCACCATCGTGGCTCTCGCTGGGGTACCCGCCGCAATCCTGGCAGCGGCTGGCCCAATCGCGCGCGAGAAATCCCGCCTTCGAACTCTCGAGCGTCTCGTGAAAGTAGTGCGCAGCGCAACAAGTCCTTCCGCCGAAGCGCCCGCCGCATCCTTCTCAACGGCCACGGACTCCTCACTGGATCGGCTGGTTCGATTCGCGGCCGACGAGCTCTACTACCGCGAGCGGTTCCCGTTCCCGCTTGTCCTATTGAGTGCGGGAGTTGTTCTGTTCTTGCTCGGAGCCGCAGCCGCCGTCGCCAGTGTCCCGCTCGCTTACCCCCTGCTCGCCACGACCGGGCTGTGGGCCTACCTGCTCGCACTGGCCGTCTTCGTCGTCACGGTGGCCACGGGCGTCGTTCAACTTGTTCAAGCCTCACGCCAGCGTCGGTCGGACGCCGGCGTCAAGACAAGTTCGGGCGACAACCGGGGGCGAGTCGCGGTCGCGCTCTGGCTCTACGCGAGAGTTGCTGGCCGCCCCAAGGTCACCGAGAAGCCCGAGCCCGCTCCGGAGCTTCTGACCACCGAGCAACAAGACGCGGCGGAGGAGGAGAGGGCTGCGGGTGAACTGTCCGCAGCCAACTAGCAGAATCGCAAGCACTCGTCCGTGAGGCTGAGTGCGCCCGCTCGAGGGGGAGTCGGAGAACTCAAGCGATTCGTCCCGCCCTGCCTCGTCAGACTCGACCTCAAGAGAGTCGACCGAGCGAGCCGGGGAACTCAACCTCACTTGGCCTGGCAGGCACAATCCATGCCGATCGGTGGTCTGTCTGACAGTCCATGCATCGACGGACGAAGTGCGTGTCGTCGTGGCCGACGTACTTGGCCTCGGTCTGGGTTTCGCAGATTGGGCAGTACTCGATGGCGAATGGGTGAGCGGGGTGAACCATGGGATCTCCTTCGGGTGGCGGAGTGCGATGCCGTTCGTTGGGGTCGGTCATCTAAAAACCGGAGAACGCGCTTCGGCGCTACGCAAGGTGCCGCAGTGCGCGGGCAGCGGGCGCTCAGTCCTCCCCCTGCTCCCAGTCGTGTTCATCCTCGAGGTCTTCATCCGCCCCGGATCGGAGGAGGCCGTACGCCGCCGCGAAGACGGCTCGGAGTTCTATTGGCATTTCAAACCCGAGTGCGACCTTGGACCGCACGCCGTCACGCTCATAGACGGGCGCCATGGGGTCGGCGGCATCGTCCGCTATGGCGCCATCAATCTTGAGTGACTTCACGGTGTTGTTGAGCGCGCGGGTGAAACCGCGTAGTTGCCGCTCTGGGTTGTAGCTGCCGAGCTGGTAGACGAGGTCGCGGCTGACGAAGCCGTCATCCGCGAGCGTCTCGGCGTGGAGGACCGCCTCCTGCACGGTCTTACCGTTGGCCCGCAGGTCGAGGATCGCGCTCGCGGCGGCTGTGCGGGTCCATCCGTGTACCGACTCCTCGTCCTCCTGCGTCGGTATGACGAAGAGAGTGCTGATGAAGTGCTTCAGCGCCTCGACCTGAGCTGGCGACATGCGTGTGATGTCGACTACCAGTTGCTGGCGGAATCTGACCACGGCGCGTCCGATCATTCGTTTGAGATGTAGAGATTGTTAGGTCGGGCCAAGCGTGCCGCTTGCACCCCCCAGTTGTCAACAACCGTTCAAAATTGTTGATTGCTCCTCTGGCGAGGCACGGCTGGCGCCGGACTGCGGCGAGCGCAGCTCTCCTGACTTGGGTGTCACAAACGATCGGATGACGGAGCACCTGCCCTACGGCCAGGATGTTGTTCCAGAACTCACGTGTCTATTGGTGTAGTATTGAAACATGGCGATTGGGACATCATCACCTCCGGGCCGCCGGTTCGGGTATGTGCGCGTGAGCAAGGCATCCCAAGACGAGGCCGGACAGATCAAGGTCCTGATGGAGCGGGGATCGGTGCAGCGCAAGGGGGATCTCTTCATCGACAGAGGCGTGAGCGGCGCGAAGGCCAGCCGGCCAGAGCTGGACCGAATGCTTGCCACGGTCGAGCCCAACGACACGGTCGTGTTGTTCAAGCTCGATCGTCTTGGCCGAAGTTCCGGGCACACGATCCTTCTGATCGAGGATCTCGTGAAGCGCAACATCCACGTCGAGTCCGTCGTGGACGGTCTGAACACGCGCACCACAACCGGGATGGCGATGCTGTCGCTGCTAGCGATCTTCGCTTCTATGGAGCGGTCGTTCCTGATCGAGCGAACACGCGCCGGTCTCGACGCCGCCGCGCAGAGCGGAAGGCGCGGGGGGCGCCCCGCCGCACTGACTGCCGAGCAGATCGATCACGCCCAGGAGATGCACGACAAAGGCAAGTCCGCCTCTGCCATCGCGTCCTACTTCAAGGTGAGCCGCTCCAGCGTGTACCGCGCACTGGGACGGAGCAGCGCGTGAACCGCGCCCTCTACCGACGAGCAGGGTCACTCCTACAGGGCGCAGCGCGCCACCTGGTCACCCCGATACCCTCATCCTCGTGACGGAGTGGTACAACCGCGACGCTCAGCCGCAGTTCGAGCGCCCACCAGTCGCCGAAGCGGCACTGAGCCTCGAGTACCCCCCCGTTCCGAGCCTCGGGTCCTACCAGTTGAGCCGTCTGCAGGCCAAGTGGGAGCAGGACTACTCCCACATCCAGGACGTGCCAGCCGTCCCGCCCTCTCAGCTCGTGCAGCTCCAACTTGAGCCGAGCTTCCAGTTTCAGCTCAACGCCAGCCAGCCCGTCCGGATCTGGGCAGTCAACCCGAGCAACGGAATGCTCATCCAGACGCAGGCTGATCGCCTGGTGTTGAACTGGCGCGATGAGGGTGTCGGTCGCAAGTACCCCGGATACGACGCCCTCCGCACCGAATACGTTCGCCTGTGGGGCCTGCTCGTCGAGTTCCTGACCGAGTTCAACTTGCCCGTTCCGGCGCCTGTGTTCGGCGAGTACACCTACGTCAACTTTGTGCCGCTCGAGCCGTCGGACACGATGGCGGACGTCGTCTCGATCGTGCGTGCCCCGGCTCCCGAGCGAGCCCTGCCCGGCCGTGAGCTGCTGACCAGGTTTCAGTTCGTCCGCGACATCGAGAAGAGCGACGAGCACCCTATGGCTGCGCAGGTCGTCGTCACTGGCGAGCCGCAGGGCGGCGGAGATGCACGGCGCGTGCTTCTGAATGTGGATACCCGAGCGATCTTCGATGGCACCCAGACCGACGTGTTCGAGGGGTTGGACGTTGCGCACGCCCTCTCCTCGTTTACGTTCGACCGCATCATCGCGGACAAGAAGCGCGAGGCGTGGGGGCAGGAGTCAGGGAGCGCAAAGTGACCAATGCCACCTGGGCGCTCGAACCGTCGCTGGTCTTCGCGGGGATTGGGATCTTCAAGAAAGATCCTGTGAATGCTGCCGTCCGCGACTTCGAGAAGCAGTTGACGAAGCAGGTCGCTAGACGATCTGCCTCAATCAGCACGATGCCGGCTCTGTACACGGCCTACTCGGAGTCCTCAGCCGTTGGCGCGCCTCTGATCGACAGTTGGATCAGTGCATTTGACCTGCAGCTGCAGGCGCAGTTCGTCGTCTCCCGACTCGGTTCCGAGTTCGGGCGTCCCACGCCGTCAGCGATGGCTCGCTTTGGGGCGATCCTCAACACGCTTGTCACTGACGGCGGACCGACCCCTCAGCCCACCCTGACGCTCGACGGTGGCATCGAGGTGCGTTGGCGCGTGAACGACGCGAAGGTGGTGGCCGTGGCCGAGTCGGACGGCTCGGCCTACCTCTCAGGGGTCGAGGCCGACGGCCACGAGGCATTCGACATTGAACTCGCATCTAACGAGGTGCTCTCGGTGGAGGTCGTCGAGGCAGCGCGGGCGATGCTGTCCGCGATGAGTGGCGGAATCAGCAGCCGCGTGGCCGCTCGCTCCTAGCGATGGAGAGCGGCGATCCGGTCGAGGACGAGCACCTTCTGCTCCGTCGTTTCGACCCCGAGCACGCCATCGAGAGTTACCGCGACGAGGGCACTGGGGTCTCGTACCCGACCGCCAATGCTTTCACCTTCGACACAGAAGTAGACGCGAGACGCGGGGTGTCGGTCTACGACGATGCCCTTCTCGGACAGAGCGGACTAGAGCGTCGTGCGATCCTGGACCAGAGATGGTCGGCGGTAGCGGGCGCAGCGGCTGCGACTCTGCGCGCGATTGTCCGGCCAGGGGATGCCACCGACGAGCCCGGGCCGTACGACCCACGCCACGATCCCTTTCCAGACGGGGACACGAGGCCGGTCCAAGAGGCGCACTGCCTCGTGTGGCGACCGGAACCGATTGGAGCCAATCGGCGGAAACTGCAGGAGCAGTTCGTGGCCGCGTTCTTGCCGTTGCCACTCACGCGCGACATATAGGACCGTTGGCGTCATGGACGACAGTCTCGACTCCGACGCGCTTGGCATCGTGCGGTGTCCTATGTGCGGACTACGTGATCTCGAGCCGATGCAGGACGACGCACGTGTGCTGGGCTGCCCCGACTGCGGTCTCTCTAGGGCCTGAGGTATTGCCTACGAAGCTCGCAGGTGCGGAGTACCCGGCGCACGCTTGAGCCGCACCCGCCGGAGAGTCAAGGCGGGGCGCTACTGGAATTTCGGGTCCCATGCATGGGTCCCCCGGCGGGAGTCACGTTCCAGTCGCGCCCGTAGCACCGCAATGGGCAGAGGGTCCTGTTCAAAGTGCGCCATCGAGGCGCGACGGTCGCGGCAGTCGGCTTCGCCGCGCTGCTCGTGGTCGTGCTGCGCAGCGACGAGGTGCGGGGCCTGCTGGCCTCGCTGATCCGGCATGCGCTGGCGCTGCCGGGCTGAGCGGCAGGCGGGCACGGTGACCGCGGAGCTCGCGATCGCCGTGCCCGCGGTGCTGGTCGTGCTCGCGGCGTGCCTCGGCGGCCTGCGGCTCGGCGTCGAGCGGATCCGCCTGACCGACGCCGCGGCGCAGGTCGCGCGCGCCGCCGCTCGGGAGGAGCCGGCCGGAGCCGGCGCGGCCGAGCGCATGGGCGCGGCCGTCACCGGCATCCGCCGCGAGGGCGACCTCGTGTGCGCCTCCGTGCGGGTCTCGGTGCCGCTGCTCGGCGTCGCGGTCCCGCTCACGGCGTCGTCCTGCGCGCTCGCGGCGGTCGTGCCGTGAAGGAGGAGGGGGCGGGCAGCGTCCTCGGGGTCGCGGTCACCGGCGCGGTCGTCGCCGCCTTCGTGCTGGTGGCGCCGCTCGCGGTGCTGCTCGTCGCGGCGCACCGGGCGGCCGCCGCGGCCGATGCGGCCGCGCTGGCCGCCGGGGCCACCGCGCTCGGCCTCGCCGTCGGGGTGCCCTGCGAGCGGGCCGCCGAGGTCGCCCGGTCGAGCGGAGCCGAGCTCGCGTCGTGCCGTCAGCACGGCGACCTCGTCCGCGTCCGAGCGGTCGTGGAGGCGCTCGGGCTGCCGCTCGGCGCGGACGCGGTCGCGGGCCCGAGCACGGGGTGAGGCCGGCGCAGCGGGCGTGCCCGACGCGCCGGCACTCCCTCGGCGAACCCCCAGCAGCGGTGGTGCTCGCGCCGCCGGCGGGCTTCGACGCGCTGTGTATGGTGTGCGGGAACCGCCCCTGGAGGGCCCCGCTGCGGCGCGGTTCGGGGGATCGCGCTCGAACGGAAGCGAAGGAGGCGGCCGTGCCCGGAACGAAGCTGGTGATCGTCGAGTCGCCCGCGAAGGCGAAGACCATCGCCAAGTACCTCGGCCCGGGGTACGAGGTGCAGGCGTCCGTCGGCCACATCCGCGACCTGATCGAGCCGAAGAACCTGCCGCCCGAGCTGAAGAAGGGGTCGATGGGCAAGTTCTCCGTCGACGTCGACAACGGCTTCGAGCCCTACTACGTCGTCAGCGACCAGAAGAAGAAGACGGTCGCCGACCTGAAGCGGGCGCTGAAGGGCGCCGACGAGCTCTACCTCGCCACTGATGAGGACCGCGAGGGCGAGGCCATCGCGTGGCACCTGCTCGAGGTGCTGAAGCCGAAGGTGCCCGTCAAGCGCATGGTCTTCCACGAGATCACCAAGGACGCGATCACCAAGGCGCGCGACAACACCCGCGAGCTCGACACCGCCCTCGTGGACGCGCAGGAGACGCGCCGCATCCTCGACCGCCTCTACGGCTACGAGGTGTCGCCGGTGCTCTGGCGCAAGGTCGGCCCCGGCCTGTCCGCGGGGCGGGTGCAGTCGGCCGCCACCCGGCTCGTCGTCGAGCGGGAGCGCGAGCGGCTCGCCTTCGTGCCCGCCGGGTACTGGGACGTCTCCGCGCGGTTCGCACCCGTCGAGGGCCCGGCGTTCGCGGCACGGCTCGTGCGCATCGACGGCAAGCGGGTCGCGACCGGTCGCGACTTCGACGACCGCGGCCAGCTGAAGAGCGGAGCCGTCGCGCTCGACGAGGCCGCTGCCCGCGCGCTCGTCGCGTCGATCGAGACCGATGCGCCGGAGGCGACGGTGCGGTCCCTCGAGACCAAGCCCTACCGCCGTCGGCCCGCCGCGCCCTTCACGACGAGCACGCTGCAGCAGGAGGCGGCCCGCAAGCTGCGCTTCAGCGCCCGGCAGACGATGTCCGTCGCGCAGAGCCTGTACGAGAACGGGCACATCACCTACATGCGCACCGACTCGCCGTCGCTGTCGCAGCAGGCGGTGCAGGCCGCGCGCACGCAGGCGCGCTCCCTCTACGGGGCGGGCTCGGTGCCCGAGCAGCCCCGCCAGTACGCCGGCAAGTCGAAGAACGCCCAGGAGGCCCACGAGGCGATCCGCCCGTCGGGCGAGGTGTTCCCGAAGCCCGACGAGCTGCGCGGCAGCCTCTCGCCGACCGAGGCCCGGCTCTACGACCTGATCTGGCGGCGCACCGTCGCCTCCCAGATGATCGACGCAACCGGCTCGACCGCGACCGTCGTCGTCGGGCTCGCCGCCGACGGCCGCGAGGCGGAGTTCTCCGCCAGCGGCACGGTGATCACGGAGCGCGGCTTCCTCGCCGCCTACGAGGAGGGCCGCGACGAGGACCGGGACGCCGCCGACGCGGACGAGCGCCTCCCGCAGCTGACCGAGGGCCAGACGCTCACGCCGGCAGAGCCGGCGGCGAACGGCCACGAGACCTCGCCGCCGCCCCGCTACACCGAGGCGAGCCTCGTGAAGAAGCTCGAGGAGCTCGGCATCGGCCGGCCCTCGACGTACGCCTCGATCCTCTCGACGATCGTCGACCGCAAGTACGTCACGCCGCGCGGCACCGCGCTCGTCCCCAACTGGATCGCCTTCTCCGTCGTCCGGCTGCTCGAGGACTTCTTCTCCGAGCTGGTGCAGTACCAGTTCACGGCCGACATGGAGAGCGACCTCGACCGGATCGCCGACGGCGACGCCGAGCGGGTCGACTGGCTGCGCGACTTCTACTTCGGGCACACGGGGCACCCGGGGCTGCGGCAGGTCGTCGACAACCTCGGCGAGATCGACGCGCGCAGCATCAACTCCATCCCGATCACGCACGACATCACGCTGCGGATCGGGCGGTACGGGCCCTACCTCGAGGTCGCCGAAGCGAGCGAGCCGCAGGTCGACGCCGGCAGCGGCGAGCTGGCCGAGGGCGAGCCGACCGTGCGTCGCGTCAACCTGCCGCCCGAGCTGGCGCCCGACGAGCTGACGCCGGCCAAGGCGCGCGAGCTCGCCGACGCGCCCCCGCAGGAGGACCGCGTACTCGGGGTGCACCCCGAGTGGGGCCGTACCATCGTGGCGAAGGACGGCCGGTTCGGGCCGTACGTGACCGAGATCGTGCCCGAGGACGAGGCCGCCAAGCGCGGCGCTCCGAAGCCGCGCACCGCAAGCCTCTTCAAGTCGATGTCGCCGGACTCGGTGGACCTCGACACGGCGGTGCAGCTCCTGGCGCTGCCCCGCGTCGTCGGCGCGGACCCGGAGAGCGGCGACGAGATCACGGCGCAGAACGGGCGCTACGGCCCGTACCTGAAGAAGGGGACCGACACCCGCACGCTGCCCGACGAGGACAGCATCTTCGGGATCGACCTGCCGGGCGCCCTCGAGCTGTTCGCGCAGCCGAAGTACGGCGGTCGCCGCGCGTCCAGCGCGCTCAAGGAGTTCGACGCCGATCCGGTCAGCGGCAAGCCCGTGAAGATCAAGGACGGCCGCTTCGGCGCCTACGTCACCGACGGCGAGACCAACGCGACGATCCCGCGGGGCGAGGACGTGGACGCGGTCGACTTCGAGCGGGCCGTGCAGCTGCTCGCGGACAAGCGCGCGAAGGGCCCGGCGCCGAAGAAGACGGGCACGCGGACGGCGACCAAGCGGACGACGACCGCGAAGACGACGACCGCGAAGACGACCGGGGCGAAGGCGACCGGGGCGAAGACGGCAGCCGCGAAGACGGGCACGACGAAGGGCACGGCGCGCGCCTCCAAGAAGGCGTGAGCCGTCGGGGATGGGCGCCTTCATCACGCTCGAGGGCGGCGACGCGGTGGGCAAGTCCACGCAGGCCGCCGCCCTCGAGGCGTGGCTGACCGGTCGTGGCGAGACCGTCCTGCGGACCCGCGAGCCGGGCGGCACCGACCTCGGCGTCGCCGTCCGGGAGCTGGTGCTGCACCGGCGGGGGCCCGTCGCGGCCCGCGCCGAGGCGCTGCTCTACGCCGCGGACCGGGCCCAGCACGTCGCCGAGGTCGTGCGCCCGGCGCTCGCCCGGGGCGACGTGGTCGTGCAGGACCGCTACCTCGACTCCTCGGTCGCCTACCAGGGGGCCGGGCGCGTGCTCGACGCGGACGAGGTACGCCGCCTGTCGCTCTGGGCGGTCGAGGGGCTGCTGCCCGACCTGACCGTGCTGCTCGACCTCGACCCGCGCATCGGCCGCGCCCGCCGGGCCGACCGCGAGGCCTACGACCGCCTGGAGGCGGAGGCGGACGACTTCCACGACCGCGTCCGCGCGGCGTTCCTGGCCCTCGCCGAGGCGGAGCCGGCCCGCTTCCTCGTCGTCGACGCGTCGCTGCCGCAGGAGGCCGTGCAGGAGGCGGTGCGCGCGGCGGTCGCGCCGCTGCTGACGCGATGAGCGACACGGCCTACGCGGAGCTCGTCGGACAGGCGGCGGCCGTCGACGCGGTGCGGGCCGCGGCGCGGGACGCGCACCGACCGGGCGGCGGGGTCGGCGTGATGACGCACGCGTGGCTGATCACCGGCCCGCCCGGCTCGGGCCGCTCCAACCTCGCCTACGCGTTCGCCGCGGCCCTGCTGTCCGAGCACGGGGAGACGGACCCCGGCGTCCGCGCCCAGGTGGACGCCCGCACGCACCCGGACCTCGCGGTGCTCGCCAGCGAGCGGGTCACCATCACCATCGAGGAGGTCCGCCGGCTCGTCGGCGCCTCGCAGTACTCCCCGTCGGTCGCCCGCTACCGGGTGATGGTCGTCGAGGACGCCGACCGCATGACGGAGCGCACGAGCAACGTGCTGCTGAAGGCGCTCGAGGAGCCCCCGGAGCGGACCGTCTGGATCCTCTGCGCACCGAGCGAGGCCGACCTGCTGCCGACGATCCGGTCCCGCGTCCGGGTCGTGCGGCTGCGGGTGCCCGAGCCGCAGGAGGTCGCCCGGCTGCTCGTGCAGCGCGACGGCGTCGAGGAGGGCGTCGCGCTGCGTGCCGCCGAGGAGGCCCAGAGCCACATCGGCATGGCGCACCGCCTCGCCACCGACACCGAGGCGCGCGAGCGCCGCGAGGACACGATCCGCATCGCGCTCGGCGCCGACACCGTGCCGAAGGCGGTGCGCGGCGCCCAGCGGCTGCTCGACGTGGCGAAGGCCGACTCCACCGCGCTGAACCAGGAGCGCGACGCCGCCGAACGCGCACGGGCGCTCGCCTCCATGGGCGTGCCGGAGGGCGGGGCGGTGCCGCCGCAGCTGCGCCACGTGCTGAAGCAGATGGAGGAGGACCAGAAGCGGCGCGCGACGCGGGGCCTCCGCGACGGCGTCGATCGCGTGCTGGTCGACCTGCTGTCCGTCTGGCGCGACGTGCTGCTCGCCCAGCTGGACGCCGGTCTCGCGCCGGTGAACGCCGCGCGGTCCGACGAGATCCGCGCGCTCGCCGCCGCCACCCGGCCGCAGGCGACGCTCGAGGTGCTCGACGCGATCGCGGAGGCCCGCCGGCGACTGCCCGCCAACGTCCCTCCGCTGCTCGCCCTCGAGGCGATGCTCGTGACCGCCGCGCTCTCCCGGAGCCCCCGATGAGACGCCCGCTCGCCGCGGCGGTCGCGCTCGTGACCGCCTTCCTGCTCGTCGGCTGCTCGCTGGTGCCGGCGCCCGACGTCACGTCGAGCCCGGACGTCCGCGGCGTCCCGGCCGCGCTGCGCGACTTCTACGGCCAGCGGATCGTCTGGAAGGCGTGCGACGGCGGCTTCCGGTGCGCCACCGCCGAGGCGCCGCTGGACTGGGCGGAGCCGGCGGGGAAGCGGATCGAGCTCGCGCTCACTGTGCACCCCGCCGCCGGGAAGCGGATCGGCACGCTCTTCACCAATCCGGGCGGGCCGGGCGCCTCCGGCGTCGAGTTCCTGCAGCGGAGCCTCTCGCTCTTCGGGCGGAGCCTGCAGCAGCAGTACGACATCGTGTCCTGGGACCCCCGCGGCGTCGGGGCGTCCACCGCCGTCGAGTGCTACGGCACGCGCGCGCTCGACCGCTTCCTGTTCAGCGACCCCGACCTGCCGGAGGGCAGCCCGGCGCTGCGGCAGGAGGTGGAGGCGTCCGCGAAGGCCTTCGCGGACGCCTGCGCGGAGCGCTCGGGGCCGCTCATCGCGCACGTCGGCACCGCGGACACCGTCCGCGACCTGGACATGCTGCGCGCCGCCGTCGGGTCCCCGAAGCTCGACTACCTCGGCTTCTCCTACGGCACCACGATCGGCGCCCAGTACGCGAACCGGTATCCGACGACGGTCGGACGGATGGTCCTCGACGGCGCCACCGACCCCGCGATCTCGACGTTCCAGGAGTCGCTCGCGAACGCGCAGGCCTTCGGGAACGCGCTCCGCACCTACCTCGCCGACTGCCTGCGGCAGCAGGACTGCCCGTTCCGCGGGCAGACCGTGACGCAGGCGACCGGCACGATCACCGACCTGCTGCTGTCGCTGCGCGCCTCCCCGATCCGCACGACCTCCGGGCGCGTGGTGAACAGCTCCGTGCTGCGCACCGCGATCGACGCCGCGCTCTACGACCGCTCCAGCTGGCAGTACCTGACGCAGGCGTTCACCGAGCTCCGCAACGGGGACGGGACGACGGCGCTCGCGCTCGCCGACAACTACGTCGAGCGGGGACCGAACGGGTACACGGGCAACCTGTTCGAGGCGATCTACGCGGTGAACTGCCTCGATGCCCCCGTCGCGACCGATCCGGCCGTGCTGGCCCGGCAGGGCGACGCGATCGACGCCGTGGACCCGCTGAGCGGCGCGAACAACACCGAGGACCTCGGCAACCCGGTGTGCGCGAACTGGACCGTGCCGCCGCAGTCGAAGCCCGCGCCGGTGCAGGCCGTCGGCTCGCCGCCGATCGTCGTGCTCGGCAGCACCGGCGACCCCGCGACCCCGTACCGGTGGGCGCAGGCGCTCGCCGAGCAGCTGCCGAAGGGGGTGCTGCTCACCCGCGTGGGCCAGGGGCACACCGCCTACGGTCGGGGGGTCGCCTGCATCGACGACCGCGTCGACGCCTACCTGACCCGGGGCGCCGTGCCGGCGGCGGTCCGCTGCGCCTGATCGCGCCGCCGGGACGACGAAGGGCCCGCCCCTGTCGGGGTCGGGCCCTTCCGCGCTGGAGCCGCCTTGGGGAATCGAACCCCAGACCTATTCATTACGAGTGAATCGCTCTGCCGACTGAGCTAAGGCGGCGCGGTGCCCGTCGAGTGTAAGCCATCCGCAGGCTGCGGATCGGGACCCCGGCGTCCGGCGGCCGTTCTCGCGGCCCCGCGGAGCGCCGCCGGCAGCGTCGCCGGCAGCGTCTGCAGCCGGGCCTCCGCGGACGGCGGGCTTCACGCGGCACCGGCGGGGTGCCCCGGACGGGGGCCGTGCGCCGCCTACCCTGTCGCGCATGCGCAAGCGGCCCGCGATCGCCCTGTCCGGTGGACTCGTCCTCGCCGGCCTGATCGGGGCCGGAGCGGCTGCGGGCTACGCGCTCGGCGAGCCGCGGACCGTCGCCGTCGCGACGTCCTCCGCAGCGCCCGTGCCCTCCGGCGCGTCCTCCACGGTCGCACCGGCGGCGCGGCTGACCCCGACCCCGTCGCCGACGCCCACGAAGAAGCCGGTGCGGCGCACCTGCTCCGTGGAGGACGCGGCCGGCGACGCGCGCCTCGCGAGCTTCCAGGGCCGGGTGATGAACGCCCGCACCGGCGAGGTGCTCTTCGACCGGCGGGGGAAGAAGGCGTCCCGGGCGGCGAGCGTGATGAAGGTGCTGACCTCCGCCGCCGCGCTGAAGGTGCTCGGGCCGGACCACCGGATGACCACGAGGGTCGTGGAGGGGTCCAGGAAGGGCGAGATCGTCCTCGTCGGCGGCGGCGACGTCACGCTGTCGCGGACGCCCGCGGGCACGCTCACCGCCTACGCCGGCGCGCCCCACCTGTCGACGCTCGTGAAGAAGACGAAGAAGGCGTGGGCGAAGGCGCACCCGGACGAGAAGATCACGCGGATCGTGCTCGACAGCAGCTACTTCGGCGGCCCCGCGTGGCAGCCGACGTGGAAGACCAAGGAGCGCACCGAGGGCTGGATGCCGAAGATGACGGCCCTGATGGTCGACGGCGACCGGGACGCGCCGGGCTCGAACGGATCGCGCCGCAGCACCGACCCCGTCGGCCGGGCGGGCGCCGCCTTCGCCGCCTCGTTCCCCGGCGCCTCCGTGTCCCGCGGGAAGGCGCCCGCGGGCGCCGACGTGCTCGGCACGGTGCGCTCGCAGCCGGTGAGCACGCTCGTGCAGCAGACGCTGATCGTCAGCGACAACGCGATCGCGGAGATGCTCGCGAGGGTCGTCGCGATCGAGTCGGGCACCGGGAACCGTTTCGCGGACGAGGACGCCGCCGTGCGCGCGGCGCTCCGGCAGTACGGGATCGAGCCGACCGGGGTCCGCGTCGTCGACGGCTCCGGGCTCAGCGACGACAACCGGATCCCGCCCTCGTACCTGACGAAGCTGTTCGTGAAGGTCCTGCACCGGGAGGACGGGCTCGGGCCGATCCGGGACGGGCTCCCCGTCGCCGGCCGCACCGGGTCGCTCTCGTACGCGGACCGCTTCGCCGGCGCGGCGTCCAAGGCGGACGGCAAGGTCTTCGCGAAGACCGGCTGGATCGACACCGGTTACACGCTGGCCGGGATCATCCGGGCGAAGGACGGGACACCGCTGACCTTCGCGTTCTACGCGCTGAACACGTCCAGCCCGTCCGCGAAGACCGCGCTCGACACCCTCGCCGCCGACGTCTGGTCCTGCGGCAAGCGCCTCCAGGACTCGTAGCCCCTTTCATCTTGTAGGCAGATCTCGGCCCTTCGGGCAGATCTGCCTACAAGATGGAGCGCATGAGTCGCGGGCTGCTGATCGTCGACGTGCAGAACGACTTCACCGAGGGCGGTGCGCTCGGGGTGGAGGGCGGTGCCGCCGTCGCCGAGCGCATCACCGAGCACCTGCACGCGCACCGGGACGAGTACGCCCTCGTCATCGCCTCCCGCGACTGGCACGACGGCGAGGGCGACAACGGCGGCCACTTCGCGGTCGGCGCCGAGCCCGACTACGTCGTCACCTGGCCGGCGCACTGCGTCGCGGGCAGCCCCGGCGCGGACTACCACCCGGCGCTCGACACGACCGGGATCGACGTCCACGTGCGGAAGGGGCAGGGCGAGCCGGCCTACTCCGCGTTCGAGGGCACGACCGACGACGGGCGGGTGCTGGCGGAGGTGCTGCAGGAGCGCGGGATCGCCGACCTCGACGTCGTCGGCATCGCCACCGACCACTGCGTGCGCGCCTCCGCGCTCGACGCCCTCGAGGCGGGCGCGCGGGTGCGGGTGCTCACCGGCCTCGTCGCGGGCGTCGCGCCCGAGCCGAGCGCCGCGGCGCTGGACGAGCTGCGCGCGGCGGGGGCCGAGGTCGTCCACGGCTGACGCCGTGCCGCGCCTGCCTAGGCTGCGACGGTGACGGCGAGCGACGAGGCGAGGGTGCTGGAGCAGGTCCCGACGGGGCTGTTCATCGCGGGGGAGTGGCGCGACGCCTCGGGCGGCGCCCGGTTCGACGTCGAGGACCCGGCGACCGGGGCCGTGCTCGCTTCCGTGGCGGACGCGACGCCCGAGGACGGCCTCGCCGCCCTCGACGCCGCCGTGGCCGCGCAGGACGAGTGGGCCGCGACGCCGCCGCGCCGACGGGGCGAGATCCTCCGCCGCGCCTGGGAGCTGATGCAGCAGCGGAAGGGCGACCTCGCGCTGCTGATGACGCTGGAGATGGGCAAGCCGCTCGCCGAGTCGGCGGGCGAGGTCGTCTACGGGTCCGAGTTCTTCCGCTGGTTCTCGGAGGAGGCGGTCCGGATCACCGGCCGGTACGGCGTCAACCCGGAGGGGACGGGGCGCACGATCGTGTCCCACCTGCCGGTCGGGCCCTGCTACCTGATCACGCCGTGGAACTTCCCGCTGGCGATGGCGACGCGCAAGATCGGGCCGGCGCTCGCCGCGGGCTGCACGGTGGTCGTCAAGCCGGCCGAGCTGACGCCGCTCACGACCCTGATGACGGCGTCGGTCCTCGCCGAGGCGGGGCTCCCGGCGGGTGTGCTGAACGTCGTGCCGACGACGGCCGCGGGGGCGATCACCGAGCCGCTGCTGCAGGACCGGCGCCTCCGCAAGCTGTCCTTCACGGGCTCGACGCCGGTCGGCGTGCGCCTGCTGCAGCAGGCGGCGGGCAACGTGCTCCGCACCTCCATGGAGCTCGGCGGGAACGCGCCGTTCGTCGTGTTCGACGACGCGGACCTCGATGCGGCGGTCGACGGGGCGATGCTCGCGAAGTTCCGCAACGTCGGCGAGGCCTGCACCGCCGCGAACCGCTTCATCGTCCACGAGGCCGTCGCGGACGAGTTCGCGGCTCGGATCACGGAGCGCGTCGAGGCGCTGCGGGTGGGCCGGGGCACGGAGGACGGGGTCGGGATCGGACCGCTGATCAACGCGGCCGCGGTCGACAAGGCCGAGACCCTGGTGCAGGACGCGGTCGAGCGCGGCGCGGAGGTCCGGATCGGCGGCGGCCGGGTGGACGGCCCGGGCACCTTCTACGCGCCGACGGTGCTCGACCGGGTGGACGCCGCATCCGACATCCTCCGCACCGAGATCTTCGGGCCGGTCGTCTCCATCGTCCGCTTCACGGACGAGGCGGAGGCGGTGCGGATCGCGAACGACACCGAGTTCGGGCTGGTGTCCTACGTCTTCACCCGCGACCTCGCCCGCGGGCAGCGGATGATCGAGCGTCTCCAGACCGGGATGATGGGGCTGAACGTCGGCGTGATCTCCAACGCGTCGGCGCCGTTCGGCGGCGTGAAGCAGTCGGGCGTGGGGCGCGAGGGCGGCTTCGAGGGCATCCACGAGTACCTGAGCCCGAAGTACACGATGACCCCCACCCCCTGACCCCTTCATCTTGTAGGCAGGTCTGCCGGGCGGGCCGGGATCTGCCTACAAGATGAAAGGCCTACTCGGCGGCCAGGGCGGCCAGGGCGGCCTGGATCTGGTCGAGCACCTGGTCCAACCGGTCCACCACGTCGGAGTAGGTGAAGCGCAGCACGCGGTACCCCAGCCCGCGGAAGCGCGCGTCTCGCAGCGCGTCCTGCTGCGGGTCGTGGAACGCCTCCCCGTCGACCTCCACGATCAGCTTGCCGGGCAGCAGGAAGTCGACGAACTCGTTCGCGGTCGGCGAGAACTGCAGCACGAACGGGCCGATCCCGCGGCGGATCAACCCGAGGCGCAGCAGCGTCTCGATGCAGCTGCCGGACAGCGCGTCGACGAGTCCGAGATGCTCCACGAGTCGGCCCGGCACCAGCGCCCGGAGGCGTCGGAAGGCTTGCGCGTCGAGCAGCGCGGGTCGGTCCCGCGGGCGGTGACGCGCTGCGTCGATCGCGGCGATCCACCAGTCGAGCGGGACGCAGGCCGACATCGCCACGAGCGTCTCGACCAGCGACGTGCGCCAGCCCGGCAGCATCCCGTCGTCAGGGGACCAGTGGAGCTCGACCTCGAGATCCTCGTCGGGGGCGACGTACCGCCGCTTGTCGCGGTTGTGCCGCCGGCGAGGAGCGTTGTGCGGCACGAGCACGTGGATGCGCCGCCACGCCTCCGGCGGCACCGGAAGTCCGTAGCTCGCAGCGGCCGAGAGACAGGCGAGGATCCCGCCGACCCGGATCGCGTGCTTCGCCTGCCATGGAAGCGCCGGGTCGACGAACCAGGCGTTCCGTGGCCGGTCCAGGACTCCTCGGCGGAAGATCGCGGCGACCTGGTGCCGTGTGAGGCCGGCGGCGAGGAACGCGTCGATCCGCGCGACGCCGCCGTTGCGTTCGAGGACACCGAGGGCGATGGCGTCCGCTCGCGACCAGTCGTCGTTCTGCACGCCGGCATGGTGCAGATCCGCCGGCGCGAGCGCCCCCGGTTGTCCCCAGAAGCCGCTGGGGAGGACCGGTCCTGTTTCATCTTGTAGGCAGATCGCGGCCGAAGGCCGGCGATCTGCCTACAAGATGAAACAGGGTCAGACGAGGAGCTGGGTGGCGGCGAGCTCGCGGTAGAGCGGGGACGCGTCGAGGAGCTCGGCGTGCGGGCCGGCGGCGACCACGCGGCCGCCGTCGACCACGACGATCTGGTCCGCGTCGACCACCGTCGACAGGCGGTGCGCGATGACCACCGTCGTGCGGCCCTCCGCGGCCGCGGCCAGGGAGTCCCGCAGCAGCTGCTCGTTGCGGCCGTCGAGGTTCGACGTCGACTCGTCGAGCAGCAGGATCGGCGCGTCCGCGAGCAGCGCGCGCGCGATCGCGAGGCGCTGCCGCTCGCCGCCCGAGAGCAGCACGCCCTCCTCGCCGACCTGCGCGTCGAGGCCCTCCCGGTGCTTCAGCACCGCCGACCGCAGGTTCACCGCGTCGAGCGCGCGCAGGCAGTCCTCCTCGGTCGCGAGCGGCGCGGCGAGGGTGAGGTTGTCGCGGATGGTGCCGGCGAGCGCGGGCGCGTCCTGCTCCACATACCCGAACTGCGCGCGCAGGACCTCGCGCGGCAGGCGCTTGAGGTCGATCCCGCCGATGCGGATCTCGCCGCCGTCCACGTCGTAGAAGCGCTCCAGCAGCGACAGCATCGTGCTCTTGCCCGCGCCCGACGGGCCGACGAGCGCCGTCCGCGTGCCGCGCGGCACCTCGAAGGACACGTCGTGCAGCACCTCGACGACCGCGCCGTCGGCACCGCGGTAGGAGAACGACACCGAGTCGAACGCGATCGCCGGGGCGGGGGAGGAGGTCGGCACGGCGTCGGCCGCGTCGTCCGCGGTCTCCTGGGGCAGCTCGAGCACCTCGGTGATCCGCCCGAGGGCGCCGAGCGCGCTCGCGACCGAGCTGGCGGCGCCGAACGCCTGGCCGAGCGGCATCACCATCAGGAAGAGGAAGAGGAGGAAGGCGACGAGGCTGCCGATCGTGATCGCGCCGGCGGCGACCCGGAACCCCCCGACGCCGATCACGACGAGGAAGGCGAGGTTCAGCGTCAGCGAGGCGATCGGGACCACGGGCGCGGAGGCGCGGGCGACGTCGACGCCGGCGCTCCACGCCTTGCGCGCCACGCCCAGCACCGCGTCCGTCTCGCGATCCGTCGCCCCCGCCGCGCGGATCGTGCGGACCGCGGAGATGGAGCGCTCGACCTCGGCGGTGAGCGTGCCGACCGCGTCCTGCTGCCGCCGCGAGGCGGTGCGGATGCGCCGGGTCAGCCCGCCGACCACGACGATCGCGAACAGCACGATGAGCACCGTCAGCCCGAGCAGGACGGGGTCGAGGATCGCCATCCCGATGATGGCGCCGAAGAAGGTGAGCGAGCCGCCGACCGCGTCCACGAGCCCCTGCGTCAGCACCGCGTAGAGCAGGGTCGTGTCCGTGCCGACGCGCGCCACCAGGTCGCCGGTGCGCCGACGGTCGAAGTCCGCGACCGGGAGTCGCAGCAGGTGCCGGATCAGCCGCGTCCGCGCCGAGAGCACGACGGAGGTCCCGGTGCGCTGGAGCAGGTAGTGCTGGACCCCCGACAGCACGGCGCCGACCGCGACCACCACGGCGACGGCGGCGACGATGGTGCCGATGCCGGTTCCCGCCTGCACGCGGGTGACCACCTGCTCGACGAGCAGCGGCTGCGCGAGGGAGAGGCCGGCGCCGATGACGCCGAGGACGATCACCCCCACCAGCACGGGCCGGTGCTCGGCGAGGTACGGGAGGAGGTCGCGGAAGCGCGCGCGCGGACCGGCGTCCCGGCCTCGGCGGCGCGCGCCGGGAAGTGCTGCGGTCATGTCCCCACGATCTTCCTCCTCCTGGAGGGGGATCGTGCGTCGGGGCCTGCGGCAGCCCGCGGTCGCCGGGGCCTCAGGCGCTGCGGCGGCGCCCGGGCAGCTCGATGAGGGCGACGACGCCGAGCGCGATCAGCAGGATCGCGCCGACGGTCACGAGGCTCTGCAGCCCGAACACCGGCAGGATCAGCATCACGACCCCGGCGACGACCGAGACGAGCGCGCTCGCGAGGACGAGCCAGCGCGAGCGGCCCGTGAGCGAGGAGAAGGCGACGAGCCCGGCGGCGCCCTCGACGAGCCAGCCGAGGCCGATGAAGATCGCGAGGGTCTCGAGGCTGGCGAAGGGGTTCGACAGCGCGAGCACCCCGGCGACGACGATCAGGCCGCCGAGCACCCCGGTGAGCAGCCGCGTGCCGCGCGTGTAGCGGTGGTCGGTGACTGCGGCGGTTATCCGGTAGATGCCGCTCGCGACGAGGTAGAGGCCGAAGACGATCGCGATCGTCAGCAGGGTCGCGCCGGGGAAGAAGAGGGCGACGACGCCGAGCAGGATGGCGACGATCCCGAACCCGATCACCCAGCCCCGCAGCAGCTGCACGCGGTCGATCGCGTCCGTCTCAGGTGCGGTCATGAGCTCCTCCTCGATCGCTTCACCCAGAGTACGCACGGGGAGCCGTGAGGTCGCTCCGAGTGCTCCCACAGCCTCGCGCCCGTGACGGCGCAGAGCGACGTGCTGCCACGATGGTCCGGTGGTGGACGTCTGGGTGCTCGGGTCGCTGAACGTGGACGTGGTCGTGCGGGTCCCGCGGCACCCGAGGCCGGGGGAGACGCTGCTCGGCGGCGATCCCGAGACGGGCTTCGGCGGCAAGGGGGCGAACCAGGCGGTCGCGGCGGCGGTCGCCGGCGCCCGGGTCCGCATGATCGGCGCCGTGGGCGACGACCCGGAGGGGCGGGCCTACCGCGAGCGCCTCACGGCCTTCGGCGTCGACGTCGCCGGCCTGCGGACCGCGCCTTCGCCCACCGGGCGGGCCTTCATCGCGGTGTCCGACGACGGGGAGAACACGATCATCGTCTCGCCCGGCGCGAACGCCGCCGTCGGGCGCCAGGAGATCGAGGCGCTCGCGCCGGCGGAGGGCGACGTCGTGCTGCTGCAGCTCGAGGTGGGCCTCGACGTCGTCGCGGAGGCGGCGCGCAGAGCGCGGGAGGCGGGCGCGCGGGTCGTGCTGAACGTCGCGCCCTACGCGGACCTGCCGGCCGACGTGCTCGCGCTCGCGGACCCCGTGGTCGCCAACGCCTCGGAGGCGGCGCAGCTGGCCGCCTCCGGGCTCCGGTCGCCGCGGCTGCTCGTCACCCGCGGCGAGCAGGGCTCGAGCTGGGGCGACGTGCTCGTCCCTGCGGGGCGGGTCGAGGCGGTGGTCGACACCACCGGGGCCGGCGACACCTACTGCGGTGCGCTCGCCGCCGCCCTGGCGGAGGGCGCCGATCAGGAGGCCGCGATGCGCTCGGCGTCCGAGGCCGCCGCCGTCGCGGTCGGTCGGCGCGGCGCCCAGCCCTAGGTCCTCGACCGCCGTTCAGCGCGCCGGACCGCCCGAAGGGGCCCATGGCTCAGCCGGCGACGGCCGCGAGCGCCGCGAGCACCGCGTCCGGGCGCTCGACCGCGGCGAAGTGGCCGGCGTCCGGCAGCACCTCCTCGGCGAAGTCGGGCAGCAGCCGCCGCAGCGCCGCCGCGTCCCGCGACCCGGCGAAGACGTCCCGCGCGCCGCGGACCGCGCGCACGCGGCACCGCACCGCCTGGAAGGCGCCGAGGTCCACGAGCGTCGACGCGCGTGCGGCGGCGACGAAGGCGAGGGGCCGGATCTCGCTCGCGAGCGCGGCGGTCACCGAGGGGTGGATCGTGCCGGGATCGTGGAAGAGGGGAGCCGCGAGCCGCGGCAGGACCCCGAGCCGGTCGAGTGCCGTGAGCACGCCGCGCCCCTGCCCGGGAAGCGCGGCGAGGGCCCGCATCGCCACGAGCATCCCGGCGAACCACGGCAGCCGCGCGCCGCCGCGCACGGGGTGCCGCACCGCGTCGCCCACCGCGGGCCCGGTCGGCGAGACGAGGACGACGCCGGTCGTGCGCTCCGGCTCGAGCGCCGCCAGCCGGAGCGCGAGGAAGCCGCCGAGCGAGTGGCCGACGACCCGCCAGCGCTCGTGGCCGCAAGCCCGAGCGACCTCGGCCACCGCGTGCGCCGCCGAGGCGGCGGTGAGCGGTGCGCCGGGCGACGGGCTGCCGCCCCAGCCGGGCAGGTCGAGGGCGACGACGCCCGGCAGCGGGTCGCCGGCCTCCGCGGCGTGCCGCAGCAGCGGCGTCCAGGTCGTCCAGGACCCGGCGGCCCCGTGGAGGAGGACGACGCCGGGTCCGTCTCCCGTGCCCGCGTGCACGACGACGGGACCGGCGCCCGTGCGCACGACCCGTCGCGTCAGCCCGAGCGCCGCTGCGTCGTCGGAGAGCGCGGTCGTCACCGCAGGGCGGCGCGCCCCGGGCCGACGGCGTCCAGCACCTCCGCGTGCTCGTGCGGGTCGCCGAGCAGGTCGCCGGCGACCACGGCGGCGAGCGCGGCCGAGGTCTGGATGCCGAACCCGGCCTGGCCGGCCAGCCAGTAGAGGCCGTCGACCTGCTCGTCCCGGCCCACCACCGGCAGCCCGTCGACCGCGACGGTCCGCAGCCCGGTCCACGCGTCCTCCGCCTCGCCCAGTGCCAGGTCCGTCGCCGCGTTCACCCGGTCGACCGCGGTCGCGACGACGTCGGCGCGCGGGCGGGCGTCCTCCGGCGCGCTCGGCTCGTCCTCGAGCGCGCAGCAGAGCATCGTGCCGCCGCGGGGGCGGAAGTAGAAGCGGTCGGCGACGTCGGCGGCCATCGGCCAGCCCGGCTCGATCGAGCGGGCGGTGGCGCGCGCGACGGCCACGGTCCGCCGCTTCGGCACGAGGCCCAGCGGCCGGGCGCCGAGGAGCGCCGCGACCTCGTCCGCCCAGGCTCCCGCCGCGTCGACGACGACCGGGGCCTCGACGTCGCCAGCGGTCGTGCCGAGCCGCCACACGTCCCCGAGGCGCTCCGCCGCCGTCGCCCGGGCGCTCGGCAGCACCCGGGCGCCGCCGGGGGTCGCCGTGGCCCGGTAGGCCGCGAGCAGGGCGGGCACGTCGACCTCCACCGCCGAGCGGTCGACGGCGGTGTGCACCAGCAGGTCCCGCCGAAGGGCGGGCAGCATCCGCACCGCCTCGTCCGGGTCGACCTCCTCGAGCCCGGGGACGGTCGCGAGCAGCGTCTCGAAGGCGGGGCGGTCGTCCTCGCCGTGCAGCCAGAGCAGCGGGCGGGGGGTGAAGATCGGCCGCCCCACCTGCTGCGCGATCCGCTGCACCATCGGGATGGAGGCCGCGGTGAGCCGTCGCACGGGCGCCGGCCCGTACGTCGGCTGCATCTGCTGGGCGGAGCGGCTGGACGTGTGGTGGAACAGCTCGGGCTCGGTCTCGAGCACCACGACCGATGCCCGGTCCCGGAGGGCCGCGGCGAGCGACATCCCCGCCACGCCGCCGCCGATGATCGCGATGTCCGCGCGCGTGCTCACGCTCCGATCATCGCGGACGCCCGTGTCGTCCGTGTTGCGCACCGCATCTCGACCGCGTGTTCCATCGTGTAGGCGGATCGCGGCCCAGCGCGGAGATCTGCCTACGAAACGGGACTAGAGGGAGGGGTAGAGGCCGACGCGCTCCTGGACCTGCGCCAGCTTCGCGGTCGCGAGGCCGTGCGCCCGCTCGGCGCTCGTCCGCAGGATCCGGTCGACCTCGGCCGGGTCCGCCTGGAACTCGAGGGTGCGCTCGCGGATCGGGCCGAGCGTCGCGACGACGAGGTCCGCCACGTCCTTCTTGAAGTCGCCGTAGCCGCGGCCCGCGTACTCGTCCTCCAGCTGCGCCACCGGCACGCCGCGCAGCGCGGACGCGATCACGAGCAGGTTCGAGATCCCCGGCTTCTCGTCGCGGTCGAACCGCACGTCGCGGCCCGTGTCGGTCACGGCGGAGCGGATCTTCTTCGCGAGCGCGGTGTCGGAGTCGAGCATCCACACGGTCCCGGCGGCGCTCTCGGCGGACTTCGACATCTTCGCCGTCGGGTTCTGCAGGTCGTAGACCCGGGCCGCGCCGGTGCGGATCTGCGGCTGCGGCACCACGAAGGTGCGGCCGAACCGGCTGTTGAAGCGCTCCGCCAGGTCGCGGGCGAGCTCGACGTGCTGCTTCTGGTCGTCGCCGACCGGCACCAGCTCCGTGTCGTAGAGCAGGATGTCCGACGCCATCAGGATCGGGTAGGTGAAGAGGCCGACGCTGGACGCCTCCTGGCCGCCGCGCGCGGACTTGTCCTTGAACTGGGTCATCCGGCTCGCCTCGCCGAAGCCCGTGATGCCGTTCAGCACCCAGGCCAGCTGCGCGTGCGCGGGCACCTGCGACTGCACGAACATCGTGGAGCGGGCGGGGTCGATCCCGGCGCCGAGGTAGAGGGCGGCGAGCGCGCGCGTCGCCTCGCGGAGCGCTTTCGGGTCCTGCGGGACCGTGATCGCGTGCAGGTCGACGATGCAGAAGATCGCGTCGGACGAGTCCTGCATCCCGAGCCACTGGTTCACGGCGCCGATGTAGTTGCCGATGTGCAGGGACTCGGCGGACGGCTGGATGCCGGAGAAGACGCGGGGCTTGTCGGTCATGGGGATGCTCTCAGGGGTCGGAGGGGTTCAGGCGCCGACGCGGTAGTCGACGACCACGGGGGTGTGGTCGGACCACCGCTCGTCGCGGGTGTCGGCGCGGTCGACCGCGCAGGCCGCGACGCGCTCGCCGAGGGCGGGGGAGGCGAGGTGGTAGTCGATGCGCCAGCCGGCGTCGTTCGCGAACGTCTGCCCCCGCCAGGACCACCAGGTGTAGGGACCCGCGACCTCGCCGGCGGCGCGGCGCCCAACGTCGATCCAGCCCATGCCGCCGCCCGCGTTGTAGTCGGGCGCGTCCTCCGCGCCGACGAAGCGGTCCCAGTGCGCGCGCTCCTCGGGCAGGAAGCCGGAGTTCTTGAGGTTGCCCTTCCAGTTCTTGATGTCAAGGCTGCGGTGCGCGACGTTCAGGTCGCCGACGACGACGGCGAGCGGGTTGTGCTCCACCAGCTGCGGCAGCCGGGACTCCATCGCCGCGAGGAAGCGCATCTTGTCGTCCTGCTTCGGCGTCCCGACGCCGCCGGAGTGCACGTAGGCGCTGACCACGGTCAGCACCTCGTCGTCGATCGCGTAGTCGGCCTCGAGCCACCGGCCGGCCGTGTCGAAGTCCTCGTCGCCGATCGCCACCCGGTGGATCTGCGCCTTCCCGCGGCTCGCGATGGCGACACCGGCGCGGCCCTTCGCCGTGGCGGCGTCGTGGAGCACGTTCCACTCGGGTCCGAGCAGAGCCTCGAGGTCCGCGGTCTCGGCGCGCACCTCCTGCAGCGCCAGCACGTCGACGCCGCGACCGTCCAGCCAGGCGCCCATGCCCTTCCGGAAGGCGGCGCGGACGCCGTTCACGTTCACCGTCGCGACCCGGACCGTCCCACCCATCAGACGGCAAGCCTATGCGGGGCGCGCCCGAGCCGCCCGGCCCGGCGGCTAGCGGTCCCCGGACCCGTCCCGGCGGCCGTCCTGCACGGGGATCGCCCCGGTCCGGGCCTCGGTGAACTCCGAGACGGTCGGCACCCGCTCGCGGCGCCGCGCCTCGGCCCGCACCTCCCGCTGCAGCTCGCGGGTCAGCCGCCAGCGCCGCAGGCCGCGCGCCTCCCGAGCCCGCTGCTCGAGCGCCTCCTGGTTGGCTCGCGCGACGAGCCGCCGGGCGTCCTCGATCTCGCGCGCCCGGTCCTCCGCCTTCTCGACCGGCGAGAGCGAGCGGGCGTCGATGCCGGCGTCGAGCATGCCGACCGCCACCCACGCCGAGGCGATCAGGATCACCTGGCAGATGAAGTTGAAGTAGAGCAGCACACCGGCGGTGGTGGCGAAGACCGTGACGACGGGGTTGCTCGTCGCGCCGCCGAGCAGGGAGGTGCCCACGGTCTGCAGCACGGCCATGCCGAACCCGCCGATGGCGCCGCCCGCGAGCAGGCGCCGGACCGGCACGGGGATGCCCGACAGGATGCGCATCGCCCCCATCAGGATCGCCGCGTCGACGATCGCGAGCACGAGGAAGGCCGTGGCCGTCGTCCCGAACTGCGCCGCGGGCGAGGCGTCGCCGAGGCCGAGCAGCGAGGTGACGAAGCCGAGCGCGGTGTTGCTGACGAAGCTGAGCACCGCGGTGAAGACGACGACGGCGCCGAAGGCGACGGCGAGGCCGAGGTCCTTCAGCTTGCGCAGGGCGAAGTTCTCGGCGACGTTCGGCAGCCCGAACATGATCCGGATCGCCGTGCGGAGCGTCGCGAGGAAGCCGATCGCGGTGAAGAGCACGCCGACGAGGGAGATCGCCCCGCCGATCCCGAGCGTGGTGCCCTTCAGCAGCGCATCGGAACTGATCGTGCCGGGGGGCGCGGACTTGCCCGGGTAGTCGATGAGGTTCGGGATGAACCCGTTGATGGTGCTGAAGATGCGGGCCTGCGCGCCCGGGTTGTCGGCGATGACGAAGCCCGCGACGGAGAACGTGAACCAGAGGGCCGCGAACAGCGCGAACACCGCCTGGTAGGTCATGCCGGAGGCGATCAGCGGGCCGTTGTCGTTGCTGTAGTGCAGGAGGACCCGCACGGGCCGGAACGCCATGACGCGCTGGATCAGCGCCGCGATCCCGGTCGCCTCGGGGACCGGGTCCGGCTTCGCGCCGCTGACGTCGGACGGCAGGACGGCGTCGCGGACGCCCTGCTTCCCGCGGTCGATCGTCATGCCGGGACGATAGCGGGCGCCCCCGCGGGGGCGCAGGGAGAAGCCCCTGGTGCGTCCCGCGATTCCTCCACCCGAGGTCCTCGGACGCGGGCTCACTATGCTCTGGCGTGCTGTCGGGCAGAGAGGCGGACACGATGCGGGTGAACGGGATCGGCGTGGGCAGGGCCGTGGCGGTCGGGCCGGTGAAGCGGATGCCGGATCCGCTGCCGGAGCCGTCGGAGACGGCGACGCACGACGGCGAGGACGCCGAGATCGCGCGGACCCGCTCCGCGCTGCAGCAGGTGTCCGCCGAGCTGACGGACCGCGGCAACCGTGCCGGCGGCGATGCGAAGAACGTCCTGGACGCGCAGGCCCTCATGGCCGAGGACCCGACGCTCGTCGACGACGTGATCGCCCGCATCAAGGCGGGCCGCACCGGCCAGCGGGCCGTGCACGAGGCGTTCCTCGAGTTCCAGGTGATGCTCGTCGGCCTCGGCGGCTACATGGCGGAGCGCGCGGCCGACCTCGGCGACGTCTCGCAGCGCGTGATCGCCCGGCTCACCGGGGTCCCCGCGCCCGGCGTCCCGGAGTCGGACAAGCCGTTCATCCTCGTCGCGCGCGACCTCGCGCCCGCCGACACCGCCCTGCTCGACCTCGACAAGGTGCAGGCGCTGATCACCCGCGACGGCGGCCCGACGAGCCACACGGCGATCCTCGCCCGCGCGCGCTCCATCCCCGCGATCGTCGGCGTCGGGAGCACCGACGAGCTGACGAACGACCGCATGGTGATCGCGGACGCGTCGGACGGCTCGATCCTGCTCGACCCGTCGGACGACGAGGTCGCGGACGCGAAGCGGCGCATCGAGGAGCGGCGCGCCGCCGCGAACGCCCCGATCACGCCGGGCGCGCTCGCGGACGGGACCCCGGTCCAGCTGCTCGCGAACCTCGGCTCGCCGAAGGACGCGGCGAAGGCGGCGGAGCTCGGTGCCGAGGGCGTCGGCCTGTTCCGCACCGAGTTCCTCTTCCTCGACTCGTCCTCCGCGCCGACCGTGCAGCAGCAGAAGGAGCAGTACGTCGCGCTGCTGAAGGCGTTCCCCGGCAAGAAGGTCGTCGTCCGGGCCCTCGACGCCGGCGCCGACAAGCCGCTCGCGTTCCTGAACGACAGCGAGGAGGAGAACCCGGCGCTCGGGCTCCGCGGCCTCCGCGTGCTGCGCGCCAAGGAGGACATCCTGCGCGAGCAGCTGACCGCGCTGGTCGAGGCGGCGAAGGAGACCGAGGCCAAGCTCTGGGTGATGGCGCCCATGGTGTCCGAGCCGGAGGAGTCGGAGTACTTCACGTCGCTGGCCCACGAGCTGGGCGTCGAGGTCGCGGGCTCCATGGTCGAGGTGCCGTCGGCGGCGCTGCTGGCCGGCCAGATCCTCGAGACCAGCGACTTCGTCTCCATCGGCACGAACGACCTGACCCAGTACACGCTGGCCGCCGACCGGCTGCTCGCGAGCGTCGGGCACTTCCAGGACCCGTGGCACCCCGCCGTGCTGCGGCTCGTCGCGGAGGTCGGCAAGGCGGGCGCCGAGAGCGGGAAGAGCGTCGGCATCTGCGGCGAGGCCGCGGCCGATCCGGCGCTCGCGGTCGTGCTCGTCGGGCTCGGCGCGAAGAGCCTCTCGATGACGCCGGCGGCGCTCGCCGACGTGCGGGCGGAGCTGCTGACGGTGACGATGGAGCAGGCGCAGGCCCGCGCGCAGGCGGCCCTCAGGGCGTCGAGCGCCGCGGCCGCGCGCGAGGCGGCGTCCGCCGCCGCGGAGCCCGCGAACGCCTGAGCGGGCGTCCTCGCCGCCCGGTGACGTCTTCGGTCCTGCTCGGAGCCGAGGACGTCACCGCGCGGCGAGCTCCGCGGGCTACTCGTCCGCGACGAGCTCGAGGACGCCCACCCGGTTGCCGCCGTGGGCGCCGACGTACGTGCTGCCGTCGCTGAACGCGAGCCCCTCGCCCTCGCCGGGGTTCATCAGGTCGAACGCGGCGGTGCCCGTGCCGGCCGCGACCACCGCGCCGTCGGTCACGGCGAAGCGGGCGATCCGGTTGCGGCCTCGCAGGCTCGTGTAGACCCACAGCTCGCCGTCGATCATCTGGAGCCCCTGCGGGAGCCCGGAGATCGAGATCGACGCCGTGCGCTGGATCGTGCCGTCGAAGCCGACCGACGACAGCGTGTAGGCGCCCTTCGTGCCGGCGAAGACGAGCAGGCGACCGCCCGCGTCGTCGACGGCGACCATGCCGTTCGGGCCGAGGATCGTCAGGTCCCCGACGGTCCGCTTCACGGCGAGCGCGGGATCGGTCGCCCCCGGGTCCAGCTCGTACACCGTCGTCGGCGACGTCGGGCCGCCGTTCGCGGCGTACAGCTGCCCGGTCGTCGTCGAGAAGCTGAGCGCCGCCCCGTGCCCGATCGGCAGCACGCCGAGGGTGCGCACGATCGTGCCGCGTCCGTCGTAGACGTCGATGCGGGAGGAGCCCGACCCCACGTCCGTCGCCACGTAGAACAGGCCGTCGTGCACGGCGAGACCCTGCTGGTTGCCGGCCGCGACGGCGAAGAGGTCGCGGACGCGGTACGGCAGGTGGTCCTTCGAGACGGTCAGCGTCCTGGTGCGGGTCGTCGTCGGGCCCTCCGGGCCGCGCAGCCTGAGCGTGACGGTGTAGATCCCGGGCACGATCGCGCCCTGCACCCGCCCGTCCCAGACGAAGCGCCGGGCGGCGCCGTCCGGCACCTTCCACGATCTGACGACTCCGGACCGCCCCTCGATCGTCAGCCTGCCCGTGACCTTCGCGGAGGACCCGCCGCTCGCGGTGCCGGAGGTCGTGAGGGTGACGGCGTCCAGCAGGCCGTCGACGACGGGCTGCACGGTGTCGGCGGAGCGGGCGAGGCGGAGCGCGCCGACGCCGGTGGGCGCGAGCGCCACCGTCGTGGTCCGCTTCGCAGCACCGGCCGGTCCGCGCACCGCCGCGGAGAGCCGTCCCGACCCGAACGGCATCGTCGTGACGGGGATGCGCGCCCGCCCGCCGTGCAGGGTCCGGGTCCGGTGGCGCGCGCCGACGTCGAGCCGGAGCGCCCCCCGCACCGGCAGGGCGGCGCCCGTCTCGTCAGTCGCGACCACGGTCGCGTCGACGGCGTCGAGCACGCCGTCGCGGTAGGGGTAGACCGTGCGGGCGACCGGCTTGATCGCGACCGACACCGGCTCGCCCGAGCCGACGAGGACCGAGGTCCTCGAGCGGACGGCGGGCTCGGCGACGCGTCGGGCCTCCAGGCGCCAGCGCCCCTCGGTCAGCTTCCCGACCGGCACGCGGACGGTGCGCTGCCAGCCCGCGCCCGTCCGCTTCAGCGCGACCGTGCTGATGGGCACGTCGCGGGCGCCGCGGTGCGCCACGACCTCGACCCGCCCCTCCTGCCCGGAGCGCACCCGCAGCGGCACGGAGTCGCGCAGCCCGTCTCGGGCGGGCAGCGTGAGCACGGCCTCGCCGAGCACCGCGGTGCTCAGCCCGGTACCCGCGGGCCACCTCTGCGGGGCGGCCGCCGGCGTCGCGCTCGGGCTCGGGGTCGGTGCCGCCTCGGCCGGGACGGCGGTCAGCAGGGCGAGGCCGAACGCGAGCACCGTCGCCGCGATCGCCCCGGTCGCGCGTTCCGGTCGTCCCACCATGGTCCGGTCACGGTAGGGAGCGGCCCGCACTCAGGGGGTGTGCCACGCGGAGGGGGCGGCGCATCGCGGCCCGCTCCGGGTTCACCCGTCGGGCGCGGCGAGGACATCGGCCGTTCACCCGGCGGCGGAACCGTTGCCGCCGCTCGAGGCCGGCCCGACGGGGGCGCCGGCCGGGACACCTGGAGGATCCATGTCGTTCGACCGACGTCAACTGCTGTCCGGGGGCGCGCTGCTCGGCGCTTCCGCCGTCGCCGGCACCGCGCTCGGCGCGGACGCCGCGCAGGCCGCGCCGCTCGCGGCGGGCAAGCGCTCCACCATCGCGAAGCTCTTCCCGCCGCTGACCGAGTACGCCGCGGGCGGGAAGCTCGTGCTCCCGCGCGGTTTCAGCGCCGAGGTGGTCGCGCAGTCGGGCGTGACCGACCTGCAGGACGGCCGCGGGAAGACGATCGGGAAGACCCCGGACCGCCCGGACGGCACGGTCGCGGTGCGCTCCGGCCAGCGGCTGCGCCTGATCCAGAACCACGAGATCTCCTCGAAGACCGGCAACTTCGTGCCTGCCGTCGCGGGCACCGTCTACGACCCGGGCGCCGAAGGCGGCGGTGTCACCGTGATCGAGACCACGACCACCGGGCGGCGCGTCGCGGAGTGGGTCGGGCTGTCGGGCACGGTCAGCAACTGCGCGGGCGGGCCGACCCCGTGGGGATCCTGGCTCACCTGCGAGGAGACGGAGGCGAAGGCCGGCACCGGCTCGTTCACGAAGGACCACGGCTACGTCTTCGAGGTGTTCGCGGACCGGCCCGACCAGCAGGTGCCGAAGCCGATCGAGGCGTGGGGCCGCGCGCCGCACGAGGCCGTCGTCGTCGAGCCGAGCCGCACCCGCGTCTACCTGACCGAGGACGCGAGCAGGCCGACCGGGCTGCTCTACCGCTGGACCGCGCCGACCGGCTACCGCCTCCGGCCCCGCATCGCCGAGTCGCTCGGCCGGGACGCGGGACGGCTGGACGCGCTCGCCGTGCTGACGAACGACGGCAGCGTGCTGCCGGACCTCGCCTACGTCACCTCGGCGGAGATCGGCCGCCCCTTCCGGACCAGCTGGAAGCGGGTCCCGGACCGCCACGCCACCACCACGTCGCTGCGCAAGCAGTTCCCGGACGGCGAGATCACGCACTCGAAGAAGCTCGAGGGCGCCTGGGGCGACCGGCGCGGCATGTACTTCGTCGCGAGCTTCGCCTTCGCCGCGGGCGACCTGCCGACCGACGCGACGAAGCACGACGGGCAGGTCTGGTACTACGACTACGCCGACGAGACGCTCACCCTGAAGGCGTACTTCCCGTACAACGAGCAGCTGCACGTGGAGACGGCGGGCTGGGAGGAGTCGCTCGGCCGCAGCCTCGACCTCGCGTTCGACGGGCCCGACGGCTGCCACGTGTCGCCCTACGGCGACCTGATCCTCACCGAGGACGGCAACACCGCGAACCACGTGCTCGCCTGGAACGCGACGACGGGCGCGCAGGCGATCGCGCGCAACGCCATCGTGCAGGAGCAGAGCGAGGCGAAGGGGAACGTCTACAGCGAGATGACCGGCCCGGCCTTCAGCCCGGACGGCACCGTGCTGTTCGCGAACGTGCAGGAGCCGGGCCACGTCTTCGCGATCCGCGGACCCTGGCGCACCTACCTGGGCTGAACCGCGGACGGGGTCGGGGACCTGCGGTTCCTCGACCCCGTCCTGCTGCGCGGCGGGTACCGGCCGGACCGCCGGTCAGCGCTTCACGACGCGGTCGACCATCCGCCTCGACGCGGTCGACGCGCGGCGCGACACCCGCTCGGCGAGCGCGCGCGCGAGCGAGGACGCCGGCACGTCGTCGAGCGACCTGGCGGGCACGTCGCCGAAGTCGTTCCCCCGGCCCAGCCCGGCGGAGAGCATGCCGAGCACCGCCTCCGCGGCGGCGTCGACCGCGACCTCGGCGGGCGCCTCGGCGCCGTCCGACGAGGCGACCGGCGTCGCGAGGTGCGCCAGGTCGCCCACCACCCGCACGCGGCGCCGCCGCAGCGCCTCGATCTGCTGCTGCGCGTACCCGACCATGCGCTCGACCGCCCAGGCCGGCGGCACGATCCGCTGCTCGTGCGGGCCGGGGACGCGCAGGTCGAGCAGGCGGTCGACCATGCCGCCCCGCACGAGTCGCTCGTAGTCCGGCCAGCGCACGTCCCGGTCCCGGATGCGCCGGTTGATCTCCCGGAGCAGCTCGGCCTCGCCCCAGGTGAACGAGCGGTTGACCCCCGTGACCTCGTCGTGCGGCTCCAGCATGCCGCTCGGCAGCGCCAGGGTCGACTCGAATGCCCGGGGCAGCAGCGCGCGGTCCTGCGGGTCGAGCACGACCAGGGTGACGCGCTCCTCCCCGACGAGGCCGGCCCACTTGCCGACGAGCGCGTCGACGTCGCTGCGCACGCGGAAGCTCTTCGTCACCTTCGGCGTCCGGCCGTCGTCGAGCACCTGCCGGAGCCAGGCGTCGAAGCCGGTCGTCAACCCCGACTTCAGGTACTGCTGCCAGGACGAGGCGAGCTGGGCGGGGAGGCTGCGGAGGGTCAGGACGACGTGCGCCTCGCCCTTCAGCTCCTCGAGGATCCGGCGCAGCCCGTCGGCCGGGCTCTCGCTCAACGTCTCCACGCTGATGAGCACCCGGTTGCTGCGGTCCGCCGCGACCTCGTCGACCAGTCGCGTCCACCGCTCGCGGCCGGGGACCACGTCGTCGCGCCCGCTCCAGCTGAGCGGCCGGTCGAGGGCCGCGTAGAGCGCCCGCCGGTGGTTGAAGGAGGTCGCGGAACCGGGGTAGCGAGTCCCGTGCGCGAGGAGCTCGCCCCGCTGCGCGGCGAGCGTCCGCTGCAGCGCGGTGGTCCCGGTCTTCGGCATGCCGGCGTGGAACACGCGGCTCCCGAGCGGCACCTCGAGCCGCGGGTCGTCCGGGGCGAGCTCGACGGTCATGCGCGCCGGATCCCCGCGTCGTCCATGCCCGAGCCGGTCATCGTCGTCCCCCGATCCTCCGCGAGCCGGTCGGACGGTGGGACGTCGCGCCCGGCTCGCGGAGGGTCGAGGGCGCGACGTCCGCCGGTCACGCGATGCGGACGGCCTCCGGGCTGCGCATCATCGCCGACTTGACCTCGCTGATCGCCTTCGTGATCTCGATCCCGCGCGGGCACGCCTCCGTGCAGTTGAAGGTCGTGCGGCAGCGCCACACGCCCTCGCGGTCGTTCAGGATGTCGAGGCGCACGTCGGCGGCGTCGTCACGGCTGTCGAAGATGAAGCGGTGCGCGTTCACGATCGCGGCCGGGCCGAAGTACTGGCCGTCGGTCCAGAACACCGGGCAGCTGGTCGTGCACGCGGCGCAGAGGATGCACTTCGTCGTGTCGTCGAAGCGCTCCCGGTCCGCCGAGGACTGCAGGCGCTCGCGGCCGCCCTGCGGCGCGGTGCCCGCCTGCAGGAACGGCTGCACCTGCCGGAACGACTCGAAGAAGGGCTCCATGTCGACGACGAGGTCCTTCTCGAGCGGCAGGCCCTTGATGGCCTCGACGTAGATCGGCTTCGACGTGTCGAGGTCCTTCACCAGCGTCTTGCAGGCCAGCCGGTTGCGGCCGTTGATCCGCATCGCGTCGGAGCCGCAGACGCCGTGCGCGCACGACCGGCGGAAGGTCAGCGACCCGTCCTGGTCCCACTTGATCGCGTGCAGGGCGTCGAGGATGCGGTCGGTCGGCAGCACGTCGACGTCGTAGTCCTGCCAGCGCGGCTCGGTGTCCACGTCGGGGTCGAACCGGCGGATGATCAGCGTGATCGTGGCGAACCCCGCGGCCGGCCTCCGCTTCACCGCCGGGTTCATCACGGCGTCGGTGACCCCGGGCATGGCCACGGTCTGCGTCGTCGTCATCAGTACTTCCGCTCCATCGGCTGGTAACGCGTGATCACGACCGGCTTCCAGTCCAGCTGGATGTGGTCCTCCGCGGTCGAGCTGTGGGGGTCCCCGGTCAGGTACGCCATCGTGTGCTTCATGTAGTTCTCGTCGTCGCGCTTCGGGTAGTCGTCGCGCATGTGCCCGCCGCGGCTCTCCTTGCGGTTGCGCGCCGAGTAGACGACCACCTCCGCGAGGTCGAGCAGGAAGCCGAGCTCGATCGCCTCGAGCAGGTCGGTGTTGAACCGCTTGCCCTTGTCCTGGATCGCGATGTTCCGGTACCGCTCGCGCAGCCCGTGGATGATCTCGGTCACCTTGGCGAGCGACTCGTCGGTGCGGAACACCTGCGCGGACGCGTCCATGTTGTCCTGCAGCTCGCGCCGCAGGTCCGCGATCCGCTCGGTCCCCGTCGAGGATCGCAGCTGCTCGACGAGCTCGAGGATGCCCTTCGCCGGGTCCTTCGGCAGCGGGATGAAGGACGCCGTCCGCGCGTACTCGACCGCGTTGTTGCCGGCGCGCTTGCCGAACACGTTGATGTCGAGCAGGGAGTTCGTGCCGAGGCGGTTCGACCCGTGGACCGACACGCAGGCGCACTCGCCGGCGGCGTACAGGCCCGGGACGACGGTGTCGTTGTCGGACAGCACCTCCGCCTTCACGTTCGTCGGGATGCCGCCCATCGCGTAGTGCGCGGTCGGCATGACGGGCACCGGCTCGACGACGGGATCGACGCCGAGGTAGGTGCGGGCGAACTCGGTGATGTCCGGCAGCTTGGTCTCGAGGACCTCCGCGCCGAGGTGCGTGCAGTCGAGCAGCACGTAGTCCTTCAGCGGGCCGGCACCGCGGCCCTCCGCGACCTCCTGCACCATGCACCGGCTGACGATGTCGCGCGGAGCCAGGTCCTTGATCGTCGGCGCGTAGCGCTCCATGAACCGCTCGCCCGACGCGTTGCGGAGGATCGCGCCCTCGCCGCGGGCGCCCTCGGTCAGCAGGATGCCGAGCTTCGCGAGGCCGGTCGGGTGGAACTGGAAGAACTCCATGTCCTCGAGCGGCAGGCCCTTGCGCCAGATGATCCCGACGCCGTCACCGGTGAGGGTGTGCGCGTTCGAGGTCGTCTTGTAGACCTTGCCGAACCCGCCGGTCGCGAACACGATCGACTTCGCCTGGAAGACGTGGATCTCGCCGGTCGCCAGCTCGTACGCGACGACGCCGGACGGCCGCTTCACGAGCTTCCCGCCCTCCATCACCTCGGTCATCGCGAGGTCGAGGGCGTAGTACTCGTTGTAGAAGTCGATGCCCGCCTTGACGCAGTTCTGGTAGAGCGTCTGCAGGATCATGTGGCCGGTGCGGTCCGCGGCGTAGCAGGCCCGGCGGACCGGGGTCTTGCCGTGGTCCGCCGTGTGGCCGCCGAAGCGGCGCTGGTCGATCTTCCCCTCGGGCGTCCGGTTGAACGGCAGCCCCATGTTCTCGAGGTCGATGACCGCGTCGATGGCCTCCTTCGCCAGGATCTCGGCGGCGTCCTGGTCGACCAGGTAGTCGCCGCCCTTCACCGTGTCGAAGGTGTGCCACTCCCAGCTGTCCTCCTCCACGTTCGCGAGCGCGGCGGCCATGCCGCCCTGCGCCGCGCCCGTGTGGGAGCGGGTGGGGTAGAGCTTCGTGATGACGGCGGTCTTCGCCTTGGGGCCGGCCTCGATGGCGGCGCGCATGCCCGCGCCGCCTGCGCCCACGATCACGACGTCGTGCCGGTGGTAGTGGATCCCGTCGATCGTGCGCTCGTCGGGGCCGTCGTCGGTCCAGGACATGGTCTCCTGCGGGTCGCGCTGCCGCCCGGCCGGGCTCGACTGCCGGTCCTGCGGGCCGAGACGCGCAGCGACCTTCCTAATGGGGCCCGTCCAGTCCGGGCGCGCGGCGGTCATCGCGCCACCGCCGAGCAGAAGGCGGGCAGGTTCTCCGCCGTGCCGTTCGCGGGGCACGGGTCGAAGGTGAAGACGACCATCGTGCCGAGGACGATGAGCAGCGCCGCCGCGACCGCGATGGCGCCCTTCAGCAGCCGGTTCGCGGCCGGGGCCACGACGTAGTCGTTCGTGATGGTGCGCATGCCGTTGGCGCCGTGGATCAGGGCCAGCCACAGCATCAGCACGTCCCAGACCTGCCAGAACGGCGTCGCGTACTTGCCCGCGATGAAGGCGAAGTCGATCTGCTTGACCCCGTCGCCCGAGATCAGGTTCACGAAGAGGTGGCCGAAGATCAGCACGACCAGCACGACGCCGGAGACGCGCATGTAGATCCAGCCCCACTTCTCCACGTTGAACCGGCGGTTCGGGTGCGTGGGAGCGGGGGAGCGGGGGGCGGCGTAGGTCGTCGCCATCACTGCACCTCCGAGATGATCACGAACAGCTGGCGCGGCACGAAGCCCGCCATGACGACGACCCAGAGGCCGATGACGATCCAGAACATCTGGCGCTGGAACCGCGTGCCCACGCTCCAGAAGTCGACCAGGATGATCCGCAGGCCGTTGAAGGCGTGGAAGACGATGGCGCCGACGAGCGCGATCTCGCCGAGGCCCATGATCGGGTTCTTGTACTGAGCGATGACGCCGTTGTACGCCTCGGGGGAGACGCGGATCAGCGCGGTGTCGAGCACGTGCACGAGCAGGAAGAAGAAGATCGCGATGCCCGTGATGCGGTGCAGCACCCAGGACCACATGCCCTCGTGACCGCGGTAGACGGTGCCCGCCGGGGGCCGCGGCAGCCGATCGCTGCGCTTGGTCACCGGCGGCGGTGACGGCCTCAAAGACACCATCTGTTGCACCCTCCCTCGTCGGACCCGTGCGGCAGACGATCTTACGGCGGCGCGCCGACGGCGACGGCGCCCCCGGCCCTGATGGCGCGCCCCCTTGACTGGGAAAGGTCCGGGCGACGGGCCCGTCACTACAGTGGCGCCCATGACGGACGGGACGATGCGCTGGGCCGGTCGCGGCACGGAGCCGGAGGCGGTCGAGCGGTTCTACGCCGTCATCCCGGCGGGCGGGATCGGTTCGCGGCTCTGGCCGCTCTCCCGCGCCGACGCCCCGAAGTTCCTCCACGACCTGACGGGCAGCGGCCAGACGCTGCTGCGCGGCACCTGGGACCGCCTCGCGCCCATCGCGGGCCCCGACCGGGTCATGGTCGTGACGGGCCGCGCGCATCGCGCCGCCGTCGAGCAGCAGCTGCCGCAGCTCGCCGACCGCAACGTCGTGCTCGAGAGCGAGCCCAAGGACTCGTCCGCCGCCATCGGGCTGGCCGCCGCGATCCTCGAGCGCCGCGAGCCGGGCGTCATCATCGGCTCCTTCGCCGCGGACCACGTGATCAACGACGTGCGCCGCTTCCGCCGCGCGATCGTCGAGGCGATCTCGGTCGCGGACGCCGGCTACATCGCCACCATCGGCATCGTGCCCACCGAGCCCGCGATCGGCTTCGGCTACATCGAGGCCGGCGAGCGCCTGGAGGTGCCGGGCGCCCCGAGCGCCCTCGCCGTCACCCGCTTCGTCGAGAAGCCCGACCTCGAGACCGCGCGGCAGTACGTGGACTCCGGCCGCCACGTCTGGAACGCCGGCATGTTCATCAGCCGGGCGGACGTCCTGCTCGACGAGATGGCGAAGACGAAGCCCGACCTCGTCGCCGGGCTGCGCCGCCTCGCGGAGGCGTGGGACACCCCCGAGCGCGGCGCCGTCGTCGACCAGGTGTGGCCGGGGCTCGAGAAGATCGCGATCGACTACTCCGTCGCCGAGCCCGCAGCCGCCGAGGGGCGCCTCGCGGTCATCGAGGGCGACTTCTCGTGGGACGACGTGGGCGACTTCGCCTCGATCGCGAAGATGCAGTCCGGCGGCCGGACGAGCGACCTCGCGATCCTCGGGGAGCACGCCCGGGTGCTCGCCGACTCGTCGAGCGGCGTCGTGGTGACCGACCGCGACCGGCTCATCACACTGATCGGCGTCGAGAACATCGTGGTCGTCGACACCGAGGACGCGCTGCTCGTCACCACGAGCGAGCACGCGCAGCGGGTCAAGAGCGTCGTCGACGCGCTGAAGATCTCGGGCCGCACCGACGTCCTCTGATCCGACCCGCTCCGCCGCGAGGCGGATCCGGGCAGGATGTGGGCATGACGGACGTGGACTGGGACGGGCTCCGGGAGGCCGCGCGGGCGGCGATGGCGCACGCGTACGTGCCCTACTCGCACTTCCCCGTGGGCGCCGCGGCGCTCGTCGAGGACGGGCGCGTGGTCAGCGGCTGCAACGTGGAGAACGCCTCGTACGGCGTGACGCTCTGCGCCGAGTGCTCGATGGTGTCGCAGCTGGCCATGACGGGCGGCGGCCTGCTCACGGCCTTCGCCTGCGTGGACGGGGAGGGGCGCACGCTGATGCCGTGCGGCCGCTGCCGTCAGCTGCTCGCCGAGCACGCCGCCCCCGGGATGCTGCTCGACACCGTCAGCGGCATCCGCACCATCGCCCAGGTGCTGCCCGACGCCTTCGGCCCGCGCCAGCTCGACGAGTACGCGGACCGCACCACCTCCTGACCGAGCGGGCGAACGCATCCGCTCCGGGCTCGACGACGGCAGGACCGCTTCACCGCTTGGTCCGAGGGCCCGGGGCGGGGCACGGTCGGGAAGACACCGGCCGCGAGGACCGGCCAGCGAGCGGCTCCGGGAAGAAGACAGCCGCGCACGGCGCCCTCCAGGATCAGCACAGTAACGATGCGGTAAGCATCCGCGGCCCGGACGCCGTCCTGGTCGACGGCGGAATCACGGCGCGGCTACCCTGACCGGCGGCCCGCGCCGCCCATCCTCGCGCGCGGGCTCCTCCAGCACCTGACGAAGGGGTACCCCTTGCACGCTCTCACCAAGCGCATCGGCCTCGGCGCCGTGTCGACGCTCGGCGTCGTCGCCCTGCTCACCGGCTGCGGCCAGGCTCCGGCGCCCGCGGCCTCCGGTTCCGGCGCGGCGTCCGGCAGCGCCGCCGCCACCTCCGACTACCTGCCCTGCATCGTGTCCGACCAGGGCGGGTTCGACGACCGCTCCTTCAACCAGCTCGGCCTCGAGGGCGTCAAGGCCGCCGCGAAGGACCTGGGCTCGCAGTACAAGGAGGTCCAGTCCGCGACGGCGAACGACTACGCCTCGAACGTCGACAACCTCGTCGCGCAGAACTGCAACATCATCGTCGCGTCCGGCTTCCTGCTCGCGCCCGCGATCAAGTCGTCGGCGACGAAGAGCCCCTCGACCGACTTCGCGATGATCGACGACACCTCGATCGACCTGCCGAACGTGAAGAACGTGGTGTTCAACACGAACGAGGCGGCGTTCCTCGGCGGGTACGCCGCGGCGGCCTACTCGAAGACCGGGACCGTGGCGACCTGGGGCGGCATCGCCATCCCGCCCGTGACCATCTACATGGACGGCATCGCGGAGGGCGTGAAGTACTACAACCAGCAGAAGAACAAGAACGTGAAGCTGCTCGGCTGGAACGCGGACACGCAGAAGGGCACGTTCGTCGGCAACTTCACCGACCAGAACAAGGCGAAGACGATCTCGACGAACTTCCTCGGTCAGAACGCCGACGTGATCATCCCGGTCGCCGGCAGCCTCTACCAGGGCGCGGGCGCGGCGATCAAGTCCTCCGGCAAGCAGGCCGTGATCGAGGGCGTGGACGCCGACATCTACAACACGGACACGACGGGCGCGAAGGACCTCGTGCTCGTGTCGATCCTGAAGAACATCTCCGTCGCGGCTCAGGACGTCGTCGAGCAGTCCGCGAAGGAGAAGACGTTCGACAACACCCAGTACGTCGGCGACCTGAAGAACGGCGGCGTCGGCCTGTCCTCGTTCCACGACTACGAGAGCAAGCTGCCCGCCGGTCTGACCGACGAGCTCGACAAGATCAAGGCCGGCATCATCGACGGCTCGATCTCGGTCAGCTCGAAGGCCGCCTTCAACTGATCGGTGCATCCCGCACGGACTGCGGGATCATCGACCGACGGGTCACGGCGTCCGCCGTGGCCCGTCGGCCCCGTTCTGAGAGGATCTCGGGCGATGAAGCTTGAGCTGCGCGGCATCACGAAGCGCTTCGGCGCCCTGACCGCGAACGACCACATCGACCTCGTCGTCGAGCCCGGGGAGATCCACTGCCTGCTCGGCGAGAACGGCGCGGGCAAGTCGACGCTGATGAACGTGCTCTACGGCCTGTACCGGCCGGACGAGGGCGAGATCCTGCTGGACGACGAGGTCCAGCGCTTCTCCGGCCCGGGCGACGCGATGCGGGCGGGCATCGGCATGGTGCACCAGCACTTCATGCTCGTGCCGGTCTTCACGGTCGCCGAGAACGTGATGCTCGGGCACGAGTCGACGAAGGCGGGCGGGCGGCTCGACCTCGACGCCGCCCGGGCGACCGTGCGCGAGATCTCGGACCGCTTCGGGTTCGACGTCGACCCGGACGCGCGGATCGAGGACCTGCCCGTCGGGATCCAGCAGCGCGTCGAGATCATCAAGGCGCTCTCGCGCGACGCCGGGGTGCTCGTGCTCGACGAGCCGACGGCCGTGCTGACGCCGCAGGAGACCGACGAGCTGATCGGGATCATGAAGCAGCTGCGCGACGGCGGCACCGCCATCGTGTTCATCAGCCACAAGCTGCGGGAGGTCCGCGAGGTGGCGGACCGGATCACGGTCGTCCGGCTCGGCAAGGTCGTGGGGCAGGCCCTGCCGACGGCGAGCAGCACCGAGCTCGCCTCCCTGATGGTGGGGCGCGCGGTCGAGCTCACGGTCGACAAGGCGCCGGCGGCGCCCGGAGCCGACGCGCTCGTGATCGAGGGCGTGCACGTCTACGACGGCAACGGCGTCCCCGTCGTGAACGGGGTCGACCTCACGGTGCGGGCGGGGGAGATCCTCGCGATCGCCGGGGTGCAGGGCAACGGGCAGACCGAGCTGACCGAGGCGATCTTCGGGCTGCAGGCGGAGGTCACCGGCCGGATCCTGCTGCACGGCGAGGAGCTGACCGGCCGCACGCCGAGGCAGGTGCTCGACGCGGGCGCCGGGTTCGTGCCGGAGGACCGGCAGCACGACGGGCTGGTGCCGGAGTTCACCATCGCCGAGAACCTCATGCTCGACCGCTCCGACGGGGAGCCGTTCGTGCGCAGGGGCGCGCTGCGGCTGAAGCGGCTGGCGGCGTTCGCGGAGGAGCGGCTCAAGCGGTTCGACATCCGCGCGCAGGGCATCGGCACCCCGGTCGGCCGCCTGTCGGGCGGCAACCAGCAGAAGGTGGTCCTCGCCCGCGAGCTCTCCCGCGACCTGCGGCTGCTCGTGGCCGCGCAGCCGACCCGCGGGCTCGACGTCGGCTCGATCGAGTTCGTGCACCAGCAGATCGTCGCGACCCGCGACGCCGGCGTGCCGGTGGTCGTGGTCTCGACCGAGCTGGACGAGGTCGTCGCGCTCGCCGACCGCATCGCGGTGATGCACCGCGGCCGGGTCGTCGGCGTCGTGCCGGCCGACACCCCGCGCGACGTGCTCGGCCTGATGATGGCCGGCGAGGCCCCGCAGGCGGTGGCCGCATGACGTTCCGGGAGCCGCAGGGCGGCGCGCAGGAGACGACGGATCAGCCGGTCCCGGTCGCCGACACCGGCACGGAGCAGGCGGGGCTCGACCCGCAGCAGGACCCGGGGCAGCAGCGGCCGGAGGCGGCCGAGTCGAGCGCGCGCCGCGTGCTGCGCGACGTCCTGTCCGGCAGCGCGCTGCTCAGCGTGCTGGCCGTGGTCGTCTCCCTGCTGATCGGCGGCGTGCTCATCGCGGTGACCAACCCGCAGGTCATCACGGCGTCGGGGTACTTCTTCGCCCGACCGGGCGACACGATCGTCGCCGCGGTGCAGGCGGTCGGCAGCGCCTACGGGTCGCTCTTCCGCGGCGGGCTGATCGACTTCTCCGCCGTCGGCTTCGTCGCGGGCATCCAGCCGCTGCTGCGCAGCCTCGGCTTCGCCACCCCGCTGATCGCCGCCGGTCTCGGCATCGCGATCGGCTTCCGCACCGGCCTGTTCAACATCGGCGGCCAGGGCCAGATCCTCATCGGCGGCGCGCTCGCCGGCTGGGTCGGGTTCACCCTGCCGCTGCCGGGCGCCCTCCACCTCGTCGCGGCGCTGGTCGGCGGCCTCGTCGGCGGGGCGCTCTGGGCCGCGATCCCCGGGGTCCTGAAGGCGCGCACCGGAGCCCACGAGGTGATCGTCACGATCATGCTCAACTACATCGCCTTCTACTTCATCGACTACCTGCTGGGGACGCCGGTGCTGCAGGCGCCCGGATCGAACTCGCCCGTGTCCGCGCCGACGCCGACCTCCGCGCAGCTGCCGCAGCTGTTCGGCTCGCCGGTCAACCTCGGCTTCCCGCTCGTGGTCCTCCTCGTCCTCGCAGCCGCGTACCTGCTCGACCGCTCGAGCCTCGGCTTCAAGCTGCGGGCGGTCGGAGAGAACCCCTCCGCCGCACGCACCGCCGGCATCGACGTCAAGCGGATGACCATCGCGGCGATGGTGATCTCCGGCGTCTTCGTCGGGTTCGCGGGCGCCTACCAGGTGCTCGGGCAGACGACGAGCGGGTTCAGCAACGCCTTCGACGCCGGCATCGGCTTCAACGCCATCACCGTCGCGCTGCTCGGGCGCTCCCGGCCGTGGGGCGTCTTCTGGGCCGGCCTGCTCTTCGGCGTCTTCCAGAACGGCGGCTACACGATGCAGGCGGCGAACGCGGTCGACCTCAACGTGGTGTCCGTCGTGCAGTCGCTGATCGTCCTCTTCATCGCGGCGCCGCCGCTGGTGCGCGCGATCTTCCGCCTGCCTGCACCGAGGGGGGCGCGCGCATGACGACGCTCGAGACCAGCGAGACCGGCGCGCTCGTCGGCACGACGGGCCCGCGGCGGTCCTGGCGCGTCGTGTGGATCTACGGCGTGCTGACGGTCGCGGCCGCCGTCGCCCTCATCGGCTTCAGCCGCCCCGGCTCGGCCACCTTCGGCCTGCAGAGCTCGACGGACCTCGTGTCGCTGCCGCCGCTCGTGCTGCCCGCGCTGCCGACCGGTGTCGTCGCCTCCCTGATCGCGGCCGCCTGCACCGGGGTCGCCGTCATGCTCGTGCGGCTGGACCGCCGGCAGCCGCTCTGGCTGCCGATCGTGTTCGCGCTCGCGCTCGTCGTCGGGCTGCTCACCTGGGCGACCGCCGGCTCGCCGCAGACCGTGCCGCTGCCCGGGTTGCTGGCCGGGTCCCTGGCGCTCGCCGTGCCGCTGATCTTCGGCGCGCTCGGCGGCGTGATCTCCGAGCGGGTGGGCGTCGTCAACGTGGCCATCGAGGGGCAGCTGCTCGCCGGCGCCTTCACCGCCGCGGTAGTCGCGTCGCTGACGCGATCGCTGATTGCGGGGCTGATCGCCGCCATGGTCGCCGGCATGCTCGTGTCGTTCGTGCTCGCGGCCTTCGCGATCAAGTACCTCGTCGACCAGGTCATCGTCGGCGTCGTGCTGAACGTGCTCGTGCTCGGGCTCACGAACTTCCTCTACTCGCTCGTGCTCGTGCCGGCGTCGGCGACGCTGAACAGCCCGCCGCAGTTCACCCCGATCACGATCCCGCTGCTGTCCGCGATCCCGGTGATCGGCCCGGTGCTCTTCCGGCAGACGGTGATCGTCTACCTGATGTACGTGGGCGTGGTCGCCGTCACCATCGGCCTGTTCCGCACGAAGTGGGGCCTCCGCCTCCGCGCCGTCGGGGAGCACCCGCAGGCGGCCGACACCGTCGGCATCTCGGTCGGCGGCACCCGCTTCTGGAACGTGAGCCTCGCCGGGGCGATCGCCGGGCTCGGCGGCGCGTACCTGACGCTCGCGGCCGTGCCGTCGTTCACCCGCGACGTCACCTCCGGCGCCGGCTTCATCGCCCTGGCCGCGGTGATCTTCGGGCAGTGGAACCCCGTGAAGGCGACGCTCGCGGCGCTGCTGTTCGGCTTCGCGAGCAACCTGCAGAACGTGCTCGGCATCGTCGGCAGCCCGGTGCCGCCCGACTTCCTGCTGATGCTGCCCTACATCGTGACGATCTTCGCCGTCGCGGGGCTCGTGGGGCACGCGCGCGGCCCGGCGGCCGCCGGCAAGCCGTACGTGAAGGGCTGACCCGGACCTCCTCCTCCCCCGCTTCTTCGGCGCCCGGAGACGGATACGCCCGCCGGCAGCGGCGCATGTGTCACGGAGCGCCGAGGAAGCGCTCTCGACGGGCGGGCGTAGCGTGCGGGCGTGCGACGAGTCGGGGGAGCGGCCGCGGCCGCGGCGCTGCTGCTGGTGCTGACGGGGTGCGGGTCGCAGGTGACCGCGCCGACGATCACGCCGACCGTCACGGTCGCCCCGACGCCCTCGAGCACGCCCTCGTCGAGCGCGAGCGCGAGCGCGTCATCGTCGGCCCCGACCGCCTCCGCCTCGAGCACGCCCGCATCGTCCGGCGCCTCGGCGGCCGGCGATCCGGGACGTCCTGCGGACCAGTGCGCCGATCAGGACCTGGGCGTCACCATCACCCGGGACAACGGCGGCGGCGGCGCCGGCAGCGAGGTCTACGACGTGCTCTTCACGAACACCGGGGGCGGCTCGTGCGTGCTGCGGGGCGCTCCCGGCGTCTCCGTCGTCGGAGGCGGGAACGGCACGCAGCTCGGCGAGCCGGCCGCCCGCAACCAGGCGGACGCCGTCGACGTCCGGCTGGCGCCCGGACAGGCGGCCGGAGCGCCGCTGCAGGTCGTGGACATCCGCGACGGCGGCGGCCCGCTCGGGTCGGCCTGCCGGGTCCGGAAGGGCGACGGCTTCCGCGTCTACCCGCCGCACTCGAAGAAGGCGATCTTCGTGAAGTCGGACGACGCGTACGCCTGCACCTCGTCCGAGGTCTTCATGACGGTGCGCACGGTGGTCCGCTTCACGGACTGAGCGCTGCGGCCGCAGTGCGCCGACGGATAGCGTGATCCGGTGACCGAGCCCTTCGACGCCGTGGACGTGATCGTCGCCAAGCGGGAGGGCCGGCCCCTCCCGACCGAGCAGATCGAGTGGCTCGTCGACGCCTTCACGCGCGGCGCGGTCGCGGACGAGCAGATGTCGGCCTGGGCCATGGCCGTCCTGCTGAACGGCATGGAGCGGCGGGAGATCCGCGACCTCACCTTCGCGATGATCGCCTCCGGCGAGCGGATGTCGTTCGAAGGGCTCGGGCGCCCCACCGTCGACAAGCACTCCACCGGCGGCGTGGGCGACAAGATCACCCTGCCGCTCGCGCCGCTCGTCGCCGCCTTCGGCATCGCCGTGCCGCAGCTGTCGGGGCGGGGGCTCGGCCACACCGGGGGCACGCTCGACAAGCTCGAGTCGATCCCGGGCTGGCGGGCCGACGTCGGCTCTGCCGAGATGCGGGCGCAGCTCGCCGACGTCGGCGCGGTGATCTGCGCGGCCGGGGCCGACCTCGCCCCGGCCGACAAGCGGCTCTACGCCCTGCGCGACACGACCGGCACGGTCGAGTCCATCCCGCTCATCGCCTCCAGCATCATGTCGAAGAAGATCGCCGAGGGCACCGGCGCCCTCGTGCTGGACGTGAAGTTCGGGTCCGGCGCCTTCATGCCCGACCGGGAGCGCGCGGAGACGCTCGCCCGCACGATGGTCGAGCTCGGCGCCGACGCCGGGGTGGAGTGCGTCGCGCTGCTCACCGACATGTCCGTCCCGCTGGGGCTCGCCGTCGGCAACGCGGTCGAGGTGGCGGAGAGCGTCGAGGTGCTGTCAGGCGGCGGCCCGGCGGACGTGCGGGCGCTGACGCTCGCGCTCGCCGGCGAGATGCTCGCGCTCGGCGGCCAGCCGGACGCCGACCCCGCGGCGGCGCTCGACGACGGGCGGGCGATGGACGTCTGGCGGCGGATGATCCGCGCGCAGGACGGCGACCCGGACGCTCCGCTGCCGGAGGCCCGGGAGACGCACGTCGTCACCGCCGAGCGGGACGGCGTGCTCGCCGAGCAGGACGCGCGCGCCGTCGGCGTCGCCGCATGGCGCCTCGGCGCCGGGCGCGCGCGGCAGGGGGAGTGCGTGCAGGCGGGCGCCGGCGTGCTGCTCCACGCCAAGCGCGGGGACGCGGTGCGGGCGGGGCAGCCGCTGGCGACGCTCCGGACCGACGACGAGGGCCGCATCCCGCGCGCCCTCGAGGCGCTCGCCGGCGCCCACGTCATCGCACCCGCCGGTACCGGGGTGCCCGAGCGCCCGGTCGTCGCGGGGCGGATCACCGCCTGACCCCGGCGGGGTCCGGCGGTACCCTGAGCGGCGTGGGGGACCTGCGAGACCGCGACGACGAAGACGACGACCTGCTGCTCTGGGGCGACGTCGACGCGCGCACCCTGCCGAAGGTGTCGCTGCACGACCACCTCGACGGCGGGCTGCGACCGGCGACCGTGGTCGAGCTGGCAGACGAGGCCGGCGTCGAGCTGCCGGAGGGCGATGCCGACGCGCTCGCCGACTGGTTCCACGACCAGGCCGACTCCGGCTCGCTGGTCGACTACCTGAAGACCTTCGACCTCACCACCGCGGTGATGCAGACCGAGCCGGCCCTGACCCGCGTGGCCCGCGAGTTCGTGCTCGACCTCGCCGCCGACGGCGTCGCTTGGGGCGAGGTGCGCTGGGCGCCCGAGCAGCACCTCGCGAAGGGCCTCACCCTCGACGCCGCCGTGGAGGCGGTGCAGGCCGGCCTCGAGCAGGGCGTCGACGAGGCCCGCCGAGGCGGCTGGGACCTCCGCGTCGGCCAGCTCGTCACCGCGATGCGGCACGCCGACCGCGGGCTCGAGATCGCCGAGCTCGCCGTCCGCCACCGCGACCGCGGCGTGGTGGGCTTCGACATCGCCGGCGCCGAGGCCGGCTTCCTGCCCGCCCGGCACCGCGTCGCCTTCGACTACCTCGCCGAGCACTGGTTCCCCGTGACGGTCCACGCCGGCGAGGCGGCCGGGCTCGACTCCATCCGCAGCGCCCTGCTCGACGGCCGCGCGCTGCGCCTCGGCCACGGCGTGCGGATCGCGGAGGACCTGACGGTGCGCGAGGACGCCGGCCGCTCCTACGTCACCGTCGGCCGATTGGCCCGCTGGGTGCGGGACCGGCAGGTGCCGCTCGAGCTGTCGCCGTCCTCCAACCTGCAGACCGGCGCCATCGAGGCCTGGGGCGACGACCTCGCGGACCATCCGTTCGACCTGCTGTTCCAGCTCGGCTTCAAGGTCACCGTCAATACCGACAACCGGCTGATGAGCGACACCTCCCTGTCGCGGGAGCTGGTGCTGCTCGCCGACGCCTTCGACTACGACCTGGACGACCTGCTCACGTTCCAGCTGAACGCCGCCGAGTCGGCGTTCCTGCCGCTCGAGGAGCGCGAGGCGCTGGCCGACCGCATCGCGAGCGGCTTCGAGGCGATCGACTAGGGGCGGCCGTGGCGATCAGGATCCTCACGCTCTGCGGAGCGGGCATCGGGACGAGCGAGATCCTGCGGGTCTCGGCGCAGCGGGCGCTCGGCCGGATCGGCATCGCCGCTGAGGTGTCGGCGACCGACGTCGCCCGGGTGCGGGAGCAGAGCGAGGACGCGCAGGTGATCCTCACGAGCCCGGAGCACGTCGCGACCATCGGCCGCACGAGCGCGCAGGTGATCGTGATCGACAACATCCTCGACCAGGCGGAGCTCGAGGCGAAGCTCTCCGACGCCCTCGACTAGCGGTGCTCCGTTCCGAAGGTGATCCGGTGCCGCCGGATCACCTTCGAGACGGACTCGTGCGTCAGCGGGCGAGGAGGGCGTCGACGCCGGTCCGCAGCGCGGCCAGCGCCGCATCGGTCTCCCGCCGGCGCTCCTCCGGCGTCGCGACGTCCGAGACCACGTCGAGGTAGACCTTCAGCTTCGGCTCGGTACCCGAGGGGCGCACGATCACGCGGGCGCCGCCGGTCAGCCGGTAGCGCAGCGCGTCCGTCGGCGGGAGGTCGTCGCTGCCGCCGGCGAGGTCGTCCACCGACTCCACGGCGAACCCGCCGATCTCGGCCGGCGGGTCGGCGCGGAGCGAGGCCGTGATGGCGGCGATCCGCGACAGGTCCTCGACGCGCAGCGACACCTGCGCCGAGTCGAAGCGGCCCACCGCCGCCTCGATCTCCGCGAGCAGATCCGCGAGGCCGCGCCCCTCGGCCGCCTGCTCGATCGCGGCGGCGAGCACCGCGACCAGCGCGCTGATCCCGTCCTTGTCCCGCACGACCTCCGGGTCGACGAGGTAGCCGAGCGCCTCCTCGAACCCGAAGAGCAGGGCGGGAGCCCTCGAGATCCACTTGAAGCCCGTGAGGGTCTCGGTGTGGAGGAGGCCGAAGCGCTCCGCGATGCGCGCGAGCCCCGGCGTCGACACCACCGAGCAGGCGAGCGTGCCGCCTGACGCCGTCGTGCCGGACGCGATGCGCCAGGCGAGCAGCAGCCCCACGTCGTTGCCGGTGAGCCGCCGCCAGCCGCGCCGTCCCGAGGCGCTCGAGGCGGGGCCGTCGGGGATCGCGACCGCGAGCCGGTCCGCGTCGGGGTCGTTGGCGAGGATCAGCGTCGCGCCCGTGCGCTCCGCGAGCGCCGTCGCGAGGTCCAGCGTGCCGGGCTCCTCCGGGTTCGGGAAGGGCGCGGTCGGGAACGCCGCGTCGGGCTCCGCCTGCTCGGCCACGACCGCGGGCGCCGGCAGGCCCGCGGCGGCGAGCACCGCCCGCACCGTCTCGAGGCCGACCCCGTGCATGGGCGTGTAGACCCAGTCCAGGTCGCCGCTGGCGTCGGTCACGGCCGCCGTCGCGGCGACGTAGCGCTCGACGACGCCCTCGTCGGCGAGGGGAGCCTCCGTCGATCGCGCGGGCAGCGCCCCCGTCGCGACGACGCGCTCGATCTCCGCGAGCACCGCGGCGTCCGCGGGGGCGACGAGCTGCGAGCCCTGGTCCGGGCCGCCGAGGTAGAGCTTGTAGCCGTTGTCGGGCGCCGGGTTGTGGCTCGCGGTGATCATCACGCCCGCGTCGGCGTCGAGGTCCCGCACCGCGAAGGCGAGCACCGGGGTGGGGAGGGCGCGGGGCAGCAGCACCGTCTCCACGCCGGCGGCGCGCAGCACCCCGACGGCGTCCTCCGCGAAGACCCGGGAGTTCCGGCGGCCGTCGTACCCGACGACCGCGGTCGGACGGTCCGTCCGACCGCGGAGGAAGGCGGCGAGCCCGGCGGAGGTCTGCTGCACGACGACGCGGTTCATCCGGTTCGGGCCGGCGCCGAGCGCGCCGCGCAGCCCCGCCGTGCCGAAGACGAGGCGCTCGCCGAAGCGGTCCTGCAGCCCGGCCTCGTCGGCGCGGTCGAGCAGGTCCTGCACCTCCGCCCGCGTCTCGGGATCGGGGTCGAGGGCGAGCCAGGCGCGGGCGTCGTCCTCGAGCGCCGGGCGGGGTCCCTCGGCCACGCTCAGGCCACCGATTCGGCGATGCGTCCGACGATGCGGGACAGCAGGCCCGCGAGGTGCTCCTCGGCGTTGCGGCCGGCCTCGAGCACCTCCTCGTGGTTCAGCGGGCTGTCCGAGATGCCGGCCGCGAGGTTCGTGATGAGGCTGATGCCGAACACCTCGACGCCGGCCTCGCGCGCGGCGATCGCCTCGAGGGCCGTCGACATACCGACGATGGTGCCGCCCATGGTGCGCGCCATCCGCACCTCCGCCGGGGTCTCGAACTGCGGGCCGCGGAACTGCACGTACACGCCCTCGTCGAGCGAGGGGTCGACCTCGCGAGCGAGCGCGCGCAGCCGCGAGGAGTAGAGGTCGGTCACGTCGATGAAGGTCGCGCCCTCGAGCGGCGAGGCGGCCGTCAGGTTGATGTGGTCGCTGATCAGCACGGGCGTGCCGGGGGACCAGGACGGGTCGATGCCGCCCGCGCCGTTCGTCAGCACCATCACCTTCGCGCCGGCGGCGGCCGCGGTGCGGACGCTGTGCACGACGCGGCGGACGCCCCGGCCCTCGTAGAAGTGGGTGCGGGCGCCGATCACGAGCGCGTGCAGGCCGTTCGCGAGCCGGATGGAGGTGAGCTGCCCGGAGTGCCCCGGGATGCCGGATGCGGTGAAGCCGGGGACCTCGTCGGCGGGGACGCGGGCGACGATCTCGCCGAGGCGCTCGGCGGCACGGCCCCAGCCGCTGCCGAGCGTCAGCGCGATGTCGTGGCGCTCCACGCCGGTGCGGCGCACGAGCTCGGCCGCGGCCAGCTGGGCGACGGCGGTGGGCGGGGTCTCGGGGGCGTCGAGGTCGAGGTCCGGCATGTCTGCAGCGTAGGGGGCCGCCCCTCTCCGGGGAGATCCGGCTGCGCCACGGGCCGACGCGCCCGAAGACCTTCAAGATGGACCTGTGAGCCATGAGTTCGAGCGCAACCACCGCATCGTCGTGCTGGGCGGCGGCCCCGGCGGGTACGAGGCCGCGCTGACGGGGCGGCAGGAGGGCGCGGAGGTCGTGCTCGTCGAGCGGGCCGGCGTCGGCGGCTCGGCGGTGCTGACGGACGTCGTGCCGTCGAAGACGCTCATCGCCACCGCGCAGGCGACCGGTGCGATCGGCCGCATCGCGAAGCTCGGCGTGCGCTACAGCGTGCCGAACGGATCGGGCCGGCCGGTGCAGCCCGACGTGGCGGTCGACCTCCGCGCCGTGAACGCGCGGCTCCGCAAGCTCGCCCGGCAGCAGTCCGACGACATGCGGACGCAGCTCGAGGAGGCGGGAGTGCGCATCGTGGAGGGCGTCGGGCGCCTCGACGGGCCGGGCCGCGTGATCGTCTCGTCCGGCCGCGGGCGCACCGCGCACGACTTCGACGAGATCGAGGCGGACACGACCGTCGTCGCCGTGGGTGCCAGCCCCCGGCGGCTCCCCACCGCGATGCCGGACGGCGAGCGCATCCTCACCTGGACGCAGCTGTACGAGCTCGACGAGGTGCCGGAGCACATCATCGTCGTCGGCTCCGGGGTGACGGGGGCGGAGTTCGCCTCCGCCTACATGCAGCTCGGCAGCGAGGTGACGCTGATCTCGAGCCGCGACCGCGTCTTGCCCGGCGAGGACGAGGACGCGGCCCGGCTGCTCGAGGAGGTCTTCACCCGCGGCGGCATGCACGTGCTCGGGCGCAGCCGCGCGGTGAAGGTGGAGCGGCAGGGCGACGAGGTCGTCGCGACCCTCGACGACGGGCGCGAGGTCCGGGGCAGCCACTGCCTGATGGCGGTCGGCTCCATCCCGAACACGGCCGGCATCGGGCTGGAGGAGGCGGGCGTGCAGCTGGACGCGTCCGGGCACATCCGGGTGAACCGGGTCGGGTCGACCTCCCGCCCCTCGATCTACGCGGCCGGCGACTGCACGACCTTCCTGCCGCTCGCCTCGGTCGCGAGCCAGCAGGGGCGCACCGCGGTGTTCCACGCGATGGGCGATGCGGTCACCCCGACCGAGCTGCGGAACGTGACGAGCAACATCTTCACGGCGCCCGAGATCGCGACCGTCGGCTGGACGCAGAAGCAGATCGAGGACGGGATCGCGCAGGGCGAGATCTACAAGCTGCCGCTCGCCTCGAACCCGCGGGCGAAGATGCTGTCGCTGCAGGACGGCTTCGTGAAGCTCTTCGCCCGCACCGGCTCCGGCACGGTGATCGGCGGGGTCATCGCGTCGCCGCGGGCCAGCGAGCTGATCCTGCCGATCGCGCTCGCGGTCGAGCACCGGCTGACGGTCGACCAGCTGGCGCGCGCCTTCAGCGTCTACCCGTCGCTCTCGGGCGCGATCACGGACGCCGCGAGGGCGATGCACATCGTCGCGTAGCGCGGCGTCCCGCCGGTGCTCCATCTTGTAGGCGGATCTCGGCCAGGGACCGAGATCCGCCTACAAGATGGAACGCTCAGTCGACGATCTCGAGCAGGGCGGTGCCGGAGCTGACGGTCGTGCCCGGGGTCGCGGCGAGGTTCGCCACGACGCCGTCGCGGTGCGCGGTGAGCGGCTGCTCCATCTTCATCGCCTCGAGCACCACGAGCAGGTCGCCGCTGACGACGCGCTGGCCGTCCTCGACCGCGACCTTCACGACCGTGGCCTGCATCGGCGCCTTCACCGCGTTGCCGCTCGAGGTGCCCGCGCGGGACGCGGCACCGCGGCGGCGCGGGGGAGCGGCCGCCGGGGCCGGCTGGCCCGCGCCCGGCACCGCGAGCGCGGCGGGCAGCACGACCTCGAGGCGCTTGCCGTTCACCTCGACCGTCACCTTGCGGCGGTCGTCCGGCGTCGGACCGGTCGGCCCCTGGTCGCCGAGCGACCCGCTCCACGGCTCGATCGTGTTGTCGAACGCGGTCTCGATCCAGTTCGTGTAGACGCCGAACCGGCCGTCCTCCGCCGTGAAGGCGGGGTCGTCCACGACCACGCGGTGGAACGGCATGACGGTCGGGAGCCCCGCGACCTCGAACTCGGCGAGCGCGCGGCGCGAGCGCTCGAGCGCGTCCGCGCGATCGGAGCCGGTCACGATCAGCTTCGCGAGCAGCGAGTCGAACGCGCCCGAGACGACGTCGCCGGTGGTCACGCCGGAATCGACGCGCACGCCGGGGCCGCCCGGCACCCGGAACGACTGCACGGGCCCCGGGGACGGCAGGAAGTTCCGGCCCGGGTCCTCCCCGTTGATGCGGAACTCGAACGAGTGCCCGCGCGGCTCGGGGTCGCCGTAGCCGAGCGGCTCGCCCTCCGCGATGCGGAACTGCTCGCGCACGAGGTCGATGCCCGTGACCTCCTCGGACACCGGGTGCTCGACCTGCAGGCGCGTGTTCACCTCGAGGAAGGAGACGGTGCCGTCCGCGCCGATCAGGAACTCGCAGGTGCCGGCGCCGACGTAGCCGACCTGCTGCAGGATCGCCTTCGACGAGCGGTAGAGCAGATCCCGCTGCTCGTCGGTGATGAAGGGGGCCGGGGCCTCCTCGACCAGCTTCTGGTGCCGGCGCTGCAGCGAGCAGTCCCGCGTGGAGACGATGACGACGTCGCCGAACGCGTCCGCGAGGCACTGCGTCTCGACGTGCCGCGGCTTGTCGAGGTACTTCTCGACGAAGCACTCGCCGCGCCCGAAGGCGGCGACCGCCTCGCGGGTCGCGGAATCGAACAGCTCCGGGATCTCCTCCATCGTGCGGGCGACCTTGAGGCCGCGCCCGCCGCCGCCGAAGGCGGCCTTGATCGCGATCGGCAGGCCGACCTGCTGCGCGAAGGCGACCACCTCGTCGGCGCCCGCGACCGGGTTCAGGGTGCCGGGCGCCAGGGGGGCGCCGACCGACTCGGCGACGTGGCGCGCGGTCACCTTGTCCCCGAGCGCCTCGATCGCCGAGGGCGGCGGGCCGATCCAGATCAGGCCGGCGTCGATGACCGCCTGGGCGAAGGCGCTGTTCTCGGCGAGGAAGCCGTAGCCCGGGTGCACCGCGTCCGCGCCGCTGCGCCGCGCTACGGAGAGGAGCTTCTCGATGACCAGGTAGGTCTCGGCGCTCGTCGTGCCGCCGAGCGCGTAGGCCTCGTCCGCGAGCCGCACGTGGCGGGCGTCGCGGTCCTGATCGGCGTACACCGCGACCGACGCGATGCCGGAGTCGCGGGCGGCCCGGAGGATCCGGACGGCGATCTCACCGCGGTTGGCGACGAGCAGCTTCGCGATCCGCCGCCGGGTGGGCGCGTCCTCGCCGGTCGGAGCGGCCACGTCGGCGGAAAGCGTCATGGATCCATAGCCTATTCACGGCCCGAGGCGCCTCCTTGGTGACCTCCCACAGACCTCCGGTCGCATCCAGTGGCGGGGTCCACAACTCAGCGGTTCCAGAGCGCCGGCCAGGGGGTGCCGGTGGCGGTGACGAGGCGGCGGAGCGCGGGCAGCGACAGCCCGACCACCGTCGACGGGTCGCCCTCGATCCGGTCGATGAAGGCCCCGGCGAGCCCGTCGATCGTGAACGCCCCCGCGACCTCCAGCGGCTCGCCCGAGGCCACGTAGGCCTCCAGCTCCGCGTCCGCCAGGTCGCCCGCGAAGCGCACCTCGGCCGAGGTCGCCGAGCCCGACCCGGTGCCGTGCCGGGCGTCGACGAGCCAGTGCCCCGAGTGCAGCACGCCGGAGTGACCGCGTTGGGCCCGCCAACGCGCCAGCGCGGCCGCCGGCGTGTGCGGCTTGCCGAACACCCGCCCGTCGAAGGCGAAGGCCGAGTCGCCGCCGAGCACGAGCGCGTCGGCCGTGCCGAGCCGCTCAGCGACGGCCTCGGCCTTCAGTCGCGCGAGCAGCAGGACCAGCTCCTCCGCCGGCAGGGCGCGCCCCAGCCGCGCCTCCTCGGCCGCGACCTCGGCCTCCTCGTCCACGCCGGGCGGCACCGCCTCCGGCTCGATCCCGGCGGCGCGCAGCAGGGCCAGCCGGGCGGGGGACGTCGAGGCGAGCACCAACCGCACCCCGTCACGCTAGCCACCCGCCCCGCGCGCCCTCCGGGGGTTGCCACTTCTGCGCCCCCGGAAGCGCGGAACGGGGACGGAAGCGGCAAGTCCCGCAGCACGCTCTTGGGCTGTTGCGACTTCTGTACCGCTGGGGGCGCATGCAGGGGGCGAAAGCGGCAAGGCCGGTCGAGCGTCGAGGGAGCCCCGGCGTGCGAGAGGCTGGAGGGGTGGCGGAGGTCGAGCTCGAGGTGCTGCGCATCGCGCACGGCGGCGTCGCCGTCGCGGAGCTGGAGGGCCGCGTGGTCTTCGTCGCGGACACCCTGCCGGGGGAGCGGGTGCGCGCGCGGATCACCGACGACGCGCACGACCGCTTCTGGCGCGCCGAGACGCTCGAGGTGCTGCGCGCGTCGCCCGACCGGCAGCAGCACGTGTGGGCCGCGGCGGCGCTCGACCGTGCCCCCGAGCAGCGGGCCGGCGGCGCCGAGTTCGGTCACATCGCCCCGGAGCGCCAGCGGGCGCTGAAGACCGAGGTGCTGCGCGACGCCCTGCAGCGCACCGGCGGCCTCGACCCCGCCGGCCTCGACGTCGCGGTGCGCGCGGTGCCGGGCCGGGCCGACGGCACCCGCAGCCGGACCCGGGTGCGCCTGCTCGTCGACGACGCCGGCCGCGTCCGCCCGTACGCGGCCCGCAGCCGCACCGTCGTGCCGGTGGCGGACCTGCCGCTCGCGGTCGAGGCGGTGGAGGCGGTGCTGCCCGAGCGCGCGACCGGGCGGGCGCTCGACCTCGTCGCGACCGGCGGCCGCGCCTTCGCCGCCCGGCGCAGCGATCCGCCGATCGTCGAGCGCGTGGGGGAGCGGGCCTTCTCGCTCGAGGCGACGGGCTTCTGGCAGGTGCACCCCGCGGCGCCGAGGACGCTGCAGCAGGCGGTGCGGGACGCGCTGGACCCGGCCGCCTTCGACCCCGACGCTGACAACCTGGACCTCTACGGCGGCGTCGGCCTGCTCGCCCCCGCGCTCGGCGACGCCCGCGTCGTGCTGCTCGAGTCGGACCGGGCCGCGAGCGGGCACGCGGCCGGCAACCTCGGCCCGCGGGCCCGGGCGGTGGCGGCCCGGGTCGACCGCTTCCTCGCCCGGCCGCGACGCCGTCCCGGAGCGACCGTCGTGCTCGACCCGCCCCGCAGCGGTGCGGGCGCCGAGGTGGTGCGGGCGATCGCGGCGTCCGAGCCCGCCCGGATCGTCTACGTCGCCTGCGACCCCGTCGCGCTCGCCCGCGACCTCCGCACCTTTTCCGGGCTCGGCTGGCGACCGGTGCGGCTCGAGGCCTTCGACCTGTTCCCGAACACGCACCACCTCGAGGCGGTCGCCGCCCTCGCGCCCGCCTGACACCCCTCCAACTGGGGTGCGGGCTCACCCGATCGGGGTCCGGCGGCGAGGTCGCGCCCATTCGTACGATCGCAGGGTCCGTCGTCCAGAAGGAGCCCGCGTGACCATCACCGCCCCGCCCGAGCAGTCCGCCGGGCTGGTCCGCGTCGCCGTGGTCGACGACCACGAGTCCGTCAGGCTCGGACTGCTCGCGGCCTGCATGCGCGAGGGCTATGACTTCGTCGACGAGGGCGCGAACGTGAAGGAGCTCGTCGACAAGCTGGCGGGCCGCGAGGTCGACGTCGTCGTGCTCGACCTGTCGCTCGGCGACGGCATCTCGATCACCGACAACGTGAAGGCCGTCCAGGCGACCGGAGCCGGGGTGCTGATCCACTCGATCGCCGACCGCGCCGCCGGCGTGCGCGAGGCGCTCGCCGCCGGCGCCGCGGGCGTCATCCCGAAGTCCGCCGCAACCGCCACCGTCATGGCCGCGATCAAGGTCGTCGCCCGCGGCGAGGTGCTGAACAACCTCGAGTGGGCGTCCGCGATCGACGCCGACGTCGAGTTCGCCAAGGCGCAGCTCGGGCGCCGCGAGCGCGACGTGCTGAACCTCTACGCCTCGGGCCTGCCGCTGCGCATGGTCGCCGAGCAGCTCGGCATCGCGCCCTCCACGGTGCGCGAGTACCTCGACCGCATCCGCGTCAAGTACGTGGAGGTGGGCCGTCCGGCGCCGACGAAGGTCGACCTGCTGCGCCGGGCCGTGGAGGACGGCATCCTGCCGGGGCTCGACCCCGAGCGTGCCGGTGATGACGACTGAGCCGTCCGGTCGCGGCCTCGCCGCGCAGGTCGCGTCGCCGGTCGGCTCGCGCCGCGTCGAGGAGACGCTGCGGCACATGACGGCGGTCTTCGGGCTGCTCTTCACCCTGCAGACCGTGCCGCTGCTCGTCACCGGCTGGCCCGAGGCCGGGTCCCCGCTCGGGCTCGCGATCGTCGTCGCGATGGGCGGCGTGGTCCTCACCGCGGCGCTCGCGGTGGTGCTGCACCAGTGGACGAAGCCGGTGTTCATCGCCGGCGCCCTGACCTACCTCGTGGCGCTCGCCGCCTGGCCCGCCTCCGTGGTCGGCCCCTGGCCGCCGGAGCAGATGCCGTGGCTGCTCGCCGCGGCGGGCGTGCCCTGCGGCCTCATGGTCGTCGCGACCCGCGGCGCGCTGCCGGTCGTCTACCTCGTCGTCACCGCCGCCGCCGTCGGCCTGCTGCGCACGCTGCCGAGCGGCGGCTCGCTCACCCCGGTCGGCGCCGCGAGGGACGGGGCGGTCGTGCTGCTGCTCGGGCTGGCGCTGCTCTTCGTCGTCGCGGTCATCCGCCGCGCCGCCCGGAACGTGGACGACGCGCAGGGCACCGCGCTCGGCAGCTACGCGAACGCGCAGATCGACGAGGCCATCGAGTCGGAGCGGGTGCGCACCGACGCGCTCGTGCACGACTCGGTCCTCACGACCTTCCTCTCGGCCGCCGCCGCGGGCACTCCGGAGGGGCGCTCGCTGGCCGCCCGGATGGCGCAGAACGCGATGACCGTGCTCTCGCGGGCCACCGTCGCCTCCCACGTCGGCCCCAAGGTCGCCGTGGAGGGGCTGCTCGACCAGGTGAAGCGCGACGCCGCCGGGGTCGGGGACCGGTTCGAGTTCCGCATGCAGCGGGTCCGCGACCACTTCCTGCCCGACGCGGTCGCCGACGCGGTCGTGTCGGCGACCGTGCAGGCGATGACGAACAGCGTGAAGCACGCCGGCGGCCCCGAGGTGCCCCGGACGGTCGTCGTCGAGGGCGTCGAGGGCGGCGGCGTGCGGGTCGCGATCGCCGACCGCGGCCGCGGCTTCGACCTGTCCGCGGTCGCCTCCGAGCGGCTCGGGCTGCGCGTGTCGATCATGGAGCGGATGCGTCGCGTCGGCGGCGAGGTCGCTCTGACGACCGCCCCGGGCGAGGGCACCGAGTTCGTGCTGTCCTGGCCGGCCGCGTCCCACCCCGGGGTCGAGGTCGCGGAGCGCGGCGAGGCGGTGCCCGCGTGATCCTCGCCGCCCGCTCGCTGGTCGACGCGCTCGCCGCCCTGGTCGCGGTCTACTCGCTCACGACGGGCGCGCTCGCGCTCCCGCAGTCGCTGCACCCGGACCGCAGCGTCGTCGCGATGGCGCTGTTCGCCGTCTGCTTCGCGCTGTCGCTCCTCCTCGCCCGGCGGCGCGACATGCCGCCGTGGCTCGCCGGGCTGAACGTCGGGGCCTCCTTCGCGGCCGCCCTGCTGTGCGCCACCTCGATCCCGAACCCGAACGACGCCGGCGACCTGCACTGGTACGTCGGCGCGACCGGCTGCCTGCTCGTCGTGACCGCGCTCCGCCGCCAGGCGGCCTTCGCCTGGCTCGGCATCGGCATGGTCGCGGCGCAGACGCTCGTCTGGGCGGGGCTGCCGGGCATGTGGCAGGCGAACGTGCCCGTCGTCGCCCTCTGGATCGCCGTGACGTTCTTCGGCACCCGAGCGCTCGACCGGGCGATGCGCGACGTGCAGCAGTTCGCGCGCGCGGAGCGCGAGGCCGTCGAGTGGCAGGCCGCGCAGGAGGCGCACCACTCGGAGCGCCAGGTGCGCCTCACGCAGACCAGCCGCGTCGCGCTGCCCATGCTGCGGCACATCCTCGCGACGGGCGGCGAGCTGGACGAGCCGGCGCGGCAGGAGTGCCGGGTGCTGGAGCAGACGATCCGCGACGAGATCCGCGGTCGCCGGCTGCTGAACGCCGCGGTGCGCGACCAGGTCATCGCCGCCAGGCGGCGCGGCGCCTTCGTGCAGGTGCTCGACGACGGCGGCCTCGACGACCTGGAGGCCTCGGCGATGGAGCCCGTGCTCGACCGCGTCGCCGAGGCGATCGCGGGCGTCCGCTCCGACCGCATCATCATCCGGACGGCGCCGAAGGGCTCCGACAAGGCGGTGACGGTGGTCGGGATCTCGATCGACCCGACCGCGGCGGCGCTGGGCCTCGAGGACGAGGGCGAGGAGGTCGACCTCTGGCTCGAGCTCGACCGCCCCGAGCCCGCACGGGTCTGATCCGCGCGCGTCCGACCCGTTGAGGGCGCGCGCTCGAGGCGAGCCGCGCACCGCTGCGACCGCGTCACGCGGTGCTCCCGCCTCGTCGCGCGGTACGAGCGTCCCCGCGCGGTAGGTGGGCCGACCGCGCGGCGGCGCTGCTACCGCGCGAGGTGCGCGAGTCCCGCGGGTCGGGCGATGCACGGCACGGCACGGCACGGGCCGGCACGGGCCGGAGACGGGAGAAGGGGCCGGCCTCCCCAGACCGGCCCCTCTTCACCCCCATGCGGCCGCGGCGACCCGAACGCCGACGGCCGGTGGACGCTCCAGGCACCGGGTCCCCCGACCCGGTGCACGTCCTGAGCGACGCCGTGGGTCGACGCCGCGGACCCATTCTCGCGGGGATCGCTGCCGCGCGCAGTCGGGCGGATGGGGGACATTCGGGGTACAAAATCCCGAAGATCCGCCGCTGATCAGTGGTTCCAGGCTCCTCGGGGCAGCGGTGCGCGCAGGCCGCGCGCGGATCGCTGCCATGCCGACGGGACGTCCTCCTCCTCCGGGAGCGGCAGCGTCGACGCCGCCCGCTCGAGGCCGACCTCGGTCAGCACCGCGGCGACCGCCGCGACCTCCTCGTCGCTCGGCGACCCGCCGACGACCCCGACCCCGTCGCTCACAGCGGGATGTTCCCGTGCTTCTTCGGGGGCATGGCCGCTCGCTTGGTCCGCAGCGCCCGCAGCGCCTTGATGACGGTGATGCGGGTGGACGCGGGCTCGATGACGCCGTCGAGCTCGCCGCGCTCGGCCGCGAGGAACGGGCTCGCGACGTTGTACGTGTACTCGTTCGCGAGGCGGGTGCGCACCGCGTCGACGTCCTCGCCGGCCTCGGCCGCCTTTCGAATCTCGCCGCGGTAGAGGATGTTGACGGCGCCCTGGCCGCCCATCACCGCGATCTCCGCGGTCGGCCAGGCGTAGTTCAGGTCCGCGCCGAGCTGCTTCGACCCCATGACGATGTAGGCGCCGCCGTAGGCTTTCCGCGTGATGATCGTGACGAGCGGCACGGTCGCCTCCGCGTAGGCGTACAGCAGCTTCGCCCCGCGCCGGATCACGCCGGTCCACTCCTGGTCGGTGCCGGGCAGGTAGCCGGGCACGTCGACGAGCGTGATGATCGGGATGGAGAACGCGTCGCAGAACCGCACGAACCGGGCGGCCTTCTCGCCCGCGTCGATGTTGAGCGTGCCCGCCATCGCGGACGGCTGGTTCGCGATCACGCCGACGCTGCGGCCCTCGACCCGGCCGAAGCCGACCACGATGTTCGGTGCGAACAGCGGCTGCGTCTCGAGGAAGTCGCCGTCGTCCACCAGCGTCTCGATCAGGTCGTGGACGTCGTACGGCTGGTTCGGGCTGTCGGGGATCAGCGTGTTCAGGCGGCGGTCGTCGTCCGTGACCTCGAGCGCGGCGGTCGTCGCGTAGCGCTTCGGGTCGGCCAGGTTGTTGTCCGGCAGGAACCCGATCAGGGTGCGGGCGTAGTCGAGGGCGTCGTCCTCGTCGGCGGCCAGGTAGTGGGCGACGCCGCTGCGCGTGTTGTGCGTGAGCGCACCGCCCAGCTCCTCCATCCCCACGTCCTCGCCCGTGACCGTCTTGATCACGTCGGGGCCGGTGACGAACATCTGCGAGGTCTTGTCGACCATGATAACGAAGTCCGTGAGGGCGGGGGAGTACACGGCGCCGCCGGCCGCCGGCCCCATCACGATCGAGATCTGCGGGATCACCCCGGACGCGGCCGTGTTCCGGCGGAAGATCTCGCCGTACTTGCCGAGCGCGACGACGCCCTCCTGGATCCGCGCGCCGCCGGAGTCGAGGATGCCGATGATGGGCACGCCCGTCTTCAGGGCGTGGTCCATGACCTTGATGATCTTCTCGCCGGCGACCTCGCCGAGGCTGCCGCCGAAGATCGTGAAGTCCTGCGAGTAGACCGCGACCTGGCGTCCGTGGATCTCGCCGATCCCGGTGACGACCGCGTCGCCGTAGGGGCGGGTGCGGTCCATCCCGAACGCGGTGGTGCGATGGCGGACGAACTCGTCCAGCTCCACGAAGGTGCCGTGGTCGAGCAGCTGCTCGATCCGCTCCCGGGCGGTCTGCTTGCCCTTGGCGTGCTGCTTCGCGACCGCCTGCTCGCCGCTCGCCGTCACGGCCTCGTGGTAGCGGGTCTTCAGGTCGGCCAGGCGCTCGGCCGTCGTGGCCGGGGCGGGCGCCGACAGGGGGGTGTCCGTCACGCCGAGGAAGCCTAGCCGCGGGCCCGGTCGCCCGGCCGCGAGGGGCGGCGCCCGGTGGCGACGCGCCCGCTCCGTAGGCTCGGCGGATGCTGCAGCTGCCGCGCTCCGCCGCGCTCGTCGCCCGGCTCGAGGTCGTCGAGCGGGCCGGCTCGACGAACGCGGACCTGGTCCGGGCCGCCGGCGACGACCCGGAGGCGTGGCCCGCGCCCGCCGTGCTGGTCACGGACCACCAGACCGCCGGGCGCGGCCGGCAGGGGCGGACCTGGAGCGCCGGCGCCGGCGACTCCCTCGCGATCTCGGTGCTGCTGGACCCCGGCGTCCCGCGGGAGCGGCTCGGCTGGCTGTCGCTCGCGGCCGGCGCCGCGATGACCCGGGCGCTCCGCGGTCTCGGGGTCGAGGCGAGCGCGAAGTGGCCGAACGACGTGCTGATCGGCGGGCGCAAGGTCTGCGGCGTCCTCGCGGAGGCGCTGCCCGACGGCCGGCGCGTGGTCGTCGGCGCCGGGCTGAACCACGCGGGCCGTGCGGCGGACCTGCCCGTGCCCACCGCCACGTCGCTCGCCGTGGAGGGCGGTCCGACCGACCCCGACCTGCTGCTCGCCGCCTACCTGACGGAGCTGCTGGCGCTGTCCGCGGACCTCGCCGCCGCGGGCGGCGACCCGGACCGCGGGCTGCGCGAGATCGTCCGGCGCGTGTCCGGCACGATCGGCCGCCGCGTCCGCGTCAGCCTGCCGGACGGCTCCGCGCTCGAGGGGGAGGCCGTGGACGTCGACTCCGAGGGGCGCATCGTGGTCGATACCACATCGATACACGGGCGCACGGCCGTTCCCGCGGGCGATGTCGAGCACCTGCGGTACACATAGACCGTGCCGGTCGGGATCGGGGGTTCCACGCGGGTGCGCACCGAGCGCCGCCCGACGTCGGTGCCGCCCGTCCGCGAGTCGCCCGAGCACGTCGTCGTGCGCCTGCGCCGCAGCGGCCGCCATCTGGTCTGGCCGGCGCTCTGCTTCGTCGCGATCTGCTTCGGTACGGGCTACTGGTGGCACCGCACCCCGTGGGGCTGGCTGAACACCGCCCTGCCGTTCCTGGCCGGGGGCCTCGCGGTGATCCTGTCGGTGCTGCCCCTGGTGTTCTGGCTGAACCGCATCACGATCATCACGACGCGGCGGCTGATCGTGCAGCAGGGGTTCCTCGTGCGGGAGCGCACCGAGTTCGCGCTCAGCCACGGCGAGGAGGCGGTGCTGCGCCGCGGCCCGCTGCAGCTGCTCACGGGCAGCGGCGACGTGATCGTCCGCGCCGGCGCGGAGGGCACGATGATCCTGCGCGACCTGCCGCGGGCCCGGCTCGTGCACCGCGCGATCGCGGACCTGCTCGACCGCGCCGCGCCCGCCCGGGGCTGAGCTCAGTCGGCGACGACCGCGCCGACGCGGTTCCGCCGGCGCGGGTGGTACACCCAGTGCCGGTAGAGCAGGAAGCGCAGCGCGGAGCCGAGCACCAGGCCGACGACGTTGCCGGAGATGTTGTCCGCGAGGATCGTGCGGAAGCCGAGCACGTAGTGCGAGACGGCGAGGCAGGCGAGCGCCACCAGCATGCCGAGCACGCTGACGACCCCGAACTCGACCGCCTCCATGAAGCCGCGCGTGCTGCGGTGCGGACCGAAGGTCCAGTACCGGTTGCCGATCCAGTTCGCGACGATCGCGAGCACCGTGGAGATGATCTTCGCCTTCAGCGGGCTGCCCTCGAACGGCGGGGACAGGCGCAGCAGCGTGAAGGTCGTCACGTCCACCACGAAGCCGACGCCGCCGACGAGCGCGAACTTCGTCAGCTGCCCGACGACGGCGCTCCTCGCGAGCGTGCGCATACGCTTCTCCCGTCGGCCGGCCGATCCGCCGGTGGTGGCGGGGATCCGCACTCTACGACTCGAATCGGGAGTCGGCCCTGCGGAGCCGAAGGGAGTCCTGTGCGCGTCGGAGTGATCGGGGGCGGCCAGCTCGCCCGGATGATGGTGCCGGCGGCGATCGCCCTCGGGGTCGAGATCCGCGTCCTCGGCGAGGGGCCGGAGTCGTCGGCGCGGCTCGCGATGACGGCGACGGGCGAGCCGGGGGATCTGGACGCGGTGCGCGCGTTCGCGCGCGCCGTGGACGTCGTCACCTTCGACCACGAGCACGTGCCCCAGCCGGTGCTCCGCGCCCTCGTCGAGGAGGGCGTCGCGGTGCGGCCCGGACCGGACGCGCTGCGCCACGCGCAGGACAAGCTGGTGCTGCGACGCCGCCTCGACGACATGGGCCTGCCCCAGCCGGCGTGGGCGGAGGTCGCCGACGCGGACGGGCTCGGCGCCTTCCTCGAGCGCGCGGGCGGCCGCGCGGTCGTGAAGACGCCGACCGGCGGGTACGACGGGCACGGCGTGCGGGTCGTCGACGACCCGCACGGCGCCGACGACTGGCTGGCGGAGCGCCCGCTGCTCGCCGAGGAGCTGGTGCCCTTCCGGCGCGAGCTGGCGCAGCTGGTCGCCCGGCGCCCGGCCGGCGACGTCGCGGTCTGGCCGCTGGTCGAGACCGTGCAGGGCGGGGGCGTCTGCCGCGAGGTCTTCGCCCCCGCGCCGCACCTCGCCGCCCCGACCGCCCGGCAGGCGCGGGAGATCGCGCACCGGATCGCCACCGAGCTGGGGGTGACCGGCGTGCTCGCGGTCGAGCTGTTCGAGACCGAGGACGGCCGCGTGCTCGTGAACGAGCTGGCGATGCGCCCGCACAACAGCGGCCACTGGACCATCGACGGCGCGGTCACGAGCCAGTTCGAGCAGCACCTGCGCGCGGTGCTCGACCTGCCGCTCGGGGACGTGGCGGCCCGCGCGCCGTGGACCGCGATGGTGAACCTGCTCGGCGGCCCGGCCGACGGCGACCTCGACGCCCTCGTACCCGCCGCGATGGCGGACCAGCCGGCCGTGAAGCTGCACCTCTACGGGAAGGCGCCGCGACCCGGCCGGAAGATCGGCCACGCGACCGCGGTCGGCGACGACCTCGACGACCTCGTCTTCGCCGCGCGCTCCGCCGTCACCCTCCTGCACGGCGACCCCGCCTGACCTCCGTTCGGCCGCCGCGCCGTCGGTCGAGGTGCGAGCGCAGCGATGGGCCCCACGGCCGGTGTTCCCGGCCGAGGGACACGGGGCCACCCGCGCCCGGGAGCCGCCCCCTAGCATCGGAGCCGTGACGGAGCCCGCCCAGCCCCCGGTCGTCGGCATCGCGATGGGCAGCGACTCCGACTGGCCGACGATGCAGGCGGCCGCGGCGATGCTCGAGCGCTTCGCCGTGCCGTACGAGGCGCGGGTGCTGTCGGCGCACCGGACGCCCCGGGCGATGCTCGACTGGGGGAGCGCTGCGGCCGGACGCGGCCTGAAGGTCGTGATCGCGGGTGCCGGCGGCGCCGCCCACCTTCCCGGGATGCTCGCCGCCGCGACGACGCTCCCCGTGATCGGGGTCCCCGTCGTGCTGAAGACGCTGGACGGCCTCGACTCCCTGCTCTCGATCGTGCAGATGCCGACCGGCGTGCCGGTCGCGACCGTCGCGATCGGGAACGCGGCGAACGCCGGCCTGCTGGCGGTCCGCATCCTCGGCACCTCCGACGAGCGCCTCGCGACCGCCCTGGCGGACTACGCGGCGGACCTCGAGGCCCAGGTCGCCGCGAAGGACGCCGCCCTGCCCCGCTGACCCGCTCCGAACCGCGGACTTGCCGCTCGTTGCGGTTCGCGCCCGCGTGTCGTGACAAGAAGTGGCAAGTCCGCGGTTCGGCGAGTCCGCGGTGCTGCAGGATCAGCCGCGCGGAGGACGCCCGACCCGCCGACCGGCGCGTACGCTCCCCGCGTGCACGGGGAGCAGCGATGAGCGCCTTCGCGATGCGCCGCGCCGCGCCCGCCCCGCCCTCGGCCGCGGGCACTCCGCTGCGCGACCCCGACGTCCTCGACGAGCGGATGATGACCCGTCGCGGCGTCTGGCTGACGGTGCTGCACCTGCTGATCCCGGGCAGCGCCCAGGCGCTCGCGGGCGACCGCCGCTTCGGGCGGCTCGCCCTCGGCGTCTGGCTCGCCGGCGCGATCGCGCTGGTCGCCGCCGCGGTGCTGTGGTTCGTCCTGCCGCAGCTGCTGCTCACGCTGCCGACGAACGCCGTCGGGCTGACGGTGGTGCAGCTGCTCCTCGCGGCCTGGGCGGTCTGGTGGCTGGTGCTCACCGTCGACACATTGCGGCTGCTGCGCCTGGTGCGGGTCGCGCCCCTGGCGCGCGGGTTGCTCGGCGCGGTGCTCGCGGTCGCCCTGGTGCTCGGGCTCGGCGGCGCGGGCTGGGGCGCGTGGGCCGCGGGCGTCGCGCGCGGCACGATCGGAACCGTCTTCGGCAGCGGTCGCTACGCGATGCCGGCGGACGGCCGCTACAACATCATGCTGCTCGGCGGCGACGCGGGAGCGGGTCGGCTCGGGCTGCGCCCGGACAGCATCTCGGTGATCAGCCTGGACGCGCTCACCGGGGACATGGTCACCTTCGGGCTGCCCCGCGACCTGGACCCGATCCCGTTCAGCGCCGGCTCCCCGATGCTCGCGAAGTACCCCGACGGCTACGGCGCTCACGGCCGCTGCAACGTCGACGTCTGCCAGCTGAACTCCATCTACACGGAGGTCGAGCTCAAGGACCCGCAGCTGTACCCGGAGGCGAAGGCGCAGCACTCCCGTCCCGGCATCGAGGCGACGCGCGATGCGGTGGAGGGCGCGCTCGGCATCCCGATCCAGTACTACGTCCTGGTCGACATGGGCTCGTTCGAGCACCTGATCGACGCGCTGGGCGGCGTCACCATCGACGTGAAGCAGCGGCTCCCGATCGGCGGCGGGGTCGCGGCGGACGGCACCCCGACCGGCGTCAAGGTGTGGATCGAGCCCGGGAAGCAGCACCTGAACGGCAACCGGGCGCTCTGGTACGCGCGCAGCCGGCACGGCATCGGCAACAGCGACTACAAGCGGATGGCGCGCCAGCGCGAGCTGCAGCAGGCGATCCTGCGGCAGGTGAACCCGCTGACCGTGCTGACCCGCTTCGAGCGGGTCGCGAAGGCGGGCTCGAAGACGGTGGACACCGACATCCCGCAGGGGCTGCTGGGCGAGTTCGCGGGGCTCGCGGTGAAGACGCGCGGGCAGAAGACGAAGACGATCGAGTTCGTGCCGCCGGACTACCCGCAGGGGCACCCGGACTACGAGCGCATCCATGCCGTCGTCCAGAAGGCCCTCCGCTGACCCGCGGATCCGTGACGAGGGCGGGGCGGGAAACGCGCACGGACCTGCTCGCAGCGGCGCGACACGCCGATACCCTGCTGCCGTGAGCCTCGCGACCCGCGCGCGCGCCACCGCCGCCCAGGTGCACGCGCCCCGCACACGTTCGGACGTGCTCGTCGCCGTCGCCGTCGGGCTGCTGCTGGCGGTGCACGCGGTGATCTTCGTCGCGACCCTGCTGCTCGCCCCCGTCACGGCGGTGGAGGCCCGCAGCCTCGAGCTGCTGCAGCTGCCGGTGGAGGCGGCGCGGGCGCTGATGCTGCCGTTCCACGCGCTGCTGCTCGGCTGCCTGTTCGTGCTGGGCCGCCGGGTCGCCGGGCGCTGGGCGGGCTTCGGCTCGATGCTCGCCGTGCTCGCGCTCGACCTGCGGGCGGACCCGGCGGACGTCGTCTACGGCCCGGCGGTCGCGACCGGCGGGTGGGCGGCCGCCGCCGTGCTCGCGCTCGTCTTCGCCGTGCTGCCGCGTCGCCCCCGTGCCGCCGCCGCGCTGATCGGGGCCGCCTCGGGGCTCGCCTGGCTCGTCGTGCTCGCGCTCCCGGCGCTGCTGGTCGCCCTCGCGCTGCGGCCCGCCGCCTCCGGCGCCGCCCGCGCGCGCCTGCTGCTCGGCGCGACCGGTGCCTGGACGGCGACCGCCGCCGGCATGCAGCTGATCTGGCTCGCCCGCCTCGGCGCCGCCGGCTGGCTCGCGCGGGCCGACGCCTACCTCGCCGAGCTGCGCCCGCACGCGCTCGTGCCGTGGCTCGAGCAGCAGACGATCGTGTTCGGCGCCTGGCACTTCACGCCGCTCGTCACCGTCTCCCTCGCCGCGTTCCTCTTCCTCGCCGCCGGGACCGGAGCGGTGCGCTACCTCGTCGTGCCGCTGCCCGGCGAGCAGGGTCCGGCCGTGCTGCGGGTGCTCCGCCGATTCCCGGTGGAGCTGACGACCGCGTTCCTCACGATGCTCGCGTTCGGCACCTGGTGGGCGCTGTCGGGCGAGACCGTCGTCGTCGAGCCGATGCTGCCGGTGCTCGGCGCCGTCGCCCCGCTGATCACGGCGCTCGCGTACCGCGGCGCCAAGTGGCTGCTGACGGTGAACCGCTTCTGGGCGCTCTGCGCGGTGGTCTACCTGACGGGCCTCATCGCCGCGCGCTCGACGCAGCTGGTCATCACGCTCGTCCAGTCCTTCCGCCCGTGACTTCCATCTTGTAGGCGGATCCGGCGCTCAGCGCGAGATCTGCCTACAAGATGAAGGTCAGGACCAGCAGGCGGTGAGGCGCCAGAGCTTCGCGGAGCCCGACGACGCGACCAGCTCGGCGGCGCCCGGCTCCTTCACGACGCGGGAGATCGACTGGAAGGCCCGCGCGGCCTTCTTGTCCCCGCGCATCAGCCCCGAGTCGGTGATGACCCACCGCACGTCCAGCCGTCGCACCGCCGGGCAGACCTTCGGATCGGTCCGGTAGTCGTCCAGGTGGCGCTTGATGCGGTTCGCGTCCGTGCCGAAGTAGCCGCCGAGGTGGGGGAAGAGCACCTGCCGGCCGCCGAGCGTCCAGGCCATCGCGGAACCGTTCCAGGGGTTGCCGGCGATCAGCTGCCCCTTCGGCACGAACCGCCCGACATCGCTGAGCAGCGCGGTCTCCTGCGCGTCGAGCAGCCGGCCGTCCTTCGACGACTCCGGCAGGGCGAAGACCGTGCCGATCGCGGCGCTGACCCCGCCGAGCGCCGGGCCCGTCCACGTGACGGCGCCGACGACGAGCGCGACGGCGACCGTCACCCCGGCCACGAGCGGGACGGACCGGTCGCGGTGCGTCCGCCTGCGCAGGGTGGCGAGCAGCTCGGCGGTGCCCGCGCAGATCGTCCAGGCGACGAGCGGCACCCCGATCGAGGGCAGCATCGCGAGGATGCGGAACTTGTCCTTGTCCCAGAGGCCGGTGGCGATCTTCGCGAGGTCGCTGTCGCTGCCCGCGGCGAACGCGTAGAGCAGCACGATCGCGAGGTACGTCACCGGCACCCAGCGCAGCCCGGGGCGGAACGCGGCCGCGATGAGGCCCGCGAAGGCGACGACCGCGAGCAGGATCGACGGCGGCAGCGCCGCCTGCGAGGGGGAGACGAGGCTGGTCGCGAGCAGCCCCTGCAGCAGCGCGTTCGCGAACGTCTCGCGCGCCCTCGCCGGGCCGCCGGTGAGCCGGTCGGCGATCGGTTCGTTGGCCACGTCGTAGTAGTGGAAGACGAACGCGACGGCGGCTGCGACGAGCACGACGGCGCCGACGACGACGAGCAGCCAGCCGAGCCGCGCGCGGCGCCGTCCAGTCTCGCCCGTCGCGGCGACCGCCGACATCCGGGCGGCGAACCAGGCGACCACGATCGGCGTCGCGAGCACGAGGATCGCCACCACCGAGCGCGGGTGCGAGAAGCCGGCGGCGACGAACCAGCCGAGCAGCAGCACCGCCGTGCGCCACCGCGGTGAGGGGGTCTCGGGCAGCCACGCGCTGCGCGCCGGCCACGGCAGCACCGCGGCGACGAGCGCCATCCCGACCGGGAGGATCGTGTAGGCGAGCCCGTTCGGGTAGAGCGTGCCGAAGTCGAGCAGCAGGTACGGGAACGCCACGAACATGGAGGCCGCGAGCGCGCCCGCCGTCGCGACGAGCACCCGCTGCACCGGCGCCGCGGCCTCCCGGCGCAGGCCCGCTCCACCGAAGAGCACCGCGGAGGCGAACGCGCACGACAGCGCGAAGACCGGCCCGGCGGTCGACATCCAGGTCGCGTTCGCCGCGGCGGGGATTCCGACTCCCGTCGTGCCGGCGATCAGCGCGGTGATGCTGTGCCACACCGCCGGGTAGTAGGCGATGTCCTTGCCGACGTGGGTCAGCCGGTACAGGTGGAGGCTGGAGGCGTCGCCCGACTGCAGGATGTGCGTCGCCGCGTTCAGGTGGAAGACCGCGTCGTAGGTCTGGGAGATGCGGTCGGGGGAGTCGACGTGCGCGTAGGCCACGCCCCAGACGACGGCGCTCGCGGCCGCCGCCGCGAGCAGCACCGGCAGCCAGGCGGTCGGTCGCCACGAGTCCCAGGCAGGCAGCGGGCGCCCCACCGCCCGTGCGCCGAGCCGCAGCAGGAGGGCGATCACCGCGAGCGCGGCGGCGCAGACCGCCACCGGGAGGAGCCCGAAGGGCACGTGGACCGCGGCGGCGACCACCCCGGTCAGCCCGATCGTCGCGTAGCCGAGCGGACCGGCCAGCCCGAGCGCGGCGACGCCGCGGAGGTTCGCCGCGGCGGCGATCACGAGACCCGGCACCAGCACGACGGCGATGCCCACGGCGACGGGCAGCCACACGGCGGTCCAGGTCATGTCGCGGCGACGCTACACGGCGTGGCGCGTCCCGCCGCGCGCACACGCAGCCGACCCGTGCCCCGGACTGGGTGAGCGGACACGCCGCGGGGCCGGAGCGCGAACCGCTCGACCCTCCTTACCGTGTCCGCGTGGGGGAATTCAAGTCGAACCGTCCTGCGCGCCTCACGGCCGCGCTGTCCGTCTTCGCCGTCGCCGGCGTGCTGCTGACCTCGTGCGCGGGCACGGGAACGGCGGGCTCGGCGGTGGAGCCGACCGAGAGCGCGCCCGCCGCGAGCCTGTCCGCGACGGCCGTGCCGACCCCGGTCGAGACGACGGCGACGCCGACGCCCGTCGCGACGCCCGAGCCGTCCGCGTCGGCTGAGAAGACGTCGGTCGAGCCCTTCGTGACCAGCGCGACGTCGAGCAAGGACGGGATCGACGTCGGCGCGCTCGTGCCGAAGATCGTCGAGTCCGACGGCACCTGCACGGCGTCCGCCGAGCGGGACGGCGTCACCGTGCAGCGCTCCGGCAAGGCGGTCGCCGCGTCGTCGTACACCGGCTGCCCGCAGCTGCTGCTGAAGGGCGACCAGCTCGCGCCCGGCACCTGGACCGTGACCGTGACCTACGTCTCCGACACCTCCGCCGGCACCTCGCAGCCGAAGACGGTGACCGTCGGATGACCGCACCCGCCCGCCGCTCCCTCGTGAAGCGGTTCACGGGCGCCGGGCTCGCGATGCTCATCATCGGGTCGGGCCTCACGGCGATCGTCGCCGCCGAGCAGCCCGCCTCCGCGGCGACCGCGACGGAGATGCTGCGCGGCTTCGACCCCGCCGACATCATCAGCGACGGCGTGATGTTCAACCCGTCGACGATGTCCGCCGCCGCGATCCAGACCTTCCTGAACGGGAAGGTCGCCACCTGCCGCAGCGGGTACACCTGCCTGAAGGACTACCGGCAGGACACGACCGACAAGGCCGCCGACCCGATGTGCAAGGCCTACACCGGCCGCAAGGCTGAGACGGCGGCGCAGATCATCAGCCGCGTCGGGGCCGCCTGCGGCGTCAACCCGCAGGTGCTGCTCGTGACGCTCCAGAAGGAGCAGAGCCTCGTCACGGACACGTGGCCGGGCGCGCGCCAGTACCGCAGCGCCACCGGCTACGGCTGCCCGGACACGGCGCCCTGCGACAGCGACTACTACGGCTTCTTCAACCAGGTCTACAAGGCGGCGTGGGCCTTCAAGCGCTACACGTCGCCTCCCGGCACCGAGGGCGCCGGCTGGACGAAGTTCAACTGGTTCCCCGTCGGCAAGGCGACCGGCGTGCTGTTCCACCCGAACGCGGCGTGCGGCGCCCGATCGATCACGATCAAGAACAAGGCGACCGCCGTCCTCTACTACTTCACGCCCTACCAGCCGAACGCCGCCGCGCTCGCCGCCGGCTTCGGCATCGGCGACTCGTGCTCGGCGTACGGCAACCGCAACTTCTTCCTGTACTTCACGAGCTGGTTCGGCAGCACCCACTACGCGGTGAGCAGCGGGATCGCGGCCTACTGGCGGTCGACCGGCGGCACCACCGGTTCGCTCGGCGAGCCGCTGGCGAACGCCAAGAAGAGCAGCGCGGCGGGCGGCGGCATCACGCAGCGGTTCACCCGCGGCACCGTCTACAGCTCCGCAGCCGGCACGGCGACCCTGCGCGGCGCCTCCCTCGCCGAGTACACGTCCCAGGGCGGGCCCGCCGGTGCGCTCGGCTGGCCCACGGCCGACGCGGTGACCCGCAAGGATCACGGCGGCGGCAAGGTCCAGGCGTTCCAGCACGGCGCGGTCTTCGCCGGCGCCGCGGGTGCGTTCGCCGTCACGGGCGGCGTCTACGACCGCTACGACGCCGAGTCGTTCCAGGCGGGCGACCTCGGCTGGCCGACGGCGGATGCGGTCACCTCGCAGGCCGGCGGTGGCGGCGTCTGGCAGGCGTTCCAGGGCGGCCGCATCGCGGTGACGCCGAAGGGCAGCAACGTCGTGACCGGCACGATCCTCGCGAAGTGGCTGCAGCGCGGCGCGGAGGCCGGCTCGCTCGGCTGGCCGACCGCTGATGCGGGCTCCGTCACGGCGAACGGCCGGACCGGGATCGTGCAGCAGTTCGCGACGGGTCGGACGATCGTGCTGGGCCGCAAGGTCTACACGGTCACCGGCGACCTCTACCGCAACTGGCGCTCCCACGGCAGCCAGGCGGGCTCGCTCGGCTGGCCGCGGGGCGCGGCGGTGAAGTCCGCGAAGAACGGGGGCGGCTGGTCCCAGGTCTTCGAGAAGGGCGCGGTGCTCTACTCCGACGCCGCTCGAGCCCACTACCTGAACGGCAAGGAGTACGCGCTGTACGTCAAGCGCGGTGGCACCGACGGCTCCCTCGGCTGGCCCGGAGCGCGGGTGCGGTCGAGCGCGGGGACCGGCGGCTACATCACCCCCTTCACCAACGGCGCGATCTACCGCTCCAAGCGGGGCACGGTCGCGGTGGTCGGCTTCATCGGCGTGAAGTACCGGGCGAAGGGCGGGCCGTCGAGCGTGCTCGGCTGGCCGACCGGCGCCGCCAAGCGCGAGAAGGGCGTGATGACGCAGCGCTTCGAGGGCGGGCGGATCAGCTGGACCGCCGCCGGCGGCGCCAGAGCGAGCCGCCGATGAGCCTCCGCCTCGACGGGGCGCAGCACCCCCCGTTCGGGGCGGATCAGCGGGACGCCCCGACGGTGATACCACCGCGCCCGGGAGACCGGGGGCATGGTTTCATTGATGACGCCGTAGCCCGCGGCGCCGCAGTACCCGGATGCGAGACCCCTGTGACCGCGAGTGAGCGCGTGCCCGACGCGGGCCACCCGTCCGTGGTCGCCGTCGTCGTGGCGTACAACCGGAAGGCGCTGCTGCTCGAGTCGCTCGCGGCCCTGCGCACCCAGTCGGCGCCGCTCACCGCGGTGATCGTCGTCGACAACGCGTCCGACGACGACTCGGCCGCGACGGCGCTCGCGTTCTGGCCGGAGATCGAGCTCGTCCGGCTCACCCGGAACACGGGCGGCGCCGGCGGCTTCGCGACCGGCATGGCGATGGCCATCGCGCGGCACGACCCCGACTGGGTCTGGGTGATGGACGACGACACGATCCCGACGGAGACGGCGCTCGCCGAGCTGCTCGTCGCCGTCGACCAGCCCGGCGTCGTGCTCGCGGGCAGTCGCGTCGTGTGGACCGACGGCAGCGACCACCCGATGAACACCCCGCGCCGCAACCCCTTCGCGAAGAAGGAGGAGCTCCGCGAGGCGGCGGAGCGCGGGGTCACCCCGGTGCGCTCGTCCAGCTTCGTATCGATGCTCGTCTCCGCCGAGCGGGTGAAGGAGGCGGGGCTGCCGATCGCGGACTACTTCATCTGGAACGACGACTTCGAGTTCTCGACCCGGATGCTGCGCGGCGGCCGCGGGCTGTTCGTGCCGGAGAGCGTCGTCGTGCACAAGACGAAGGCCCGCGCGAACACCGACGCCGACCCGGGCGCCCGGTTCTTCTTCGAGGTGCGCAACAAGATCTGGCTGATGCTCTTCAGCCACGGGCTGAACCCGTTCGAGAAGGCCGTCTACCTGGGCTCGACGCTGCTGCGCTGGTTCCGCACCTTCCGCTCCTCCCGGCAGCGCGGCTTCCTCTTCACGCAGCTGCGCCGCGGCCTCGTCGCCGGGTTCCGCAGCCGGCCGCGCCTGAACGCTGACGCGCTGTCGGACCTCGGCGCGGTGACGGAGGCGGTCGTCAAGGTGGAGGCGCCCGCGCGCCGCGCGGCGTGACCGAGCCGTTCTCGCTGCTGCTCCCGGTCTACGCGAAGGACGACCCGGGCCAGCTGACGCGCGCGTTCCGCAGCGCGGTCGACGAGCAGGTGCTGCGGCCGGACGAGGTCGTCGTCGTGCGCGACGGACCCGTGCCGGGCGGGCTGCAAGTGGTGCTCGACGATCTCGTCGCGACGTCGCCCGTGCCCGCGCGGGTGCTCGCCCTGCCGGTGAACGTCGGGCTCGCGGAGGCGCTGACGGAGGGGCTGGCCGCGTGCGCGCACGACGTCGTCGCGCGGATGGACGCGGACGACGTCGCGCTGCCGGAGCGCTTCGTCCGCCAGCTCGCGCTGATCGGCGAGGGCTACGACCTGGTCGGCGCCGGCCTGCTCGAGTTCGTCGACGACGAGGCCGTGACGATCGGCAGGCGGACGCCGCCGGTGGGGGAGGCGCACATCCAGCGCTACGCCCGCTTCCACGACCCCTTCAACCACCCGACGGTCGTCTACCGCCGCGACGCCGTGCGGCGGGCGGGCGGCTACGTGGCCGTCGGGCTGATGGAGGACTACTGGCTCTTCGCCCGGATGCTGCACGCGGGAGTGCGCGCCGAGAACCTGGCCGAGCCGCTCGTGAAGTACCGCGTCGGCGCGGGCGCCTACAAGCGCCGCGGCGGCGTCGCGCAGCTGCGGGCGGAGATCCGGCTGCAGCGCCTGCTGCGGCGCATCCGCTTCACCACCAGGCGTCAGGCGATCCGCAACGTCGCGGTCCGCGGCGGCTACCGCCTCGTCCCGGAGGCGATCCGCAAGGCGGCCTACCGCACCCTGATCCAGCGCGGCTTCCGCAGCGGCGCCTCCCGCTGACCCGCGGCGGTCGGCCCGCTCCGCACCTCCCGCTGGTCGAGGTGCGACGAAGGAGCCTCGAGACCACCCCTGCCGCTGCCCGATCGTGACGACGTCCGGTGCGCGACATCCGCGGAGGCGCGCGGATGAGCCGCCTCCTCCATGCCTCCGCCGGTACGCTTCTCACCCGATGCGATTCGGGGTGGTGCGGCCATGACGGACCTGCTGGTCGTCGGCTCCGGCTTCTTCGGGCTCACCGTGGCCGAGCGCATGGCGGAGGAGCACGGGCTCGACGTGACGGTCATCGACCGGCGTGACCACATCGGCGGCAACGCCTACAGCGAGCGCGATGCCGAGACGGGCATCGAGATCCACCGCTACGGCGCGCACCTGTTCCACACCTCGAACGAGCGGGTGTGGGCGTACGTGAACCGCTTCAGCGCCTTCACCTCCTACGTGCACCGCGTCTACGCGAAGCACCGCGGCGAGGTGTTCCCGCTGCCGATCAACCTCGGCACGATCAACCAGTTCTTCCGGGCCGCCCACGGGCCGGGCTCCGCGCGCGCGCTCGTGACGGAGGAGGCCGCGGAGCTCGGCGACTCGACGCCGCAGAACCTCGAGGAGAAGGCGATCAGCCTGATCGGGCGCCCGCTCTACGAGGCGTTCATCCGCGACTACACGGCGAAGCAGTGGCAGACGGACCCGAAGCGGCTGCCCGCGGACGTGATCAGCCGGCTCCCCGTCCGGTACACGTACGACAACCGCTACTTCAACGACACGCACGAGGGCCTGCCCGTCGACGGCTACACGGCGCTGCTCGAGCGGATGGCGGACCACCCCCGCATCACCGTGCACCTCGAGACCGACTTCTTCACCTCGTCGGAGTTCGGGAAGGCGAGCACCGTCGGGAACGTGCCGATCGTCTACACGGGGCCGGTCGACCGGTACTTCGACTCGAGCCTCGGCGACCTCGCGTGGCGCACGCTCGACTTCGAGCGCGAGGTGCTGCCCGTCGGCGACTTCCAGGGCACCTCCGTCATGAACTACTCGGACCTCGACGTGCCCTACACGCGCATCCACGAGTTCAAGCACTTCCACCCGGAGCGCGACAGCCCGGCGGACGCGACGGTGATCATGCGCGAGTACTCGCGCTTCGCGACCGGTGCCGACGAGCCGTACTACCCCGTGAACAGCCCGGACGACCGTGACCGCCTGCTCCGCTACCGCGAGCTGATGCCGCAGGAGCCGGACGTGTTCTTCGGCGGCCGGCTCGGCACCTACCAGTACCTCGACATGCACATGGCGATCGGCGCCGCGATCTCGACGGTCGAGAACCGCCTCGTGCCGCGGCTCGTCGGCGGGGATCGATGAGGGGCCGGCAGCGCCGCATCGCCCCGGTCCGCTTCGGGCAGGAGTCGAGCGACGTCGTCGACCTCGGGCTCGTCGCGCTCGCGGTGCTCGCCGCGATCGTCGCGCTGCTGACGGGCCTCTGGGCGATCTCGATGGTCGGCGCGGTGCCCAGCCTCGCCGCCGACATCGCGCGCGGCGAGCGCTCGCCGCGGCTGCGGCGCATCGCCCGCCGCATCCTCCTCGACCGGCCGGAGCGGTCGCTCGTGCGGAACGGCTCGGTCGCCGCCGCGGTCGCCGCGACCCCGCCGCAGCTCGCGTTCTTCTCGCTCGCGGTCCTGCTGATCACGGTGCTCGCGCTGCACCTGGCGCTCACGGTCTACACCGCGCTCGGCGTGCGCCGGTCCGCGCGCGAGCGGGCCGGCATGACGTGGCGCCACCTCGACGTCCCTTCGACAGGCTCAGGACAGCGGGACGGCTCCGAGCAGGGGCCGGGCCCGCTGCCGGACCCCGTCCAGGACGTCCTGCCGGTCGACGGCCTGCGTCTGATCACGACCACCGAGGTGCTGGTCCTCGCCGGGTTCACCCTCGCCGCCGCAGGCATCGGCTCCGTGCCCGTGCTGCTCGCCGCGCTCGCGCTCCTCGTCGCCTTCAGCGCCGTCGGCCTCGCACTCGCCGCGTGGGGGCCGCGCGGCTCCCACCCCGTGCGCATCACGGACACGACGCTCGCCGAAGCGGTGCGGGAGTACGCGCCCGAGGTCGTCTTCTCCTTCTCGTCGCCCGCCTCCGGCACCTACGCCCTGGGCGTCTGGGCCAGCGTGATCAACGCGATGGAGCGCCCCGTGCTGGTCGTGCTGCGCGAGGCGGTGCACCTGGACGGGGTCGAGACGATCACGAAGCCGACCGTCGTGGCGCCGTCGGTGGGCGACCTGCTGTCCGTCATGCCGCGCTCGGTGCGGGTGGTGCTGTACCCCACCAACGTCGTGAAGAACAACGAGACCATCCGCATCCCCGGCCCCATGCACAGCTTCATCGGGCACGGCGACAGCGACAAGGTCGGCAGCTTCAGCCCGCTGAACCGCATGTACGACGAGATCTGGGTCGCCGGCCGCGCCGCGGTCGAGCGGTACGCCGCCGTCGACGAGGGCATCGACCTGAACGTGGTCCGGCCGGTCGGTCGGCCCCAGCTCGCGGACATCCGCCGGGCGCAGCCGGACGACCACCAGCCGGGCGACCGCTTGACCGTGCTCTACGCGCCGACGTGGGAGGGCTTCTTCGACGAGGCCGACTACTCCTCGGTCGCCACGATGGGGGAGCGGATCGTGCAGACCTGCCTCGAGACCGGGGCCCGGGTGCTGTTCAAGCCGCACCCGCTGACCGGGCACCGCCTGCCCGCCGCCGGGCGGGCCCGCGAGGCGATCGACGAGGCCGTGCGCCGCGCCGGGAACGGCAGCCAGGTCGTCGCTCCGACGCCGAACTCGCTGTACGAGGCGTTCAACCGCGCGGACATCCTGATCAGCGACATCTCGAGCGTCATCACCGACTTCCTCGCCAGCCGCAAGCCTTACGCGGTCACCAATCGCCGGGACCTGCCGGAGGCGGAGTTCCGGGCGCTCTTCCCCTCCTCCGGCGCGGCGGTGCTGCTCGGCAGCGACTGCGCGGGGCTGCCGGAGGCGCTCGCGGACGCGGCGGGCGCGGACCTCCGCCGCCCGCAGCGCGAGGCGCTCGCCGAGCACCTGCTCGGGCCCGAGGGCGACCCGATGGCCGTGTTCCTGCACGAGGTCGACCTGTTCGTCGAGCGGGCCGACGCCCGCCTCGCCGCGGCGCGCGTCTCGTGAGCCGCCTCGTCCGGCTCGTCGTCACGGCGGGCCTGCTCGCGGCGTACCTGGTCCTGCTGGTCTCCGCGGTCGCGGCGCTCGCGCTGCCGTTCCTCGTGGCCGCGATCGTCGTCGTGGTGCTCGAGCTGCTGCTGTCCCGCCGAGCCCCCCACCTGCTGCCGGAGTCGCTGGCATCGGTGCTCGACGTCCGCTTCCGGCTGCTGTCGCTCGACGTGCTGACCGCGCTGCTGGCCGCGAGGCTGCTGCCGGACGCCGGGCCGATCGTCGCGCTCACCGTCGTCGCGGTGCTGCTGCTCGCGGGCGGCCGCGACCTCGTCCTCGTCTTCGCCCGCCGGGTGAACTGGCGGCGTGCCGGCGGCCCGGTCAGCTGGCGGAACCTCGCGGTGCCGGGACTGCCCGCACCGCAGCCGCTGCGCCCGATCGCGGAGCCCGACGGCCCCTTCACGGTGCTGACCCTGCTGATCCCGCTCGGCTACACGATCGGCGAGGCGACTGACCGCTACGGCGCCGCGCTCGTGGCGCAGTGGATCGTGATCGCGGTCGTCCTGCTGGTGCTCGCGGGCCGAGCCCTGCAGTACCGGGTGCTGAACCGCCGCGCGCCGGACGAGGTCCGCGAGACCGTCCGCGCCGCGCTCGAGGCGCACGCGCCCGAGGTCGTCCTGCACCACAGCGGCCGCCGCGGCACCGTGGAGCAGGTGCAGCTGTGGGTGCCCGCGCTGCTCGCGCTCGAGCGGCCCTGCATGATCCTCGTCCGCGAGCAGAGCCACCTCGACGCCCTCGACGGCTGCGGCGTCCCCGTCGTCTGGGCGCCGCGCAGCCAGGACGTCGAGCTGTTCATGGTGCCGACCGTCGACCTCGCCCTCTACCCGAGCGACTCGACGAACATCAACAACCACCTGCTGCGGGTGCCCGGCGTCTACGACGTCCTGGTCGGGCACGGGGACTCCGACGAGCCGGAGTCGCGCAGCCCGATCGCCCGCATGTACGACGAGATCTGGGTGGCCGGGCCGGCCGGCGCCGCCCGCTACGACTACCCGGTCAGCGGGGTGCCGGCGTCGAAGGTGAAGCAGATCGGCGCCGTCCGGCCGCCGCTCGCCGAGCCGAGCGCGCCCCGCGAGGGGAAGCCGGTCGTGGTGTACGCCCCGACCTGGGAGGCGCCGGTCGACGCCGTCGACGTCTCCTCCCTGCTCACCCGCGGTCGCCGGATCCTCGACGCGCTGCTCGCACGCCAGGACGTCCAGGTGCGGTTCGTCCCCGCTGCGCCGACCGGCGCGCGGCTGCCGACGGTCGCGACCGAGCTCGACCGGCTCCGGCGCCTCGTGTCGGCCGCCGGGCCCGAGCACGCGGTCGTGCCGACCGAGCAGCTGCGCACCGTCCTGAGCGTGGCCCGCTTCGTCGTCGCGGACGTCTCCCCGGCGCTGACCGAGGCCGTCCGGGCCGACGTGCCCTATGCCGTGCCCGCGATCGGCTCGCTCTCCGACGAGGCGATCCGCACCTCCTTCCCGATGGCGGCGGCGGGCACGATCCTGCGCCGATACCCGGAGGACGTGTTCACGGCGCTCGACGACGCCCTCGGTGCCGACGCGCACGCGGCCGATCGCCTCGCGCTGGGCCGCACCCTCGACTCCGCGGGCGACTTCGAGCGCCGCTTCCGCACCTCGGTCGACGAGGCGATCGCGACGCAGCGCCGCCGCCGCGCCTTCGCCCGCCCCGGCGTCTGACGGACGTCCCCCCAGCACGCCGCGCGCGCCCCTCGCCGTCGGTCGAGGTGCGAGCGCAGCGAGCCTCGAGCCCACCCGAGCCCGCGCGCCCGACGCGCTCAGGCGGGCTGCGGAGCCTTGTCCCGCCGGCGCACGTCGACGATCTGGCCGGTCACCGTCGACAGCAGCGTGTCGATCGAGGCCATCGCGACCGTCTCCGCGGCGAGCAGGGTGCCGGCCGGCTCCTCGCCGAACGCCTTCGTGCGCATCCCCGTCGCGGTCCGCTCCGGGTTGATGCAGTTCACGCGCACCCCGTGCTCGGCCCACTCCTCGGACAGCGACTGCGTCAGGTTCACCGTCGCCGCCTTCGTGGCGGAGTACATCCCGTAGTTCGCCCGCCCCCGCGTGTAGCTGGAGGAGGTGAAGTAGAGCAGCTGCCCCTTGGTCTCCTTCAGCGCCGGCAGCGCCTCCTGGGCGATGATGATCGGCCCCATCAGGTTCACCTGGATCGTGTTCTTCACGGCCTGGTGGCTGAAGGTGTCGAGCCCGCCCATCTCGAGGATGCCCGCGGAGTTCACGACGTAGTCGATCCGCCCCGTCGCCTCCAGCGCCTGGTCGAGCGCGGCCCGCACCCGCTTGCGCTTGCGGATGTCGGTGCCGGTCGCGGAGCGCGAGAACGGGAACACGGAGGCGCCGAACCGCTGCGCCGCGTCCGCGATCGCAGCCCCGATGCCCTCGCTGCCGCCGAACACGACGACGGTCTTGCCCTCGAGCGCCCGCTCCCGGTCCGCGGTCGACAGCCCGTCCGGGGTCGCGGACTTCAGCTGGAACAGCTTGTCGGCGATGAAGACGTCGATCGACTCGGTGATCTTCATGTTCTCGTCGGAGCCGGCGACGACGGAGATCGGCACGTCGGGCGTGTACTTCAGCACGACGGTGCAGTCGTCCGTGGCGACGAAGTTCTTGTCCCTGCCCGCGCGCTCGTAGGCGCGGCGGATCGCGGAGGCGAGGAACGCCTGCGGCGTCTGCCCTCGGCGCAGCAGCGCGCGCGGCGGCACGTCGACCAGCACGTTCGTCTCGGTGTTGATCTGGATGATCGTGTCGGCCGATGGGATGGCGACGTCGACGGCGCCGTAGTGGTCGAGCGCGTCGACGCAGTCCTGCAGGATCCGCTCGTCGACGAACGGACGCACCGCGTCGTGGAACAGCACCTTGCACTCGTCCTCGCCGAGGCGCTCGAGCGCGAGGCGGGTCGTGTCGTTGCGGGTCTCGCCGCCGGGGTAGACGCCGGTGAGCTTGCCGTAGCGGGGGATCAGCTCCTCGACCGCCGGCATGTGGTTCGGCTCCATCATCACGAAGATCTCGTCGATGCAGTCGGCCGCGTCGACGGCGGCGATCGTGTGCTCGATGATCGGCTTGCCCGCGATCCGCGCCAGCTGCTTCGGCATCCCGAGCCCGGCCCGCACCCCGACACCGCCCGCCAGGATCACCGCGACGGTCTTCAGGCGCCCCTGCTCTGCCATGGCGGGCAGCCTAACCGGGGGTGCGGGCGGATCGGCAGCCGCCACGGAGCCTCCGGCCGCGTGTTCCATGGCCGACGACCATTGTTCTGCCAGGCTCGTCCTGATCCGTGCGCCACCCAGCGCCCCTGCTCTCGAGAGGTGTCCTCCATGCGTCTTTCCGTGATCGGCTGCGGCTACCTGGGCGCGGTGCACTCGGCGTCGATGGCGGAGCTGGGCCACGAGGTGGTCGGGGTGGACGTGGACCCGGGCAAGGTGCAGGCGCTGAGCGCCGGGCAGGCGCCGTTCTTCGAGCCGGGGCTTCCGGAGATCCTGCAGTCGGCCGGGGCGACGGGCCGGCTGTCGTTCACGACGTCGATGGGCGCAGCGGCCGGGGCGCGGGTGCACTTCATCGCGGTGGGGACGCCGCAGGCGCGCGGTTCGAACTCCGCGGACCTGACGTTCGTGGACGCGGCGGTCGACGCGCTGATCCCGCACCTGCAGCCGGGCGACCTGGTGGTGGGGAAGTCGACGGTGCCGGTGGGGACGGCGGCGCGGCTGGCGGCGAAGATCAAGGACTCCGGCTCAGGCGCGCTGCTGGCGTGGAACCCGGAGTTCCTGCGCGAGGGCTTCGCGGTGAAGGACACGATCACCCCGGACCGGCTGGTGTTCGGGCTGCCGGCCGACCCGGAGGACGCCGCGCACGCGAGGGCGCTGCTGGAGGAGGTCTACGCGACCGCGCTCGCGGCGGGGACGCCGTGCGTGGTGGCGGACTACCAGACCGCGGAGCTGGTGAAGGTGGCCGCGAACGCGTTCCTGGCCACGAAGATCAGCTTCATCAACGCGATGGCGGAGATCGCCGAGGTCGCGGATGCGGACGTGACGAAGCTGGCGGATGCGATCGGCTACGACGCGCGGATCGGGCGGCGGTTCCTGAACGCGGGGATCGGGTTCGGCGGCGGGTGCCTGCCGAAGGACATCCGGGCGTTCAGCGCGCGGGCGGAGGAGCTGGGCCGCGGCGAGTCGGTGGCGTTCCTGAAGGAGATCGACGCGATCAACCTGCGTCGCCGCCAGCGGATGGTCGACCTGGTCGTGGACGCGCTCGGCGGGCAGGTGTTCCAGAAGAAGGTGACGGTGCTGGGGCTGGCGTTCAAGCCCGACAGCGACGACGTGCGCGACAGCCCGGCGCTGGACGTGGCGGTGCAGCTGAACGGGCGGGGCGCGCACGTGATCGCCACCGACCCGGAGGCGATCCCGAACTCGATCCGGCTGCAGCCGCAGCTGGGCTTCGCCACTGACACCGCCGACGCCCTCCACGGCGCCGACTGCGTGGTGCTGGTCACCGAGTGGCAGGAGTACCGCGACCTCGACCCGGTGGCGCTGAAGGAGCAGGTCCGCACCCCGCTGATCATCGACGGCCGCAACGTCCTCGATCCCGAGGCCTGGCGCGCCGCCGGCTGGACCTACCTCGGCATGGGTCGTCCCTGACCCGCATCGCACGACGCAGCCCTGCCCGGTAGCGTGCCTGGCGGGTTCCGCACCACCGCGCCCGCTTCCGTCACCGGGGAGGAAACGGCATGGCCCAGCCGCACGAGTCGGCGCCGCGCATCTCGGTCGTGATCGCGGCCTACCGCCCGGGCGAGGGCTTCGACCGCGTGATGCGCTCGCTCGACGCGCAGACGCTGCCGCAGGACCAGTTCGAGACCATCGTCGTCGACGACGGGTCGCCGGACGACACCTTCGAGCGCATCAGCCGCCTCGCCTCCTCCCGCCCGAACATGCGGGTGGAGCGCATCGAGAACTCGGGCTGGCCGAGCCGCCCCCGCAACGTCGCGACGGGCATCGCGCGGGGCGAGTACGTCCTCTACATGGACCACGACGACTCGCTGTACCCCGACGCGCTGCGACGGATGGCGGAGTACGCGGCCGAGACGCGGGCGGACGTGCTGAGCCCGAAGGAGTCGAAGACCTCCGACGCCTGGTGGTGCATGCCGGCGCTCGTGGACGGCAACGTCGCGAACGCGGTGACCGACGGCGGCATCGACCGGCTGCTGCCGATGGTGCCGCACAAGCTGTACCGGCGCGCGTTCCTCGACGAGCACGGCATCCGCTTCCCCGAGGGGCGCCGGCAGCTGTGGGAGGACATCTACCTCAACGTCGAGGCGTGGCGCCACGCGGAGCGCGTTGCCGTGCTGGCGGACACCCCCGCCTACCTGTGGTGGTCGAGCCGGAGCAACAACTCGAAGACCTACGGCCCGCGCACCGAGGAGTTCTGGGACCGGCTGGACGAGCTGTTCGCCTTCATCGACGAGACGCTCGCAGGTCCCGCGCACGAGGCGGCGCGGAAGGCCGCGCTGCTGCACCAGTACCGGGGCCGGGTGCTGACCCGCCTCAGCCGCAACCTGCGGGGCTCGTCGGGCGCCGAGGCCGAGATGGCGATGCGCCGCGCCCGCGCCATCCAGACGCGCTACGTCCCGGAGGAGTGGGACGACGATCTCGGCCCGCAGCCGCGGGCCCGCGCGCTGCTGCTGCGGCAGGAGCGGCCTGACCTGCTGATGGACCTCTGGACCGCGGACGCGAACACCGCGGCGCGCGTGGTCGCCCGGTCCGCGCGCTGGGAGGCCGGGGTGCTGCACCTCGAGCTCGAGGCGCAGTGGCTCGACAAGGCGGGCAAGCGCGTCGCGCTGCGCCGGGTGGACGGCCGCGTGCAGCGCGACCTGTCGCCGCGGCTGCTCGCCGCGCTGCCCGCCGCCGTCACCGACTTCACGGACACGCTCCAGGAGTTCCGGGTCGACCTCGGCGTCCGGGACCGCTTCGGTCACGTCACCTGGCAGGTGCCGACCGTCGGCGCCGCGACGTGGGAGCAGTTCGAGGACGGCCGGGTCGCGCCCAGGCTGACCGCGCACGCCGTCATCGACCCGCGCACCGCGGCGCTCGGCGCACCGCTCGCGGCGGGGGTGCACGACCTCATCGCGGACGTGCGCTGGGCGAGCGCGACCCGCGGCGGCGCCGTGCAGTACGACGGGCCCGCGCAGCCCGCGGTGCTCGGACCCCTGCCGGCGGTGGCCTACAAGACCCGGAACGGCTCGCTGTCGCTCGACCTCGCCGGGCGCCTGCGCAACCCCATCGCCGACGGCGGCCCGGGCACCGGTCATGTGCAGGGCACGATCCGCGGCGGGCTGGCTATCCCGCTGCCGCGAGTCGCGAGCACCGGGGAGTCGCGCATCCAGGCCGCGGTGCGCCTCGTGCCCGACACGGGCGGCGCGGGGGAGGAGCACGTGCTGCGCGGCGACCTGCACGCGACCCCGCAGGGCGCCCGCCTCGAGGTCTCGAGCACCGAGTCGCTGCCGAACGGCACGTACGAGCTGACCTTCGCGACGGGGGAGTACGGCGCCTGGCTCGGGCGGCGCGCGGTGAAGGTGCAGGGCGACTCGCTATCGATCCTCCGGCACTCGCCGTCCGCGCCGGCGCCCGCGTCCGCGGTCTGGAAGGGCCGGGTCAAGCGGATGCGCAAGCGCGGCCGCGCCGTGCTGCGGGAGGTGTACCGCCGGGTGCGGCGGTAGCGCTCAGCCCTGCAGCGGCGCGATGCGCGTGTGCAGGCGGTGCGCCAGCTCGTTGGTCGCGAGGTAGCCCTGCTGCACCTCGCGCAGCAGCGAGAAGATCTCGTTGTCGCTGAAGTGCACCGTCTTGCCGTTCAGCTCGAGGAAGACGTTGGTGGCGAGCCAGGCGAGGCGCTTGTTGCCGTCGAAGAGGGCGTTGCTGCGCGACAGGCTCTCCATGAAGGCGGCGGCCTTCATCTCGAGCGGCGTGTAGACGTCCATCCCGCGGTACTTCAGCGACGGCCGGTCCACGGCGCCGATCAGCAGGCCGAGGTCGCGGACGGCCTCGCGCAGCGGCGACTCGCTGAACATCTCGACGATCTGGACCACGTCGTCGACGGAGAGGTACTCGACCGGCGCCGCCTGCGACGGGCGCGAGGCGTACGGATCGACTGACACCTGACTCCAGACCGGCTCGGCGCGTCCGCGCGGCGGATGGGAGCGACCCGACCGGTCGCCGCCTCCACGATACCCAGCGCGGGCGCTCGCGATCCCGGCCCGCACCCGGGTCCCCGGGGCAGGATCGCTGCATGGCGGGTGCGGGGGACTGGGAGCGGCTGGCGCGGCTGATCGAGGACGACGACGCGGTCGCCGCGGCGGTCCGCGATGCGGTCGAGGGCGGCGAGGACCCGTGGGAGGCGCTGCTCGACGGCCTGGACGAGGCCGGCGCGCTCGCCTACCTGCACGCCGACGACACCGGGATGGAGCTGACCGACGCGCTGGCGCAGCTGCCGCGGGTCTTCGCCGCGCAGCCGGACCTCGACGAGGCGACCGACACCGACGACCTGCCCGCGGCGACGCGGATCGCGGACGGCGTGCTGGCCGCGGACGGGCTCCGCGTCGTGCGCCTGGTGGAGGACGACCAGTCGTGGCCGCTCGTCGTGCTGCCGGAGGAGCGGGTGAAGGACGTCCTCCGGGCGACCGCCGCCTGCGGGCAGGAGGCGTCGCTCGGCGGCTGAGCGCTCAGGCCTCGGCGAGGCGCCCGAAGAGCGCGGAGTACTGCTCGAGGAGCCGGCCGGTGGACTCGCGGACGAACTCGGTGTGGTCCGGCTTCGGCGCGGCGAGGTCGATGGCTGCGGCCGCCGCGAGGTTCTTGCTCGTCCGGAACGATCGCGCGAGGCGGGCCAGGGTCTCGTCCTCGGCGGGGCTGAGTCGAAGGGTCATCGCCATGCCTTCAACCTATGGCTGAGGGTTAGGGCCTCGGGCAGGACACGCTGCGGTGCCGGAGAACGTAGAAGGGGTGAGAGGCAGTGCCTCCCACCCCTTCTACTGACCAGCGTCAGCCCGCGGCGCCCCGCGGTGGCTTCGCGGGATTGATCTTCTTGCCGAAGAAGTCCCGGGTGACGCTCTTCGGGATCGCCACGCCCTTCGGGAAGGTCGACGGGTGCCTCGGCTTGTAGCCGCTGAGCGTCTTGAACCCAGTTCGTCCGGATCCGGGGTGCTTCAAGCCCGGGCTCGCCCACGAGGTCTTCGAGTCGGTCGGGCGTCCGGCTCCGTGTAGACCGACGAGCGTGTTCGCCTTGGTGGTTCGCTTCGTGGGCCAGAGGTACGTGCGGTTGCCGTAATTGATGAGCACGTTGTTGTTGAACGATATCTTGGAGCCGTGTGCGCCGTTGAAGTAGCGGACGATCTTTGCGCCGCTCTTGCGTGAGTTGTACACGGTGTTGTTGTAAATCCTCGTGTCCTTCGCGGGGATGGAGCCGATAAAGGCGAAGGCCGACCTCTGATTGTTCTGCAGGATGTTGAATCGGGCCGTCGTGCGCAGAGATCCGCAGAAGAGGATGCCGCCGCCCTGATTGTCGTGGAGATAGTTGTACTCGACGACCGTGTCGACCGCGCTCCGGTCGACGTCGATGCCCTCGCCGTCCCCGCCGAGTGCGTGCTCTCCGTACACCTCGTTGTGGTCGATGCGCGTGCGCTGCGATTCCGCTGGCCAGATGCCGGCGTTCGCGGTGTCCGGGCTGATGCCGCCGCAGCGAGTGCAGGGGAACATGTTCGAGCCGTTCACGCTGAGGTTGTGGTCGATCCGGCTGTCCCGCGAGCCGCGCAGGATGATACTGTCGCCCTTCACGGCGCGGACCGCGTTGTAGGCGATGCGCACTCGATCGTCCCAGGCCCGGGGCTCGGCGGTGTGGTTGGCGACGACGATGCCGGAGCGGCCGACGCCCGTCACCTGATTGTGCAGAATCTTGAGACCGTCATAGCCGCCGCCAAGATGGCCCCAGGTCTTCGCGATGATGCCGCCGAACTCGCGTGAGTCGGCGCCCTTGGAGGCGAGGTTGCTGACGACGTGATCGACGGTGAGGCGCTGCACCGTCATGCCGGGCAGCGTTCCGACGTTGTCGTTGAGGAGGAGGACTGCGCTGCGGTAGGCCCCCGTCGAGCTCGCCTTCCCGGCGTTGGTCACGTGCAGGTCCTGCACGGTCCAGTCGTGCACGTTCTTCAAGGTGAGCGTGGCCGTGTTGGAGGGCGTTCCGTCCCCCCGCAGGATGGGCTTAGCCCCACGACCGAAGGCGCCGAGGACGATCTTCCGCGCCGATGTGCCGGATCCGCGGGGTTGCAGCCTGCCCGTGCAGGTGGTGCCTCGGCGGACGAGAATCCTGTCACCCGGACCGAAGGAGGCGTGCCGGTTCACGGCCGAGAGCGAGTTGAAAGGGCGAGATCGACCGTCGCCGGTCTTTCGCTGTGAACAGTCCACACGATAGGTGGTCCCGGTCTTGGCGGAGCTCGCCGCACTGGCGGCGGTAGCGGGCAGCGTGGCTCCCATCAGCGCGACGGAGAGTGCTCCGGCGAGCACGGTTGCACGGAGGGCCTGAAGCCGGCGCATGAAAGGTCCTTCTGTCGTCGGAGCCGCGAGGCGGCGCATCAGCGTCGCAGGTCGCGACCCAATCGGTCTCGGACTCGATCGGCGTTGCGCAGATGGTTCGCGGGATTCAGCGATCTGCGTCGAGGTGGTGCTGGAGCGCCGTCCGCCAGTCCTCCGGCTCGAAGCCCGTCCTGGTCAACTTCTCGAGGTCGAGCGTCGACCTGAGCGGGCGCTCCGCCTGCTCAGGTCGCAGGTAGTCCTTGGACGACACGCTCTTCACCGCGGTCGACTCCCTGCCGACGCTCGTGAAGACACGGCGTGCGACGTCCGCCCAGGACGCCGGAGGTCCGCCGTTCGACAGGTTGTACGTCCCGAAGGGGGCGTCGGAGGCGAGCAGATGCGCGATGCCTCGGGCCAGCTCCGTCGCGAAGGTGGGCCGACCGACCTGGTCGTCCACCACCTGGGGAGACAGGCCTCGAATCGCCAGGGATTGCATCGTTCGAACGAAATTCTTGCCATCGCCGATCACCCAGCTCGTCCGCACGATGTAGTGGAACGGGGCTGTGGAGATGACGGCGTCGGCCGCGGCCTTGGTCTGTCCGTACACGCCGAGCGGGCTGAAGGGCTCGTGCTCGTCGTGCTCCCGCGCACGCCCGTCGAAGACGTAGTCGCTCGAGATGTGGACGATCCTCAGGTCGTGGGCGACCGCGACCCGCGCCAGGGCGGCGGCGGCGGAGACGTTGACCGCCCAGGCGCGCACGCGCCCCTCCGGCGTCTCGGCCTCGTCCACTGCCGTGTAGGCGGCGGCGTTGATGATCGTGCCGTAGTCGCGCCAGCGGCGTGACGAGAAGGCGGCCGGATCCGTGACGTCGAGCTCGGCGCGCGTGGTGAACTCCGCGTCGGGGAAGACCTCGCGCAGCGCCCGGCCGAGCTGTCCGTTCCCGCCGAGCACGAGCGTCTTCCTCGCCGCCATCGGGACCACGTCGGCGAGCCGCGGATGCGCCATGTCCTTCGCGGAGATCTCGACGCTGTCGAGCGGGATCGGCCAGTCGATGGCCACGGTCTCGTCCGCGAGGTTCAGGAACGTGTAGGCGGCGTCCGGCGACCAGTGGTCGTTGACCAGGTAGGTGTACGCCGTGTCGGGCTCGAGCGTCTGGTAGCTGTTGCCGACCCCGCGAGGCACGAGGATCGCGCGGGACGGATCCAGCTCGGCGGTGAAGACCGCGCCGAAGGTCTCGCCCTCGCGGAGGTCGACCCATGCGCCGAAGATCCGGCCGGTCGCCACGGAGACGTACTTGTCCCACGGCTCCGCGTGGATGCCGCGGGTCGTGCCGGCGGCGTCGTTGAACGAGATGTTGTTCTGCACCGGGCCGAGGTCCGGCAGGCCGAGGGCGAGCAGCTTCTCCCGCTGCCAGTTCTCCTTGAACCAGCCGCGGTTGTCGCCGGGCACGGGGAGGTCGACGAGCAGCAGCCCGGGGATCGGTGTCTCGTGAACCGCGAGCGCCTTGTCGTGCGCGAACGCGGCGCTCATGCCTGCCCCTGCTGCTGGTAGCGGGCCTCCGTCGCGGCCTTCTGCGCCCGCCACCAGTCCTCGTGCTCCCGGTACCAGGTGATCGTGTCCGCGAGCCCTGCGCGGAAGTCGCCGTAGGCGGGACGCCAGCCGAGCTCGGTCCGCAGCTTCGTCGAGTCGATGGCGTAGCGGAGGTCGTGGCCCGCGCGGTCGGTGACGTGGTCGTAGGCGTCCTTCGGCTGTCCCATCGCCTCGAGGATCGTCTCGACGACCGACCTGTTGTCCTCCTCGCCGTCGGCGCCGATGAGGTAGGTCTCACCGATGCGGCCCTGCTCGAGGATCGTCAGGACGGCGCTCGAGTGGTCGGAGGCGTGGATCCAGTCGCGCACGTTCTGCCCGGCGCCGTAGAGCTTCGGGCGGACCCCGTCGATCACGTTCGTGATCTGGCGGGGGATGAACTTCTCGACGTGCTGGTAAGGCCCGTAGTTGTTCGAGCAGTTGGAGATCGTCGCCCGCAGCCCGAACGAGCGCACCCATGCACGGACGAGCAGGTCGCTGCCCGCCTTGGTCGAGGAGTACGGGCTCGACGGGTTGTAGGGGGTCTGCTCGGTGAAGCGGTCCGGATCGTCGAGCTCGAGGTCGCCGTAGACCTCGTCGGTCGAGATGTGGTGGAAGCGGGTGCCGTGCTTCCGGGCGGCCTCGATCAGCGTGTAGGTGCCGACGATGTTCGTGTCGAGGAACGGGCGCGGGTCGTGCAGCGAGTTGTCGTTGTGGGACTCGGCGGCGTAGTGGACCACCGCGTCCGCCTCGCCGGTGAGGCGGTCGACGAGCACGGCGTCGGTGATGTCGCCGACCACCAGCTCGAACCGGTCGTCGGGCAGCCCGTCGAGCGACGCACGGTTGCCGGCGTAGGTGAGCGCATCGAGCACGACGACGGAGTGGTCGGTCGTCTTGAGCACGTGGTGCACGAAGTTCGAGCCGATGAAGCCCGCGCCTCCGGTGACGAGCAGCTTCATGCGTGGACCCCTCTCTCGAGCAGCCCGAGCAGGTATTGCCCGTAGCCCGACTTCGTCAGCTTCTCGGCCCGCTCCCGCAGGCCCTCGTCGTCGAGGAAGCCGAGCCGCCAGGCAACCTCCTCCGGCGCCCCGATCTTCAGGCCCTGCCGGTGCTCGATGGTGCGCACGTACTCGCCGGCGTCGTGCAGCGAGTCGTGCGTGCCGGTGTCGAGCCAGGCGGTGCCGCGGCGCAGCACCTCGACCTGCAGCCTCCCGGCGGACAGGTAGGCCTTGTTCACGTCGGTGATCTCGTACTCCCCGCGCGGTGAGGGGGCGAGGTCGCGGGCGATGGCCTTCACGTCGTTGTCGTAGAAGTAGAGGCCGGGCACCGCGAAGCTGCTCTTCGGCCGCGCCGGCTTCTCCTCCAGGGACACCGCCTTGCCGTCGGCATCGAACTCGACGACGCCGTAGCGCTCCGGGTCGGCGACCCAGTAGGCGAAGATCGCCCCGCCGTCGAGGTCGTGGTACCGGCGCAGCTGGGTGCCGAGGCCGTCGCCGTAGAAGATGTTGTCGCCGAGCACGAGCGCGACGGAGTCGTCGCCGATGAAGTCCGCGCCGATGACGAAGGCCTGGGCCAGGCCGTTCGGCTCCGCCTGCACCGCGAACTCGATCGAGATGCCGAACTGGCTGCCGTCGCCGAGCAGACGCCGGAACTGGTCGGCGTCGTGCGGCGTCGTGATGACGAGCACGTCGCGGATGCCCGCGAGCATCAGGGTCGACAGCGGGTAGTAGATCATCGGCTTGTCGTAGACCGGGACCAGCTGCTTCGAGACGCCCATCGTGATGGGGTGCAGGCGCGTGCCGGAGCCGCCCGCGAGGATGATGCCGCGCATTGCGGCCATTGTTCCGGAATCCAGAGGTCGGCGCTCGTTCAGGCTTCGTGGAGCGCCGTACCATCGGGCGGCATGGCCCGAGGAACGCTCGCCGGGGCGTTCCGCGTGCGGTTCGTCACCGTGCTCGCCCTGATGTACGTCGGGGTCGTGCTGCTCGTCACGCTGTGGCCGACGACGGTCGACCGAGGCCTCGACCCCTACATCGAGCGGTTCCTGCAGGAGCTGCACGAGCGCGGCGTCCCGAGGTTCATCGACTACGGGTTCGTGGAGTTCGCCGCGAACATCGTGTTCTTCGTGCCGGTCGGCTTCCTCGGCGGGCTCCTGCTGCCGCTGCGCTTCTCCTGGCTCGCGGTGATCGCCGGCGGGCTCTTCTCCGCCGCGATCGAGACGACGCAGCTGCTGCTGCTGCCGGGGCGGGTCGCGAGCCTGGCCGACGTGGTCGCCAACACGTCGGGGGCGCTGATCGGGTTCCTCGTCGCGCTCGCGGTCCGGCTGCTGATCCTGCACCGCGACGTCCTCGTGATCCGCGATGTGCTCGAGGGACGGCGTGCCTCGGACGGGTTACCCGTCCGGCACTAGACGCTGAAGGCCTCATTGGTTCGACGACACGGGAGGCAGAGGTGGCAGTGACGACCGAGCGTCCGACCCTGCGTGACGAATTGCCGCGCGTCCAGCCCGTCCGACGATCTGCTCTCCGCGTTATGCCGCCTATTGGGGCGGCGATCGGACGGTCCCGGCCGAAGTGGGAGCGGGCGTACCAGCGGCGGCTCCTCGTCACGGATTTTCTGATCCTCGTGACGGTGCTGCTCGGGTCGCAGCGACTCTGGATCGGACTCGACGCCTCACAGAACGTGGCGAGCGCGGGGCGGGCAGCGGCCGTTCCGTACTGGGCCGCGACTCTCGTGCTGCTGGCCGTGTGGCTCTTGGCGTTGAAGCTCGCAGATTCACGCAGTTCGCGCATAATCGGCTCCGGATTCGCGGAGTACACCCGTATCGCCGACGCGAGCTTCCGCCTCTTCGGTCTTGTCGGGATCGTGGCGCTGCTCTGCCAGTTCTTGCCTGCCCGCGGCTACATCGTCACCGCCTTCCCGGTCGGCGTCGTGCTGCTCGTCGCGTCTCGATGGGCCTGGCGTCAGTGGCTTCGGCGTCAGCGGGGGCGAGGGCGCTACCTGGTGCGCGTTCTGCTCGTCGGGGCCGCGGCGTCCGTGGACCACGTCTATGACGAGTTTCGGCGCCGCAGCTACCTGGGCTTCGAGATCGTTGGAGCATGCATGCCGCCCGATGCCTCGGGCACGGGCCTGCCCCTGCCGCGGCTCGGCTCCTTCGAGGAGGTCGCTGCGATCGCCAGGAGAGAGCGGGTACATGCCGTCGCGCTCGCCGGCTCTGCCGAGCTGCCTCCCGAGGCGGTGCGGCGTATTGGCTGGCAGCTCGAGTCGACCGGCGTTGATCTGATGGTCGCGCCTGCGATAACCGAGGTCGCGGGCACTCGCATCCACACCCGGCCAGTAGGCGGAATGCCGCTGATGTACGTCGACTCGCCGGCTTACGAAGGGGGCAAGAAGGCGACCAAAGCCGCGATTGACTTTGGTGTCGCATGCGTCGCCATCCTGTTGTCGGCCCCGATCATGATTGCCACGGCCATCGGGGTGCGACTCACGTCCCCGGGCCCGGTCGTGTTCCGGCAGCAACGGATCGGTCTAAACGGCAAGGCATTCAACGTGTTTAAATTCCGCTCTATGCGGGTGGGAGCCGACGCGGAACTCGCAACGCTCCTTAAGGATCAGGGCACGGACGACAAGCCACTCTTCAAGGTAGAGAACGATCCGCGAATCACCCGCTTTGGTGCGTTCATCCGCAAGTACTCGCTGGACGAGCTGCCGCAGTTCTTCAACGTGCTGCGAGGCGAGATGAGCATCGTCGGACCGCGACCGCAGCGGGCAGAGGAGGTCGCGCTCTACGACAACGCGGCGGGCCGCCGGCTGCTCGTCAAGCCGGGCATCACTGGCCTCTGGCAGGTCAGCGGGCGCAGCGACCTGTCATGGGAGGACACGGTGCGCCTCGACCTCTACTACGCGGAGAACTGGTCGCTGCTCGACGACTTCGTCATCCTGCTCTGGACCGTCAAGACGGTGCTGCAGTCGCAGGGCGCGCGTTGAAGGACCGCTCGGCCTGACCCCGAGATGAGCGAACCCCAGACGCCTTCAGCCTCGCGCAGTCGGTCCACCTATTGGCGAACGAGTTCAGCAGCTGCAGTTGACGATCGGCAGGGCTCGTATCGCGCGCTTCCGAACCGTCAACCTTCTGCAGAGTCTCTGCGTAGGCGGTCGATGACTTTTCCCCCTGAGGAGGCAGTTGTCGGCCCGCGACACAAGGGATGGGTTACCCATCTTGTTCTCGGCTTGAACGGGGGCCGCCTGCCGCATCTGAATCGAGCGGGAATGCTGCTCCGGCGCGATCCATCGGGTGGAGCAACCGGTCCTCGTGCTGTATGTCGGCTTAGGGGTTTCTGCGCGACGATGCACTCCTCCAGGGGCCGAGCGGCGGCGAGGGGCCACCTGCGGGCGGTCCCCTGTCCGTGGCCGCGATGAGCACTTCACCTCCGCGCGAGCGGACGCGCCTTGATTCGCTCACCGGCTTGCGTGCTCTGGCTGCCTGCGCCGTATTCTTCGGCCATATCCACGGAATGCTCGGTGGATCGATCGCCGCCTACACTCTGCCCCTAAGTAGGCAGGGGTATCTCGGTGTGTCGTTCTTCTTCATTCTGTCGGGCTTCGTGCTCACCTGGTCGACGCGTCAGGAGGACTCAGCGAGGAGCTTTTACCGCCGCCGTTTTGCACGGGTCTACCCGCTCCACATCGTCACCTGGGCGCTTGCGGCGCTCCTGCTTCCCGCGCTCGGACTGCAGACCGGGCTCGCCTTTGGGGTCCTGGCGGGAGTGCCTCTTCTGCAAGCGTGGGTGCCGGACCAGCGCGTGTTCTACGCCGTGAACGGCGTCGCTTGGTCGCTCTCAGCGGAGGCGTTCTTCTATCTAGTTTTTCCCCTCATCCGGCGACGTCAATTCGACCTCCGACAGCGCACCCGGTGGGCGCTTCTCAGCGGCCTCTTTTTGATGATCGTCGCCGTCGCCGCTGTAGCGGCGCTGCACGTACCGAACGCCCAGATCGTCGGATCCGACCCCTCCGGCCGCTGGTTGTGGTTCTTGTACAACTTCCCGCCGACCCGACTCCTCGAGTTCGCTGTCGGATGCCTGCTTGCGGCAAGTGTCCGGGCGGGTCTTCGGCTTCCGGGCTTCTGGCGCTGGTTTGTCATCGCCCTCGCTGCTTACGTGATCTGCGGCGTCTGGCCGTCGACGTTCGCTCGAGCGGCCCTCACGCTGGCGCCCTTCTGCGCGCTCCTGGTAGCCGGCGCATCTCGCGATCTTGCTGAAAGGCCCACCTTCTTCGCTCGCAGACGACTCGTCCGACTCGGCGAGATCTCCTTCGCGTTCTATCTCGTGCACCAGATACTCATCCATGCGTTTTCTGCTCGAATTCCTGCCATCTCCTCGCCCGTCATCGCAAGTTCAGTCCTAGCCGCTTTCTTGGGGGCCGGTTGGTTCCTTGCCTGGGTACTCCATCGCTTCGTTGAAGTTCCTGCCGAGGTCCTGCTTCGGGGCGGCAGGAGAAGTGCTTCGGCACAAGGGCGACGCTCACCGAACAGCTCGGCTTCTTCCTCGCCTCGCGCGGCAGATGAGGGCTCCGTTGTTGTAGCGGAGCCCACCAGCCGGGGTCGATGACACTGGTGCTCAATCGTCGTGCGTATCCCGGACCTGTCGACGTTCGAGGAGATTGTGCCAGCGGCTCGATTCGGGGCAGGTGCCGGTGGTGCCTGAGTCCTTACTGCGTTCTCGTCAAAAGGCGTCGACGGGCGCCTGTTGTGCGACTACGCAAAGTGCTCCGTTGCTAGAGGTGCTGAAGCGTGCGACACGCAAGCTCGGCGTCAGGCGACGAGGCTGTGGCCGTTGAAGCGCGACAACGCTGAGGGCCACCCGCTCCTCAGCTGAGTGCGCCGTCAGTCAGGCCTTCTTGCACCCAGGCCTTCAGCCGCGACTCGAACATCGCGGTCGAGAATCTGTCGGCGTGGCTCGCCACCGGCGCCCTGTCGAGGGTAAGGAGTCGGTTCACCGACGCTCGGATGCCCGTCGCGCTCTCATCCTCAATGAAGATGCCGGTGCGTCCATCGATGACCGTCTCTGCGGTTCCGCCCAGGCGGCGCGCGAGGACGGGGGTGCCCGTCGCCATCGCCTCCACGGGCATGATTCCGAAGTCCTCTATCGCAAGGAAGACGAGGGCTGCCGCGCGTGCGTAGAGCGAGGCAAGCATCGCATCGGTTGGCTCGAGAACGAAGTACACGGGCACGGTCGCCTCTGCGGCACGAGCCCGCAACGCGATCTCCTCGGGGCCGCCGCCGGCCAGTACGACGGGAAGATCCGCAGCCTCTCCGACCTCGATCGCACGGTCGAGCTGCTTGTACGAGACAAATCGGGAAGCTCCGAGGAGGAACACCTCGGGAATCTGCTCCAGCGCCGAACGCTCGGCATCGCCGAGCTGCTCGGGCGCGGCTGCGAGTCGCCTCACCCGGTCGACATCGACCGGTGGGTGGATGACGGTGGAGTCCCGACCCCAGGTGCTCTTGATGCGGTCACGCACGAAGGCGCTGTTCGCGGCGATCCGCCGCGCTTCTTGTGCCCGCCGACGGTCGAGCGGCTTCAAGACGCTACTGGCCGTCCGCGCGAGCAGATTCGCGCCTCGAGCATCGAGGTCGGGGTTCCAGATATAGCGCGCCGGTGAGTGCACATACACGAACTTCGGAGCTGGCCCATCACGTCCGGGGACCCGGACGTGATGTGAGAAGAGATGGCTGCTCGCGATCACCCACTCGTACTGAGTGCCCGTCGGCACCATCGTCCGCCACGCGAGCGGCAGCACCAGTGCCGCGAGGGGCTTACTGCGTCGCACCGGCGTCCTGGCCAGGATGCTCTGACGAACGTCATGCCCAGTCAGGCGCTCGGGAGCGTTGGACCAGGGCGTCAGGACCGGCGCGTCCGGGTAGGCAGCTGCGATCGCCTCGAGCACGTTCTCAGAGCCTCCCCGTCGTTCGATCCATTCGTGAACGATGAGACCGGTCATCGAGGCGCCTTCCTGGTCCTGCATGTGCTTTCGATGTCCTCGTGACCGCTTTTCAGTGGCGAGCTTGCGCATCCCCGCGGCCTCTGCCTAATCAGCCCCTTGTCCTAGTCCCGGGGGCCAGGAGCAGGTCGTTGCCGGTCGCATTCAACAGCGCTCCCCGTTGCCGGGCCATGCGTGCGAGCGGGATCCAGAGCGCGCAGCCGACGAGGACGGCTTGCATCAGAGCCAGGAGAGGGAGCGGTAGCACTCCTTGTCGGAAGAGGAAAAAGCTGTACGAGAGAAGTGCGGTGACCTGAAGCGCCCCGGCAAGTGGGATGTATCGCCGATCCGTCAGCGCGCAGATCGCCGCCAGGCAGTTGCCGATGAAGAAGTAGCGTTCGTGCATACTGGGCAGGCTGTATGTCATGAGCAGCGCGCACGCGCAACTCAACTGCAGGACGTCCCTCAAGTCGAACGATCTCGCCCCCGTTAGGCGGAGCACGGCGACGCACAATAGTGCGACGAGGCCGAGCGCGAAGAGCACGCCTGAGGACCGAAAGAAGTTGGTCCACACTTCGGGCAGCAGGGCGTAGAGCGTCGGCGCATTGAGCGTCAACTGCGGATACTCGCCCGCCTGCTTCGTGTAGATGTTCAGCAGTGACTCGACCGACCGGCCGGCGATGAGTGCTGGGACGAATGTGAGGAGCCCGCTCGCGACGCCGATCAGCGGGGCTTTCCAAGGATGCCGGTCCTTTACGAAGAGCAGGAGCATCACAGGCAGGACGAACAGTGCCTGCAGCTTGAAGGACAGTGCCAAGACGTAGAGTACCCAGGCGAGGGTGGCTCGTCTCGTCGAAGCAGCCCATGCCGCCCACACGATCATCGCCGTGTAAAGCGAGTCGGCCTGCCCCCACACGGCCGAGTTCGTCAACACCTCGGGCAGCAGCAGCATCACGGCCGCAAAGGCGGCTGCGAATCGCGGCGTCCGGCCGGCGCGGATGGCGAGCATCGCAGCGCCGGCGGCGAGGGCCACGTCGCTCAACCCTCCGAGGAGCTTGACCCAATGCAACGCGGACGCCGGCGTATTGGTGCCAACGTAGAGGAGGTAGAGGTAGGGCACGTTGTAGTCGGCGAACTCGTCGCCGAGCCCCGCGAATCCGTGCGTGCGCAGGTAGTCGAACCAGTGCACCAAGAAGGCGCTCATGTCGATGCTGACGGTCCCGAGCAGTGCGAACCTCACCCCGATGCAGGCGCCCAGGATGGCGAGCCACAGTGCGCCCTCGGCGAGCTGCTCGCGCGTGCAGCTCCTGAGAAGTTTGCGAACTCGAGGTGCGAGGAGTTCGAGCGGCGCCCCTGCGGATCGGCTCGTCGACGACACCGTCATGGCAGGGTCTCCTTCGGATTGAGGCGAACCAGATAGAGGTCGTCCTGCTGGACGATCCGGCGGAAGCGCAGCGGCTGCTCGTCTACCGCCTTGTCGGTCGACGAGCCCCGACGGATCAACATCAAAGGCAGGGTCGACGAGGAAGCGGCAGCTTCAAAAGCCTGCAGCCCGCCGTCCCGGGGTGCGAGCCCCCCGCTCATCTCGGCGGTGGCGACCATGCTCTGCGTCCATGAGGCTGCGTCGGGGTCGAGGAACACCGGATGGAGGCGCCCGTCGTCCGGCACCTTCGTCAGCGCGACCTGCGCCGCGACGGCCGGCTCATCGTGGCGAAGTCCGGCTATGAGCTGTTGGCTCTGCACGAAGGCGAGGAGGAGCGCGAGGACGAGAACCGGACGGAGCGCGCTCGATCCCTTGAACGAGGACGCGGCGGAGCAGCCCGTGAGGGCGCAGACCAGTGGCAGACCAGGCGTCGCGTACCACCCGAGCTTCGTACCGGCGAGCGAGAAGGCCAACAGCACGAGCGCCGGCCAGAGCGCAAGCGCCAGGATTGTGAGGCGCCGATCCGACCAGTGGGTCAGATGCGGGCTCACCCGCGTCGATCGACTCAGGACGACGCAGACGGTCGCCGACCCGACCGCGAGCCACGGGCCCCACTGCTCAAACCAGAGTGTCAGGTAGTACCACCCGTCCCCGGTGTGGCCCTCGATCGCGTTGCTGCCGCGGTTGAGCAGGTCGTACTGCACCATGCCGTCGAAGAACCGCAGACCGTCGAATCGGAAGCGCAGGCCCGCCCAGACGAGGACGGGGAGGAGGCCGAGCGATGCTGGCAGGAGAGATGCACCCCGCAGCCGTCCCCGCAGCCCCGGAGTGAAGGCCAGAAGCGCGATGAAGACCAAGAGAAGTCCTGCGTGCCAGGACTTCGTGAGGAAAGCGAGGCTGAAGGCGATGACAGCGACGACGAGCATCCGCGGCCTCGATCGTGCCTCGATCCCGGCGACGACCCCCGCCGTCATCGCGAGGATGAAGAGTGCGTCGGGGTCGCCGGTGCGTCCGGAGTGCAAGTTGAGGAGCAGGTTGCAGGAGGAAAAGGCGGCCAGGGCGATGACGCCGGCGGCTCGACCGAAGCGTCGTGTCGTCCAAGCCCAGATCAGCAGTCCTGTGCCGAAGGTGAACGCGGCCGACGGGGCACGCAATCCGAGGGGCGTGAAGCCGAACACCTGGTAGCCAGCCATGATGGCCCAGAAGCTCAGGGGCGGTTTGAGGTTCCAGTAGTCCGGCGACCCGCGCCAGGTGTTAACTAGTAGGTCGCCGCGCTGGGACATCTCGTAGGCGCTCACCGCGTGTCGCGACTCGTCCCAGTCATGCAGATTTTGCGTCGCGATCCCGCTGAGCAGCGTGTGGGCGGTGAGAAGGAGAAGACCTCCGCTCGCAGCCGCGAATGCGATCGAGCGCACCCAAGGGATGCGAGTGATCTCGGCGAAGAGCAGGCCGCGTCCTGCTGCTGCTCCCGGACGAGCACGGACCGAGATCGGCTCCGAGAAGCCCGTCATGCGTCGTCCCGCGACATGACGCCGGTCTGCCCGGTCGTCATTGCGACGCGCGAGCGGAAGACGAATCTCGAGTACCAGAGGTAGTTCCACACGAGCCCGACGAGCACCGCCGCCAGCTTCGGTACTACGGTCGCCATCAGGTCGGACCCGCTCAGGGCGCGCTCCGCAGGAGCCGCGAAGGCGAGCAGGACGAGAGGCTGCACGCACCACAGTCCGACGCCGGTGACGAGGAGGAACAGGACGGCCTGCTTGCGGGGCGCCGACGACACCCGGTCGCTAAAGGTGAAGCCGCGGTTCGCGGCGAAACTGAAGGCGAGGCCGCAGCACGTTGAGACGAGGTTCGCCAGCACCACGGGTGTCCCGAAAGCGCTGAGAAGGAGGTAGATGCCGACGTCAATGCCGGTGTTGATCACTCCCACTGCGGCGAACCGCGCCGGCTGCGCGAGCCCGCGCAAGGAGGCGTCGAGGGCGGTCACGAAGCGACGAGGACGTGCTCGGCGCCCTTGGGTGCGGAAGCCAGCTGCCCGCGCGCCGTCACCGACACCGTGTAGAGCGGACGGTTCTGTGATTCAACGTAGATCCGGCCCACGTAGTTGCCGAGCACGCCGAGCATGAGCATCTGCACGCCGCCGATGAAGAACACGGAGACCATCACGAAGGCCCAGCCGGGAACGGTGGTCGCGGGTGCTAGCAGGCGCTGCGCCAGCACGTACACGACGCCGAGCGCTGCGACGGCGGACGTCAAGGCGCCGAAGCGGCTGATCAGCTGCAGTGGCACGGTCGAGAAGCCGAAGATCCCGTCGAGCGCGAAGCGCACCATCTTCTTCAGCGGATACCCTGTCGAGCCGGAGAACCTGGCATCGCGGTCGAAGAGCACCGCCTCCTGCTGGAATCCGACGTGGCTCACGAGCCCCCGGAGGAATCGGTCGTGCTCGCGGTACTTCCGCAGCTCCTCCACGACCTTGCGGTCGAGCAGACGGAAGTCGCCCGTGTTGCGCGGGATCTCGATCGAGGCGAGCCGAGCGAGCGCCCAGTAGAAGGAGTGCGCCGTGAAGCGCTTGAAAAAGGTGTCCTTGCGGGACCGGCGCTGGGCGTACACGACGTCGGCGCCCAGCTCCCAGCGCTCGATGAGTTCGATCGCGACGCGAGGCGGGTCCTGCAGGTCGGTGTCCATGATGATCACGGCGTCCGCCTCCGCGGCGTCGAGGCCCGCCGTGACGGCGAGCTGGTGCCCGAAGTTGCGCGAGAACGAGAGCACGGTCGCCCGATCGTCCTTCGCTCGCAGCTCGAGGAGCGTGCTCAACGAGTGATCGGAACTGCCGTCGTCTACGAAGATGAATTCAAAGTCGTAGCCCGAGGTGATTCGAGAGGTCACTGCGACGAGTTCTTCATACAGCGGCAGGATGTTGGTCGCCTCGTTGAAGATCGGGAGGACGAAGGCGATGCGCTTCTTGGTGAACACTCGGCGTCCCTGCTTTCGGATCATGTGATTCCGTGCCCCTGTCGGGGACGCGGAGACCATATGAGCGGCGAGGGCGGGTGCCTCGTTCGGGGGCGGCGTGTCGAGCGATCCGGCCGTGCTCAGTGCACCGCTGTGGTGGCCGCCGGCGTTCCATCGAGCAGCTCAAGGTAAGAGACGGCCGCGGCACGCCAGGTCCTGTCCTGCACCGTGCTCCGAATCGCCTGCGGATCCGTTCCGAGCGAGTTTGCGGCGAGCAGCTGATCGGCGATGTCCCTCGGGTCTACCCGACAGGCGAAGCCGTTCACTCCCACGTTGAGCAACTCGTCTACGGGGCAGTGTTCACTGAGGACCGCCGGCAGCCCTGTCGCCAGCGCTTCAAGGGCGACCATGGGCGTTCCCTCATAGTGGCTCGGCAGGCAGAAGACGTCCATGGCGCGGAGGAAGGCCGGGGTGTCCTCGACAGTGCCCAGAAAGTGGACACGCGAGCTCACGCCGGCCTCGTCCACAAGGTGCTGGAACGCATCGATGTTCTGGGATTCTCCTCCAGCGACGAAGAGCTCGAAGTCTGCGGGTAGCAGAGCGAAGCCCAGAATGAGCTCTGGAAGGCCTTTGCGTTTGAACTCGTGACCGATGAAGCCGACTGCGCGCGTCCCGTCCTGCACCTTGAAAGACATCCGCGCCTCACGGCGGTCCTCTTCGCCAGCGGGATGGAAGCGATCAAGATCGATCGCATTCGGAATCGCCGCTACATGATGCCGTCCTCGCGTGAGCTCCTCGACCTCGGGGACGGCCTGTGAGGACACGGCGACGAATGTGCGCCGGCCGATCGGTGCTGCGAGGATGTGCTCCTTCAGCACCCGCATCGCGCGAGTCGGGTTCGCGAGCGCGAGCAGCAGACGCAGGCGGCTGAGGCGTCGCCTGCGCAGCTCCGCGGAGAAGACGTTGTGCATCACGATCACGCTGCCCACTAGACCCTCGCAGTTGTGATTTATCACTGACCACCCCGAGCGCTGCAGACGTCGACCGGTCCATGACCCTGCCGCCGTGAATACAGCGATCTGCAGAGCGTGACGCGCGTGCCAACCGAGGCGGATCCGCGGACGCCAGGCGAGCAGCCGCCCGCCGAGGGGTGTGGAGATGACGCGGATGCCATCAGGAAGGTCGGTGAGTTCCTCCTTTGGAGTATCAGTGACGATGCAGACCTCAGAGCCCAGGTCGTGCATCTGCTTCGCGAGCTGACGGACGACCTCGCCTCCGCCCGTTCGTCGGATGTCCCGGGCGAGGTGGCAGACGGCGACGCTCATGCGCCCACGTTGTCATGTGCTCGCCGCGCCGACCACTCGCCGACTCCGTGTCGCGCTCCGGCTGAATCCGCGACGCTCCGGCGCGGTGCCCTATTCGGGGGTGACCCGTTCTTATGGTGTGGCCATGCGTGCCTTTGCGACCTGCGGGGATCGTCGTCCGTGACGGCCGACCTCATCCGGCTCGCCGTCTTCGGCGCGGCAGCAGTGGTCGCGTGCTGGCGGCTGAGCCCGGCAGCGGTGCTTACCGCGACGCTGGCGCTCGACGTGCTACAGGTGTTCGCGACAGATGCGTTCGCAGTCTCGTTTGCAACTGTGTGGCAGCTCGCGGCGGTCGTCGCGCTCGTTCGCGCACGCGGGCAGCTGCCGCGGCTGCGGCTCGTCGCAGGGCTGTTCTCCGCCTACCTCCTGCTGTCGGTCGCGGCTCTCGCGTGGAGCCCCGACCGCGAGGCTGGACTCGCGCTCTGTGCGCAACTCTTCGGTCTCGGGGTGACCACCGCACTGGCGGTCGTGGTGATCCGGCAACGACGCACGACGCTGCCGCTGGCCGTCTTCACGGCGCTCCTCGGCGTCTCAGCGGTCAGCATCCTGATTTTCCGATTCGTTCCCTCGCTCGAGGACCAGTACTTCCACTCGGCGCTTTTCGGCCTGCTGAACGGGCACGGCCTGGCCGACGGGTTCTTCACGACCGATCGCAACAACGTGCTGGACAAGGCGAAGTCCGGCGGACTCTTCTTCGTCAACGCGAACGCGGCGAGTCTGTTCAGCGGCGCTGGGGGCGCCCTGGCGGCACTGCTCGCGCTACGGCAGCGCGGTGTCGGGCGAGCCGCTGCGGGCAGCGTCCTCGGCCTCGATCTCGCCGCCGTGCTCGCGACCGGCTCGAAGAGTGGTCTCTACCTGTCCGTGCTCGCGATCGGTGTGCTCGCCCTCGTCATCGTGGTCCGGCTGCGTCGCCGGGCCGTCGTCGCGCTCGGTCTGCTGCTGAGTGGTGCGCTCGCTGTCTTCGTCGCAGTGCTCGTGGTCGCTCCGGGCGTCGCGCAGCAGACCTCCGCGGTGCAGAGCGCGTCTCCCGCAGCCGAAGTGTCGGTACCGCCGACCGAGCCGTCAGTCGCTCTAGATCCGAAGCCTGCTTCGGAGCCTGCTGCGGAGCCGCCGCTCGTCCTCGTCCCCGCAGCGGCACCGCTTCAGCCGGACCTGGCGGTGCGTTCGATGGACGCCATCGGCACGAGGTTCGACATCTGGAGGATCGGGCTGCGGCTTGCGCAGCAGCATCCCTACGGTGGGTTCGGGTTCGGGGGCTGGGCCGGACAGTACGGCCCCCTGGCCCCGGCCGGGGACCTGAACCCTGCCTTCCCGCCTCATAATTGGCCGCTGCAGGTCTGGTCCGACACGGGTGCGCTGTCCCTCTTCGTCGTCCTGCTGCTGCTCGCCGCGATCGTTCGCACCGCGGTCTCCCATCGACGGGGCGGCTCTCCTGACGCCGCAGCGTCTCGAATTCTCGGCGTGATCGCGTTCGGCTGGGTCCTGCTGCACGGCCTGGCGGACAATACCGGCGTCTACGGCGGACCGCGCCTCATCGCCATCACCGCAGTCGCGATCGCCCTGCTCCTCGAGCGCCGTCCGGGCCGTCTCGATCGATCGTCCCTAGTGACCCGGAGGCTGTCGGTCGAGAGACCTGTCTCCGATCGAGCTCGGGTGGAGCTCGTCGGTGATTGAGACGGATCAAGTTCGGAGTCGTGCGATCGATTTCCGAGCGAGGCAGAGGCTGCAGTGAGGATCGCGGTCATCACGCGTGCGCTCCCGGCGCACGGCGGCGGCGGCATGGAGCGGCTCACAGAGGACCTGATGAATAGTTGGACGGAGGGCGGGCACGACGTCGTCTGCTACACGACCCCACCTCCGTCGGGAGCCCACTTCGAGCGGTCCGACGTCGTGATACGAGCCCTCCCTGGTCGCAGCGGGCATTACTCGGCGGGGTGGCGACGTCGTGTGCGTCAGACTGTCCGGCCCGAGGATCACGACGTGATCCTCGGGGTCAGCTCAGGTGCCGCCTCCTTGGCGGGACACGCCGGCCGCACGCCAGTCGTGATGCAAGCGCACGGAACGGCGCTCGCGGAGATCCGCACGAAGCTCGCCGGCCCGACGGCACGAGGGCTCGCCGGTGTCGCCAAGAACTGCATCAACCTCGCGTCGGATCTCCGGACCTACCGACGTTACGACGGGCTCGTCGCGATAGGACGAGGTGTCGCGTCGGATCTGCAGTCCGTCCCGCGTCCTGTGCGGCCGAGAGACGTCCAAGTGATTGTCAACGGCGTGCCGAGCTTCATCGAACCGGGGGTGGAACGCGCACACGGCGATACGGAGCATGTCGTCTTCGTCGGCCGACTTAAGCGGGAGAAGGGGGTTGACCTGTTGCTGCGCGCTGCACAGGCTCGGGCGTGGCGCGTCTCCGTCGCCGGAGACGGACCCGAGGAGCAGGGACTGCGCGCGCTGGCAGGGCAGCTCGATCTCGAACACCGGGTCGAGTTCCTTGGGAGCGTCAGCCGTGACGAGGTCGGTGCGCTGATGACGACCGCGGACGTCGTGGTCGTCCCGTCCCGGCGACGCGAGGGGCTGCCTCTCGTCGCGCTCGAGGCGCTCGTCCTCGGACGCCGTCTTGTCGTCAGCGAGCAGGCTGCGCAGTCCATCCCCGCCGGTCATGGCCTCGTGAAAACGGCGAGAGCGACTGCTGAGGATCTGGGCGCCGCGGTGGACGAGGTGTTGTCGCAGCCTGTGCCGGCTCCGGAACCGGCGTTCCGCATCGAGGAGTGCGCGGCCTCGTACATCAAGTACTTCGAGCGACTTCGTCGGAAGCAGGCAGCTCGGTGAAGGCGTCGCAGGACCGGAGCCACTTCTTCCGGGGTTTCGTCGTCCTCTTCATCGGCAGTCTCATCGGCAAGGTCGCAGGGCTGGCTCGAGAGGTCGTGTTCGCCGCGGCATTCGGCTCAGGGCCGATTGCGTCGGGATTCAAGAGCGCGCAATCGAGCGTGCTCGTATCGGCCAATCTGGTTACCGGGGACGTCCTCTCCTCCGCCTTCGTGCCCGCGTACGCTGAGACCCGCGCCGCGGATCCGCTGGGTGCCAGGCGGCTGATCTGGGGCTACCTGCTCGGGTACGGCGGGGCGATGACCGGCGTCGCTCTGCTGGTCTTTACGCTCCGACGCGACGCCATGAGCCTCCTGATTCCGGGTGCCTCGCTGCAGATTCAGGCACTCGGCGCCGACTTCCTAGGGGTCCTCGCCTGGTGTATTCCGCTCTTCGGCGTGGCCAGCATTGCGGGCTACGCGCTCGCAACGACGGGCAAGTACACCGCGACATCACTGCGATCGACCCTGCAGACTGCTGGGCTGCTGATTGGCACGATGCTGGCCGTCACCCTCCGCCAGCCCGTGTGGCTCGCTTCCGGCTTCGTTCTCGCTTGGCTGATCTACGCGACCTGGTGCGTTGTCCTGCTGGTCCGCTTCGACCTGCTCGGCCGGCTCGACGCGAGGGGCCTGCCGGCTGCGTTGCGGGTCGTCTTGCGGAACCTGTGGGCGGTCCTGCCGCTGGCAGTCATTCCTGCGGGCATTCAGATCGCGGCCGTGGTGCAGAGGATCATCGCTTCGCACGGTCCTGACGCCCTAATCGCCTCCGTCGACTACGCGCAGACGCTCAGCGACTCGCTGGTCACGCTGGTGTCGGTGCCGCTCGGCTTCGTCGGGCTCACGCAGATGGCCACGCTCGACGAGGAGGGTTTTAAGCGGGCGAGCAGCCGCATCCTGTCCTCCGTGGTGGTCATCGGGCTGCCCCTGACATTCGTAGTCCTGCCGTTGACCGGAACAATCGTGAGAGTCGTGTACGGACGCGGAAACTTCGGGCAGGAGGCCGCGCTGCTCACCTCCCAGGTCGCATTCGGCCTGTTCTGCGGGATCGCGGTGCAGATCGTCGGTTATGCCCTCACGCGGGCGCTCACCGCACGTCGTCGGAACCGCGCCGTGCTGGTGATCACCGTCAGCGGACTGGCCGCCGAGGTCGGGGTGCAAAGTCTCGCGCTTATGCTCCACGCGCCGGTGTTCATCGGCCTCGGTGTCACCGTCTACGGGCTCGTGCTCACGGTCGTGGCGGCACGCCTCCTGCACCTGCACAGGCTGCTGCTGCGGCTCGCCGTCGTGGCCCTGCCGGCGGTCGGCGTCAGCGTTGGTGTGCTCGTGGTTCCCGGCCTACCGGTGGTCCTGCAGCTGGTCGTCATCGCTCTGGCGTGGGCCCTCACGCTGGCCGTCGCCCGGACGTACCGCGGGGTCATCGCCGAGGTGATCGCTCTGTTTCGCCGTTCTCGCTCGCGTACCCCGACTGAGGAGCGCACCTGTGGCGAGCAGCGCGAGGTCGTGCGGCGCTGAGTTCGAGTTCCTCGCGGTCAACAGAGATCGTTGAGGACCGCGAGCGCCTGCTCGGTGCGTGACTCCCAAGAGTGCGACGCTGCGAGAGCGCGCCGTTCCATCGCCTCGGCCTCCTCGAATTCCTCGATCGCCGAAGCCGCGGCCGCGCCAAAGCCCACCGAACCGCTCCGCACTAGAAGTGCGGGATCTGTTCCGTCAAGGCTGCCGAGCGGCGTCGTCACGATGGACAGGCCGGCAGCCAGGTACTCGTAGACCTTGAGAGGAAAGACGCCGCTCGTGTACGGGTTGGTGAGGTACGGGATTAAGCCCACCACACACTCGGAGAACACCTCCGCGAGACGCTCAGGAGGCAGGTTGCCGAGGTACTCGGTACGAGGATGCTCGAGCAGCGCGCGGATGTCATCGGGCAGCGACGTCCCGTCCTCGGGTAGGGGCCCGCACACCACGAGGTCGACCTCCGCGTCGACGACCGAGCGGAGCGCGGCAATATCGATCTTGGTCGGTGTCAGATGGCCTGCGAAGACCGCCCGAGGTCGTCTGCGTGGCTGCGGCGCCGCGAAGAGTCGGGTATCCGCGACGTTCTCCCACAGGCGCACGGCTGGCGCGCCGATCTCCAGCAGGTGATTCCTCACGCCGGTGCTGCTGGCGATTACGACATCTGCTCGGCGGACTGCGCGCCGCTCGGCGGTGACGATGCTGCGTGAGGGCATGTGCGGCTGATGGTGAATGAGATCGACCGAGTGGTAGACGAACGAGTTCGCGCCGTCTTCAAGACCGTAGGTGAGCGGGCTGAAAGACCAGAGGATGTACTCGCGCGGTAGACGTGGCACGACCAGCCGGTCCACGAGCTGCCGATTGAGTCGTCGAATGATGTGCGATCCGTGAAACGGGACGACGACCGGCGACACGACCTCAGGACGGTGCTCGACCTGGCGTCGCTCCGTCGGAGTCTCTTGCGATTGAAGGAGTCGGCGAGCAATACGCCCGGCGTCAGCTCTCGTCAACGTGGGACGGCGGAGCCCGAAGGACTCCACGTAGGTCACCTCTCGGTGCTCGGCCAGGCGTGTCGCGAGGTGCTGCTTGTTGGTCCAGACGGTGCTGTCGAAGTCGGCTGTCGACAAGATCACGACCGGTGTCGAGCGGCTCACGCACATCTCCTCTGCGAACGGCGCGGAAGAAGCGCCTGGGTTAGCGTATGCGGCGAGCCGACTCCTCTGTCCTGCGGTGTCGGACGGCTCGAGGGAGGTCGGACGTGCGCGAACTCCGCGTCGGGGTCCTGCGTCACACCGTCTACTTGCCGTCGGAACGCTTCATCCCGGACCAGGTCCGAGCGCTGGAACGCTGTAGTCCGATAGTGCTCGCTCGAGACTCGGTCATAGATCCGGTACCCGGCATCCGGACCCGTCAGTTGCCGCTGCACTCGACGCCGGCTCGTGCCGCCTACATCACGGGTGTGGCCGCGAACCGTTCACTTCAGTCGGTGATCGCGGACGAGCGGCTGGAGCTGCTGCACGCGCACTTCGGTGTCGAGGGCCTGTACTCCCGTCGCGCCGCCGAGCGGGCGGGGATCCCGCACGTCGTCACCCTTCACGGGTTCGACGTCTCTTACAGTCGCGAGGCGTTGCTGCGCGCCCGGACGCCGTCCTGGGCACGCTACGCGTTGCTGCGGGAGGGGCTGCTGCGGTCCCCGTCGCTCTTCGTCTGCGTGTCCGAGCACGTGCGCCGTCTCGCGATCGGACTCGGGGCGTCGGAGGAGCGCACTCCGGTGATCACGACCGGCGTCGACACGACGCTGCTACTTCCGACCCCGGTGCCGGACGAGCCGCGCGTTGTCCATGTGGCGCGTCTGGTCGAGAAGAAGGGGACCGAGTACCTCGTCGAAGCAGTCCGACGAGCGCGCCTCAAGGTCCCGGACCTGCGGCTGGACGTGATCGGGGACGGGCCGCTACTCGGCAGGCTCACGAGCCAGGTCTCTGAGGCGGGACTCAAGGAGGCCGTGACGTTCCACGGAGCACTTCCGCACGCGTTGGTGCTCGAGCTCATGCGCCGAGCTGCGGTGGTCGCGGTTCCGAGCGTCACGGCGAGGAGCGGAGATACGGAGGGGCTGCCGCAGGCGGTGCTCGAGGCGGGAGCGCTGGGCCGCCCAGTCGTCGGGACACGCCACGCCGGTATCGGCGAGGCCGTCACCGACGACACGGGGGTGTTGGTCGGCGAACGCGACGCCGGCTCGCTCGCCGATGCGCTCGTCCAGGTGCTGGGGTCTCACGTGGTTGCAGCCGACATGGGAGCGAGGGGGCGGGATCGCATAGTCGAGCACTTCGATCTGCAACGTCAGGCACGGAGGCTGCGTGACGCATACGAGGCCGAGGTGGCGGCTGGAGCGGGTTGACAACGATCTGCGTCGTGCGTGCAGGGTAAGCGGAAGCTATGACTCGAGCGTCTCTTCGCGACGCTCCGAGCAAGGGTCTGCCGCTGCCGCGCCCCTCGAATAAGGTGCACCAGCCCGCTTGACACGACCTCCTCCCGAAGGGACGCCGTTCCACCGTGCCGAAGGACCCCCGACGCAAGAAGCAGCGGACGCCCGCCCAGCGGGTGCGCCGTCGCATCGCCATCGGCGGCTCCGTCGCCCTGATCCTCGGCGTCGTGGCCGCCGCGGTGCTGACCCTCTACGTCGGCAACCGGGCGCTGATCGCGAAGGACTCGCTCGAGGCCGCGCAGGGGCAGCTGACCTCGTTCAAGAGTGCGCTCGGGCAGCCGAACGCGCCGAGCACCGCCGAGATGTACCGGGGGCTGCAGGCGAACACGACGAAGGCGGCGCAGCAGGTCGACGACCCCGTGTGGTCGCTCTACGAGAAGCTGCCGGTGCTCGGTCCGAACCTGAAGGCGTTCGGGCAGACGGCGGACCTGGTGAACGCGCTCGTGCACGACGGCGTCGGTCCGCTGGCAGAGGCGGCGGACGGCATCAGCGTCGAGAGCCTGAAGCCGCACGACGGCGGCATCGACATCCAGCCGCTGAAGAAGCTGACGCCGGCGATCGGGGACGTCGACGACGCCATCCAGGCGGCGGACAAGAGCGCCGCGGCGATCGACACGAAGGACGTGCTGCCGCAGCTGAAGCAGCCCATCGAGTCGCTGCGGTCGACGCTCGGCGAGGCGGCGCCGGTGACCGCTGAGCTCCGCAAGATCATGCCCGTCCTCTACCCCGCCCTCGGCGGGGAGGGCAAGCGCCACTACCTCATGATCTTCCAGAACAACGCGGAGGAGCGCGCGAGCGGCGGCAACCCGGCCTCGATGGCGATGCTCGTCGTGGACGACGGCAAGGTGAAGCTCGGACAGCAGGGCGACTCGGGGAACTTCCCGCGCCTCCAGGAGCCGATCCTCACGCCGAAGGGCTCGTTCAACAAGGACTTCTACAAGTTCTACGGCACCTACGCGATGACCTACGTGACGAACATCACGATGACGCCCGACTTCCCGACGACGGCGAAGGCCGCGCGGAAGTACTGGCAGCGCGTCTACCCCGGCAAGGTCGACGGGGTCATCTCCTTCGACCCCGTCGCGCTCTCGTACCTCATGAAGGCGACCGGGCCCGTCAAACTGGCGGACGGAGAGACGATCACGTCGGACAACGCCGTCAGCTACCTGCTCTACGACGTGTACGCGAAGTACACGAACCCCGACGTGCAGGACGCGATCTTCGCGTCGGCCGCCCAGGGGATCTTCTCCGCGGTCACGAGCGGTGCCGGTAGCCCGCAGGCGTACCTCGACCAGCTGAAGCCGATGATGGCGGAGCAGCGGCTCAAGATGTGGTCCACGCGGAAGGACGAGCAGGAGCTGCTGATGGACAGCCCGCTCGGCAACATGCTGCCCGAGGACAACACGGACAAGACCGTGCTCGGCGTCTACAACAACGACGATGCGACGAGCAAGATGTCGTACTTCATGGACGAGCAGGTGTCGGTGAAGACGAACACCTGCTCGCCGACGCCGAAGTACACGGTCTCCGCGAAGGTGATCAACACGCTGCCGGCCGCGAAGGCGTACTCGCTGCCCGAGTACGTCAAGGCGCACCAGCCGCGCATCGTGCCGGGCGGGGACCGCCAGTGGGTGCAGCTGTACGGGCCGGTCGGGGCGAAGCTGGTCAGCGTCACCATCGACGGCGAGAAGGTCGTTTGGGGCACGAACTTCAAGTACGACGAGAACACGGTCTGGGACGCCACCGGCATCGCCGACCGGCGCCCCGCGGTCAAGGGCACGCTGTACGACCGACCGGTCGGCCAGGTCAGCCTGAACATCGGACCGGGGGAGTCGAAGACCGTGAAGGCCGTGTTCTCCGGCGGCACCGACAACTCGTCGACGGTCGAGGTCAGCCACACGCCGAAGGTCCGCGAGGTGCCGGTCGAGATCACGAACGCCACCTGCTCGTGAGCGAAGGTCGATGGCGCTGAAGGTCGTGCGCGCAGCCGGTCACGTCCGTGACCGGCTGCGCCGCTTCGTGGCCGACGCGCCGCCCGGACGCGGGCCCGTGCGGCTCGTCGGGCTGGTCGCGCTCGCAGCGGGCGTGGTGTTCGTGCTCGGCTCCGCGCTCTGGGTCGCGGGCCGAACGGCCGCGACGGTCGTCGCGCTGCAGCAGGCGCAGGGGCAGCTGGAGCAGTTCCGCTACCGGCTGAGCGCCTCGCAGACCCCGAGCAGCACGGCGCTGCAGGAATCGGTGCAGGCGCGGACCGACTTCGCCGCCGGCGCAGCAGGGGATCCTCTGTGGCGCGCGGCCGAAGGTGTGCCGGGCATCGGGCCGAACCTCCGTGCGCTGCGGGAGACCTCGCAGGTCCTCGACGGCCTGGTCGTCGCCGCGAAGCCGCTCGCGATGGCCGCCGAGGGCCTCAGCCTCAACAGCCTGAAGCCCTCGAGCGGCATCGACATCGAGCCGCTGAAGCGGATGCCCGAGCCCATGAAGGCGCTGAACGCGGCGCTGATCGCGGGCAGCGCCGACGCGGACCGGATCGACACGGACGGCGTCGCGGGCCCGCTCGCCGACCGCGTCGTGCAGCTGCGGCAGGGGCTCGCGACCGCGAAGCCGATCAGCGCGCAGGTGACGAAGGTGCTGCCGATCGCGTACTCCGCCCTCGGCGGCACCGGCCGGCGCTACTACCTGCTCATGTTCCAGAACAACGCGGAGGAGCGCGCCAGCGGCGGCAACCCCGCGGTCATCGCGATGCTGAAGGTCTACAAGGGGCGCCTGACGCTGGACCAGCAGCTGAACTCCTCCGAGTTCCCGGGCCCGTACCCGGAGCCCGTGCGCACCTTCGGCGCGCAGTTCCAGAAGATCTACGGCCAGCACGTCGAGACGTACGTGCAGAACACGACGTTCACCCCCGACTTCCCGACCACCGCGCGGCTCGTCCGCACGATGTGGCAGCGGCAGGCGGGGACCCCGGTCGACGGCGTGATCTCGTTCGACCCCGTCGCGCTGTCCTACCTGCTGCGCGCGACCGGCCCCATCGAGCTGAAGGGCGGGGACGTCCTCACCGCCGACAACGCGGTCGACTACCTGCTCTCCGGCGTCTACGCGAAGTACGCCAACGTGAAGGTGCAGAACCAGGTGTTCGCCTCCGCGGCGGCCTCGATCTTCTCCGCGGTCACGCACGCGCAGGGCGGCATCCAGGCCTACCTCGACCAGCTGCCGCAGATGCTCGACGAGCAGCGGCTGAAGGCGTGGAGCGTGCGGGAGTCGGAGCAGACGCTGCTGATGGACTCCCCGCTCGGCACCATGCTGCCCGCGACGAACGACCCGAAGACGGTGCTCGGCGTCTACAACAACGACGACGCCACGAGCAAGATGAGCTACTACATGGACGACACGATCCGCGTGGACGCGGACACGTGCCGGCCGACGCCGCGGTGGACGGTCACGACCGACGTCACCAACACGCTCACGAAGGCGCAGGCGAAGCGGACGAGCGACTTCGTGCTCGCGCACCAGAAGCGGATCCCGTTCGGCGGCGACCGGCAGTGGGTGCAGCTGTACGGCCCGGTCGGCTCGAAGCTCGTCGACATGTTCATCGACGGGAAGAAGGTCGTCTGGGGCACCGACATCGAGCACCGTCTGAACACCAACCCGGACGCGACCGGCGTCGACGACTTCCGGCCCGCGGTGCGGGGCGTCCTGTACGGCCGCCCTGTCGGCACGGTGAGCATCATCATCCCGGCGACGGAGACGGTGCGGGTGAGCGGGACGTTCTCCGGCGGCACGGACCCGTCGAAGACGGTCGGCGTCAGCCACACCCCGCGGGTGCGCGAGGTCCCGGTGACGATCGCGGAGCGGCGCTGCGGCTGAGGCCCTCACCGCGGTGCGAGGGGAGACACGCCCGCGATGTCCCCCGAACGGGGGTCACGTCGTCGTAGCGTCGGCCGACCCCACCGGCAGGAGCCCTTCATGACCTCGCGACGCGTGCTCGTCCGCGCCGGGAAGCACCCCTTCACCGTCCTGCGCCCGGAGGCCGCCCTCGCCTTCGACCGCGGCGGGACCTTCGCCGGCAACATCGGCAACGTCCTCTTCATCGACTCGGTCGTCAAGGCGCTGAGCGCTCCGGGCGTCGAGGTCGTGCCGAACGCGATGCTCACCGAGCGCCCCGCCGCCATGGCGCCCGGCTACGCGGCACGGCTCGACGACGAGTTCGACGCCCTCGTGCTGCCGATGGCCAACGCCTTCAAGCCGAAGTTCCTGCCGCAGCTGACCGCGCTCGCGACGGTGGTCGAGCGGCTGACGATCCCCGTCACGATCGTGGGGATCGGCGCGCAGTTCGACGACTACCGGCCGGACGCGGCGCACTTCGGCGACGAGGTCAACGCGGCCGTGCGCCGGTTCGTCGCCGCCGTCCTCGAGCGGTCGGCCTCCATCGGCGTGCGGGGCGAGCGCACCGCGGAGTACCTGCGCGACCTCGGCTTCGCCGACGACCAGGTCGACATCATCGGCTGCCCCTCCGTCTTCCGCGACGCCGACCCGGAGCCCGTCGCCGCCCCGGCGCCGCTCCACGCCGGCAGCGCCGTCGCCCTCAGCGTGACGCCGAAGCTGGAGCCGTTCTGGCCGATCCTCATGCGGAACCTGGAGCGGTACCCGAACCTGACGTACGTGCCGCAGGAGGCCGCGGACTACGCGCTGCAGCTCTACGGCCAGCCGGTGCCGTACTACCGCAGCAGGGCGACGGGCACGGGCAAGCTGGTGCTCGACGAGCGGTCCCCGATCCACTGGGACCACCCGCTGTACCAGCAGGACCGCGTGCGCTGCTTCGTGGACGCCAGCACCTGGTTCGACTTCATGCGCCGGCAGGACTTCGGCTTCGGCACCCGCCTGCACGGCACGATCGCCGCGCTCGCGAACGGGGTGCCGGGCGTGCTGCTCACGCACGACTCGCGCACGACCGAGCTCGCCGAGTACCACCGGCTGCCGTCGATGCCGCTCGAGGACGCGGCGCCCGACCTCGACGCGGCGGACCTCGCGGCGGGGGCCGACTACGCGTCGTTCAACGCCGCGCGGACGGAGGGCTTCGCCCGCTACACGGCGTTCCTCGAGAAGAACGGCATCGACCACGTCTTCAAGCACGACGGCGCCGCGGACGCCTGGGAGACGGAGCTGCGCTCACGCGCCTTCCCCGGCCCGATCCCGACGCTGATGGCACCGGACGCGGAGTTCCGGCGCCAGGTGGCGTCCCGGCTCACGTGGCTGCGGCAGGGCGCTGCCGAGGACGAGCGGCGTCGCGCAGGCGCGGCGAAGCCGCCCTTCGACGGCCACGTGAAGGCGGCGCCGAAGCCGAAGCCGTCCCCGAGGCCCGCACCGCCGCGGACCCCTGGGCTGCTCGAGGTCGTCGGCGTCGACCTGCGCCGCGCCCGCCGGGCCGCGGCCCGGCTGCTGCGCCGGACGCCGCCGACCCGCTGACCGCCCGCGGTCAGCGCGTGGCGATCCCGATCGTCGCGAGCTGCAGGTTGTGGTCCGATCCCTGGTGGCTGCGGACGAAGTCGCCGTGCCGGTCGAGCCGCAGCACGTTGCGGTACGCGTACGCGTGCGGCGAGTTCCGCAGCAGGATGTAGTCGATCCGCCGCGCGATCGAGCTCGCCTTCTGGGCGTGCGCCGCGTACCCGGAGTCCTTGCCCGTCGCCCCGTTCGCGTTCGCGGTGGGGTAGCGTGCACCCTTCCGCTTCGCGGCGGGCACCGCGGCGGCGTCGAACCAGCCGTGGCGCACCAGGTCGAGGTTCACGGCCTTCGGGGTGTCGAGCGCGTCGCTGTTCAGGTCGCCGCCGAGCACCACCGGCTTGTCACCCGCCAGCCGGTCGATCGCGGCGCGCACCGCCGCGGACTCCCGTGCGCGGGCGTCGCGGATCCGCTTCGCGCCCCCGGTCGGGAAGTGCGCGGCGACGGCGAAGAAGGTGCGCTTCGCGCCGTCGGTCGTCTGCAGTTCGGCCCAGGAGAGCCAGCGGTCGGGGCTGCCGCTGTCCGCCCAGCGGGCGACGCCGAGCCCCTGCACCCCCTGCACGGACCGGTCGCCCGGTGCCATGGCGGGGGAGAGGAACCCGCGCCGGATCACGCGCAGCCGGTCGGGGTTCACGAAGATGTGCTCGCCGACCGTGACAGCGCCGCCGCCGGACCGCCGCCGGTCCGCGGCGCGGTCGTAGGCGTCGTGGTCGACGAGGCGGAGCCCGTTGAGACGCTGCGCGAGGTCGCCGAGCTGGGTGTGGTCGCGGCAGCGGTACGGCTGCGGGTCGCTGCGGCTGTTCGGGTGGTCGACGCACGAGTCGGTCTTCGTCGTCGTCAGCTCGGAGGTGAGCAGCAGGTCGAGCTCCGCGTCTTCGATCGTGCGGGCGACCCGCGGGGCCCGGGCCGGCCAGCGGAACTCGGGCGAGAAGTCGCGGGTGGCGGCGATGCTCTGCACGTTGTACGCCCCGACGCGCAGCCGGGTGACGGGCTCGACGGGCGGGGTCGCGCCCGCGAAGGACCAGGTGCCGGCGGCCGTCGCCCGGTAGGCGCGGGACGGCACCGAGATCGGCGAGGACGCCCGCGCGGCCGACGGCCCGTTCGACTGCACCACCTTGATCCAGACCGGGTTGCCGGTCCCCGCGCCGAGGAAGGGGCGGTAGCGCTTCGGCACCGTGAGGGTCAGCGTGCGCGTCCCGGCCGGCGCCCAGGCGGAGGCGAAGAAGTGCGAGCCGAGGCCCGGCTTCGAGCCGGCCACGACCGCGACGCGCTTCGCCCGGCCGCCGCCGCGCCAGGCCACCACCACCTGGTCGGCAGCGGAGCGCGGCCGGGCGACGACCTTCGTGATGGCGACCGGGTACCGCGGGGCGGAGGTCGCCGGCGCGACCGCGCCCGCCACCAGGGCCCCGGTGACCCCGAGCGCGCAGACCGCCGCGGCGAGCAGGCCGCGCATCGACCGGGACCTCACGGCAGCCGGCTCAGACGGCGCCGAGGACCGCGCGGCGGGCCTCGCGCAGGAACGCGTCGGCGTAGCCCTCCGCCGGGAAGTCCCCGAGGAAGTAGCGCTTCGCGTCGCACCGCGCGTCGGCCAGCGGGTCGTCGCCCGTCATCGCGTCGAGCACCGCGTCGATGTTCTCGCCCTCGCGGTCGAGCACGTACGCCGCCCGGGCGATCGGGAAGGACTCCGGGAACTCCTCGGGCGCGCACTGCATCGACGCCACCGCGAACGGCTTCTCCGAGTAGAGGAAGTCCGGCACGACGCTCGACACGTCCGACACGAGCAGGTCCGCCCGGTTGAAGCAGTCGACGACGTCCGACTCGGCCGTGGCGGCCGCGCCGAAGCGGTGGCGCCGGCCGGTGGTGCGCGCGTCGGCGGCGAGGAGGGCGTGGATGCGGTCCTCGATCGCCGCGTGCTCCGGGTTGCGGCGCGTGTACGGGTGCGGCCGGAAGACGACCTCGTACCCGCGGTCGAGCATCGCCTGCACGATCGGCACCCCGATCGGCAGCGAGCAGTAGTCGGAGTCGGCGTTCGCCCCGCCCCAGGTCGGCGCGTACAGCGCGGTGGGCCGGTCGGACGTCGAGCGGCCGACCAGCACGTGCTCCACCTGGGGGCGCCCGACGATCGTGAACAGCCCGTCCGGCACGCGGACGCCGTTCTTCGCGAACCGGTCGATCGCCGCCTGGCCGGCCACGAAGTCCTTGTCGTACAGGCGGAACACGGGGCTGTAGCTCGGCGCCTTGTCGCTCTCGCCGTGGTTCAGCTGCACGTGCAGCAGCCCGGTGAAGCGCACGAGGTGCGTGTTGCGCGCGGCGTTGTTCACGTAGAAGACGGTGCGCAGCGACGGCGGGACGACCGCGTCGATGTCGCGCGGGTCCTGGCGCAGCACGACCGGCACGCGCGTCCGCGCCGCGATGCCTGCGAGCGCCGCCGGGTTGCGGACGATCAGGATGAACCGCTCCCCGATGCGCTCCAGGTACGGCAGCCACATCGTCACCTGGTACTCCGTGCCGGGAGGGGCGTCCCAGTGCAGCGCGAAGACGGGCGCGTAGGCGGCGACGGCGTCGGGAAGCAGCGCGAGGTTGCGGCGGCTCGCGCGGAAGGCGAGGCCGGTGAGCACCCCGGAGACGCCCGTGACCAGCACCGCCAGCGCCGCGACCGCGGCGTGAGCGGGCGCCACGTCCTCCGTCAGGTCGGCGCCGGCGGCCACCGCGATGCAGACGAGCGTGTTCACGAACCAGATCAGCTTCGGTCCGGGGCGCACGGCGCTCGCGGGCACGACGCCCGGCAGCCCGACGGCGGGCCCGACCGTGACGCGGAGCACGCGGACGATCACCGGCTCGCTCAGCACGGCGGCGGCGACCAGCGCCGCGACGATGAGGCTGGGCACGCTCTCCCACGAGAGCGGGACGACCGCGAGCAGGACGAGCCGCGGGATCACTCCCTGCCCGGCGGCACCCTTGCCGCGCAGCAGGGAGGACTGCGCGGCGACGTTCACGACCTGCAGCACGAGCCCGAGGAACGCGAGGGCGAAGGCCTTCCACTCGGAGCCCGTCGCGATCCCGGTGAGCAGACCCACCACGGCGACCACCGTGCCCGCCTGCTCGACCGCGCCGGAGCGGAGCACGTGCCGGACGGTGATCCGCGGCGGCGCCTCCGGCGCAGCACGCGTGACCTGCTGCTCGGCGGGGCGCACGAGGGCGATCGGCGCGGTGCGGGCCTCGTCGAGCTCCGGCCCGGAGCGCATGGTCTCCTGCTCCGCGACGGCCGCGGCTGCGGCGTCGATGCGGCTGCTCCCGCCGCCGAGGCGCGCCCGGTGGTCGAGCCGCGGCTCATGGTTCTCGAGCGTCCGCATGTCGCCCCTCTCCGCCACCCCGCACGGCGGGACGGCAGATGAACGGTAGGTAAAGAAGTCCTTTGAGGACCGGCGACGCGCCGCGGCGCTACCCCGATCCGGGGGACGCGGCGGAATGGTGCGCGTCCGTCGTGCGTCAGGCCGCGCCGATGCCCGCGTGCTTCGACAGCCGGTAGCGGCGGCGTCCCACCGCGCCGGTGGTGAGGCCGAGGATCAGGGAGGCCGAGCCGTCGGCCTCGCGCTGCACGCTCGCGCCCTGCGGCTCCGCGACGCCGTCGTCCCACGGCTGCCACAGACCGGCGTAGGACCCCGTGGCGACGAGCTGGCCCGTGGCCCAGCTGTACTGCTCCAGCACGATCGGGTCGGCGGGGTTCGCGACGCCGCCGGAGGTCCCGGCGCCGAGCCAGCGGAAGAAGGTGTCGTTCACGGTCGCGAAACCCTGCGTCGTCGGCGGCGAGGCGCGCAGCAGGATCTCGTCGAGGCGGTCGTCGACGCCGTTCCGCAGGTCCGAGATCCGACGGCGGACGAACGTCTCGGTCGCCGCCTGGCCGGGCTGCGGCCAGTTGAAGTGCCGCTCCACGGCCAGGTCGCGGGCCCAGTCGAAGTGGTGGACCGCCTCCGGGTGGTCCTGGAAGGGCACGAGCGTCAGGCCGAGCTGCGCGTTCGCCTGCCCGCGCGTGAAGGTGCCGGGCGTGTAGCGCAGGCGCACGAAGTCGTTCTCGCGGCCGCCGCTGTCGGCGTTCGCGCCGTGCCACGTCATCCAGATCCACGTGCCGGTGCCGTCGGGCTCCGCCTCGAACCCGAGGCCGTGGCCGCCGTCGACGAGCACCATGGCGTCGACCAGCGACCCGTCGTTGCGGACGCGATTGATCACCGTGCTCTCGTAGGGCAGCTCCGAGCCGTTCGAGCCGGACATCTTCTGGGTCACGAAGTACACGCCCTGGGCGGGCACCGCGACGACGTCCTGCATGACGCCGCCGATCGCGAGCCGCGGGATCGTCACGAGTCCCGCCGGCAGGCCGAGCTGGGTCAGCAGGGTCGTGCCGAGCGCAGGAGCCGTCGGGGTCGGCGCGGCCGTCCGCGCGGGAGCCGGCGTCACGACCGGGATCGGCGGCCGTGTGATCGGCGGTGCAGCGGATCGGTCCGCGAGCGCGCTCCACGGCTTCGTCAGCAGCGCGGCCGTCCCGGCGCCGGCGGCGCTCAGCAGTGCACCGCCGCCGAGCAGCAGCGTGCGCCGCGAGAGGTCCGCCATCCCAGCGAGCGTAGGGGGCGTGGACCTCGCCGGGGCCAGGCCCGGCCGGGCACGCGCTCGAAAACCTTGGGCGGCGCCGGCGCCCCGCTTATAGGCGGAGGTCATGGGCAGGAGGGTGTATCCACCCACCCATGACCGTCTTCAGGCCGCTTCTCTGTGCGTTACCTCCGACACTGTCGTCGTCGATCGGTCTTCGCGTACGAGACGGTGGTTCGCGTCCCGCTTCTCGGTGCGCTCCCACACGAGGCCCCGGTCGCGACGCCACATGTCGAATCCAATCGCGATCGGCACAGTCCACCAGAGCCAATAGCCCAGCATGAAGACCGGATTGACCAGGAGGAGGTACAGCAGACGCCGCGCGCGAGAAGGCATGACGTCCCGCAGCAGCGTCCACGAACTGAGCCAGCGGGCCACGATGAGCACAGCGGCGAGCAGCAAGGTGACCGCGGAGAGCACAGCCACCCAGAGGGGGAAGGCTGCACCGGCCGACCGGATCATGGCGACGATCGCGATGATGCCGACGATCCAGCCGACCGGGTTGAAGGCGAGAGAGAGCGTCGGGAAGAAGTTCAGCCGAGCCTTGAATCGGTCGAGCGGTCGCATCCCCATCGAGGTCAAGGGCTGCGCGAGCGACTGGAAGAAGCCCGCGACCCATCGCTTGCGCTGCGTGACCCCTTGTGCCCAAGTGGCCGGCACCTCCTCTACCAGCGGCGATTCGACGACGCCAAGGCGACGCCCGTTGGTCCAGAGGCGCATCCCGACCTCCGGGTCCTCGATCGTCAACCACGGGTGGAAGCCGCCGAGCTCGATCAGGTCGCTGAACCGGAAGAACAGGCCCTTGCCGAGCACGTAGAAGGGGTGCTTCCCGTCAGCGGTCATATGCCGGTACAGCGACGAGTCCCAAGACATGTGGTCCATCGCGTAGAAGGCGGTCGGCCAAGTCGCGAGCGGGTTCCCGGTGATGTTCGTGTTCTGCACCACGTCGTAGGACTCCATGCCGACGGCGGCGGTGTGCCAGTAGTCCGTCGGCACGGCGCTGTCGGCATCGATGTAGGACAGCAGCGATTCCCGGTTGTCCGGAGCTGTCTGGTACATCGCCCAAATCAGCTGCCGGGTCTTCTTGGGTGGGAGATCGCGTTGACCTGCACGTCGGCCCTCGTGCCACCAGTAGGCTTTGGGATTGGCGTCCCAAGAGGACCAGACGGCGTTCCAGGACGGGTGCGTGGTCGGCGGAACCGGCATCACCTCGAGGAAGTCGAACTCAGTGGTGAGCCGCTCCAGAGCCTGGACCGACCCGCTGTCATTGGAGTTCGGGATGCCGATCACGCGAACCAGACCAGCCGGGTACGGTGCACGCGCGATGCTCATGAAGGTCGTGCGCATCGTCTCCTCGAGCTCGTTCAGTACCGGGTAGAAGAGAACGATCTGAGGTGGATCCGCCGGAAGCGGAGCCGTTCGATCGACGCGGTTCACCGGCTTGAGGAAGAACCACAGCGTGACCAGGATCGACGTCAGATAAAACGCCTGGACCGCGACGAGCGCCCAGACCAGGATCGGCGAGGTCATACCGTGAGTCCCCGCTTTCGCAGCTCGTCGTTGGCTGCGACGGCGTTGTCCTCGGCGGTCTGGTGCGACACCCAGCCGATGAGTTCCTGCACGCCCCGGTCACGGAATCGGTACTCCGGCTCGAAGTCGAGCAGCTCCTTCGCGAGCGACGGATCAGCCCAGCAGTGGCGAATGTCGCCGGCCCGGTACTGGTGCGTGATGTCCGGCTCCAGGTCCTCGCGGCCCAGCGCCTTCGCCAGGGTGCGCGCGACTTCCGTGATGGAGATGGGGTCTCCGACCCCGACGTTCACGGCCTTGCCCGCAGCCTTGGGAGCGGTCAGCGCCAGCACCGTCGCCCGGGCGACGTCCTTCACATGGATGAAGTCACGCATCTGCTCGCCGTCTTCCATCACGATCGGACGCTGCCCGTTGAGGAGGCGTCCGGAGAAGATCGCCGCGACGCCCGTGTAGGGGTTGGAGAGCGCCTGCCGCGGTCCGTAGGCGTTGAAGTACCGCACTGCGGTGACGTCGATACCGTATGCAGCGCCGACGCTGAGGCAGAGCAGCTCCTGATCCATCTTGGAGATGGCGTACACGGAGGTCGGGAAGAGCGGCTTCGACTCGGCGGTGGGCAGGGGAGCGAGGGCTCGACCGCAGACCGGGCAGCCAGGCTCCCAGTTGCGTTCGCGCAATTGCTCCTCCGTCCGCAGCCGCGGGGCCTGGTCGCCGTGCTCCGAACAGGAGTAGGAGCCCTCGCCGTAGATCGACATCGACGACGCGACGACGATCTTCCCGATCTTGTGCGGGCCGTTGACGATGACGTCGAGCAGCAGCGCGGTACCACCGGTGTTCGCATCGACGTAGCGCTGGATCTCATACATGGACTGCCCCACTCCGACCTCGGCCGCGAGGTGGACGACCTGATCGATGCCGGCGAGCGCATGGTCCAACGCCGCCCGATCGCTCATGTCGCCCTGCACGAATTCGACGTCGTTTGGGAGGTAGCGCGGTCCGCTCCCGCCGTGAACCTGGCCGACCAGCTTGTCGTAGACGCGGACGGTGTGGCCCTGCTCGAGCAGCAGCTCGACGACGTGCGATCCGATGAAACCGGCTCCGCCGGTGACGAGGATGTTCATGCGACTTCTTCCTTGTTGGAGTCGGCGGCGGCCGACAGCGGGAACGGGACGGCGCTGGTCACGCCGGCCCAGGGGCCGACCGACGGGCGGCCGAGGGAGTGACAGGTCCAACCGGCGGCGCTCCATGCGTCGCGATCGAGCGCGTTGCGCCCGTCGATCAGCAGTCGCTGGGATACGACCTCACCGAGCTCCCTCGGGTCCAGGGCCCCGTACTGACGCCACTCGGTGAGGTGCACGACAAGATCCGCGCCGCGCGCGGCGACCTCCACGTCGTGCTCGTAGCTCAGCTCAGGCGCCGCTTGCCGGGCGTTGGAGATTGACTCGGGGTCGTGCACGACCACCTGCGCGCCCGCAGCGTGGAGACGCCGCGCGACGGCGAGCGCGGGCGAGTCCCGCACGTCGTCGCTGTCGGGTTTGAACGAGGCGCCCAGCACGGTGATGCGTCGGCCCGCGAGCTCGCCGAGTAGACTCGAGGCCAGGTCGACGACGCGATCCCGCCTTCGATCGTTCACTCGATCCGCCTCGGCGAGGAAGGCGAGGGAGTCGGCGAGACCGAGTTCTGCGCCGCGCGCCTGGAACGCTCGGATGTCTTTACCGAGGCAGCCGCCACCGAAGCCGACTCCTGCATTCAGGAAGCGACGTCCGATCCTCGCGTCCTCGCCGATCGCGTCGGCGAGGGTTACGACGTCGCCGTCCACCTGCTCGCACACCTCGGCCATCGCGTTGATGAACGAGATCTTCATGGCGAGGAACGAGTTCGCGGCGACCTTGACGAGCTCAGATGTCTCGAGGTCGGTCACATAGCAGGGAACGCCGGTCTGAAGCACTGGCCGATAGAGGTCTCGAAGAATCTCCTCGGAAGGCGAGTCCTCGACGCCGAACACCAGCCGGTCCGGTCGCAACGTGTCCTCGACGGCGAATCCTTCGCGGAGGAACTCGGGGTTCCAAGCGAGTCGGGCCCCCAACCCCGGGCGGGCGTGGTCGTGAAGCAGGCCCGCGAGCTGCCGGGCGGTACCGACGGGGACCGTCGACTTGCCCACGACCAGTACGGAGCGATCGAGACGTTCCGCAATGTCGCGGACCACCGCTTCCACGTAGCGCAGGTCAGCGCCGTTGCCGTCGCGCAGCTGCGGAGTTCCGACGCACACGAAGTGGACGTCCCCGAATTCGACCGCCGTATCGATCGAGGTCGTGAAACGCAATCGACCCGACTCCACGCCTCTCGAGAGCAGCTCCGGGAGCCCCGGCTCGAAGAACGGCGCCTCGCCGCGCTCGAGAGGTCCGATCCGCATCGGGTCGACGTCCATGCCGACGACCTCGTGACCCATCGCCGCGAGCCCGGCGGCGTGCACCGCTCCGAGGTAGCCGGTCCCGTACACCGAGATCCTCATCAGGCTGCCTCGTTCGTGTTCATCTCGGACCCGACGATGAGGACCGGACCGGTCGGCTGCGCGCCGGCGATCGCCGTCGCTGCAGCCCGGACCTCGTCGCGTCTCGACGCGAACCAGCGCACCGTCGCCTCGAGTCCATCGAGGATGCCCACGTGCGGCTCCCAGCCGAGCTGCTGCCGGGCAAGAGTGATGTCAGGACGTCGTCGGGTCGGGTCGTCCTGCGGAAGCGGGTGGAACTCGATCCGCGATGAGGACCGTGCCAGGGCAATGACGAGCTCCGCGAGGCTGTCGACGGTGCGCTCTGTCGGGTTGCCCAGATTGATCGGTCCGGGCACGTCGGCGTCCACCAGCGCGATCAGCCCGCGGATCAGGTCGTCGACGTAGCAGAAGCTCCGGGTCTGCGAACCGTCCCCGTAGATTGTGATCGGGTCGCCGTTCAGCGCCTGCGCGATGAAAGTCGTGACCACGCGGCCGTCGATGGCGCGCATGCGGGGCCCGTAGGTGTTGAAGATTCGCGCGATGCCTGTGTTCACCCCGTGAGAGCGGCGATAGGCCGCGGTGACGGCCTCTGCATAACGCTTGGCCTCGTCGTAGACGCTGCGGGGCCCGTTCGGGTTGACATGACCCCAGTAGTCCTCCCGCTGGGGATGCACCTCGGGATCGCCGTACACCTCGCTTGTGGAGGCGAGGACGAAGCGTGCCCTCGAGCGTTGAGCGAGTTCGAGGAGGACCTCGGTGCCGCGACTTCCGACACGCAAAGTCTCGAGCGGCAAGCGGTGGTAGTCAGCAGGCGAGGCCGCGCTCGCCATGTGGACCACCGCATCGAACGGCTCGTCAAGCCCGAGTGGTTCGGTGACATCCGCGACCACGAGTCGGAAGCGCGAATGCTGATTCAGCGCGGCGAGGTTCTCCGTCCGGCCGGTCGAAAGGTCGTCGACCGCGACGACGGAATCGCCTCGCGCTACGAGCGTCTCACACAGGTGGGAGCCGAGGAAGCCGGCCCCACCGGAAACGAGGACGTGCATGGATAGGCCTCCCGGCATGTTCGATCCGGCTGGGTGACCGGAAGCGAGTGCGCGTGGGTGCGCGCGGCGCTCGGGGGAGGAGCGCTGCGACGAATCTGAACATGTGAGGGGCCTTCAGTGCAACTTCTGTCGCATGACCAGGAAGTGAATGGTCTGCTCCCCCGTTATCCGGGTGCCATGAGGTCATGCGTTGTCTGGCCGGGACCGGCGATATCGAGCCTTCCCAATCTCGGTATCACGACGTTGTTGCGATGCACGACGCCTGACACGTCCGCCTCATCGACCGACGCAGAAACCTCGACCTCCGCAGCTCCCTCGAAAGCGGGACTGAGGGTTCTCAGGTTTCCGATGTACACGTTCCCCTCGTGCTCAAGGTTCCCGGAGTCGAGCACGTGCAGACCTCGGCCGCCGTTGCGCTGCACGAGGTTCCCCACGACGCGACCGAGTTTTCGGTACGAGGGCAGGGCTGGAGTGAGCGAGTTGCGGCGAGCGAGGCAGTCCACGGAGATGCCGTTGCCGTCGGTGACGAAGTCGAATCCACCGATGGAGTACGGCACGTCGCACTCGCAGTCCTCGATCGTGTTGTGGAGGGCGCGGTACCCGAAAGCCTCCGGCATCTCGGCTCCCTCCAGGTGCTCCGCTCCGAAGAAGCTGATACCGGAGGTGTTGTAGGCGCTCCGCCTGCAGCACCCGGAGATGTGGTTGAACGCGACGTCGACGCCGTCCCAGCCGCCAGCCGGAAGTCGGGTGCCTTCCCAGTCGGTGGCGGATGTGTAGAAGCAGTTGATCCCCCCGCCCGGGAAGTTCCTGACGTCGCAGCTCCACACCCGGACAGCCTTCGAGCCCCGGAAGACGGCGACCCCGGAGCTGTCCGGATTGCGGCCGTCGACGGCACCGACGATGCGGAAGCCGAAGAGCGCTACGAAGGAGCACTGCTGGATGTCGATGCCGTTGCGGATTGTCTCGCGCGCGTCGATGACCGGCGGGTCGTCGAGGTCAGCGGCTTCGAACGAGATCCAGGCGTCCGGCCGTCCGTGGAGCCCGTAAAGGTCGAGGTGGCTGTAGCGCCCCGCAGGCACGAGTATTCGGTCGCCCGCCTGCGCCCCGAGGTCGCCGCCCGAGATGCCACCGAGGGGAGCGAAGGAACCCGGCGCCTCCAGCCGCACTGTGCGCGTGGGTGCGGGAAGGGTGGCGCTCCAGAGCCGGTGGACGTCTCGTCGTTTGATCATCTGCTCAGAGTGTCGCTGTCGAGTGATGGGCCTCGCTCGCGGTGGTCGTGCCGCGGTGGCCGCCGAGCGGTACTCGGATCAGGCGGGGGAGTGGCGCTCCGCCTCCACACGAGCGCCCCTGTCCAGGGAGGCTAGCGCGCGACGCAGCACCGTCGACGAGGTCGACGCGGTGTACGGGAAGTAGACGACCTCGACGCCGACCTTCGCGAACTCCGCCTCGAGGCGCAGGCCCTTCTCGGTGCCGCGCCAGTCGTCGCCCTTGAAGAAGTGGGTGAAGCCGACCTGCCGCCACGTGTCGAGCTTGTCCGGCAGCGTCTCCGGCCACACGTCGTCGACGTAGGTGATCGAGCGAACGATCTCCATCCGCTCCGCGTGCGGCACGACGGGCTCGATGCCCTTCACCTCGCGCAGCATCTCGTCGCTGACCACGCCGGCGATCAGGTGGTCGCACTCGCTCCTGGCATGGCGCAGCAGGTTCAGGTGCCCGATGTGGAACAGGTCGAACGCCCCGGCGGCGTATCCGACGCGGAGCGTCGGTGCCGTGGGCGCAGCGCCGACGCGGAGCGTCGGCACCGTGGGTTCAGCGCCGATGCGCGGTCCGCGGGTCATGCGAGCACCGGCTCGTCGGCGGGCACGTGGGCGACGGCGGCGATCGCACCGGCGATCTCGCGTCGGTAGCGCTCGGGTGCGAAGCGGGCGGCCGCGACCGGTGCGAGCCGAGCGGCGTCGTCCCGGAACCCGGGCCAGTCGTTCGCGATCCGAGTCAGCGCCGCGGCGAGCGCGGCCGGGTCGTCGGGCTCGACGGGCAGGGCGGAGGCGAACCCGTCGATCGCCTCCGCCAGGCCGCCGATCGCACTGACGACGATCGGACGTCCGGCGAGCACCGCCTCCACCGCGGTGTTGCCGAACGGTTCCTCCTCACGGGAGGGCACGACGCCCGCATCGGCGCGCGCCAGCGCGCTCCAGATCGACGGGCGGAAACCGGTGAAGACGACGCGGTCGCCGAGGCCGAGGCGCTCGACCTGCTCGTGCAGGTCGCGCTCGTACCACTCGTAGCCGCTGTAGACGCCGCCGACCAGCTCGAGGCGGGCGTCGACCCCTGCCGCGACGAGCTGCGCGAGCGCGTCGACGACGACGTCGGGGCCCTTGCGGGGCGACAGCCGGCCCACGTAGACGATCCGCAGCGGCCCGTCGATCTCGTGACGGGCGGGCACGACCTCGGTCGGTCCTGCGACGCCGTTGTAGACGACGGTGGAACGGCGGGTCAGGCCCGGGGCGACCTCGAGCAGGCCGTCACGGCTGAACGCGCTGTTCACGACGACGCGGTCGGCGAGCAGCAGCGGCCAGGCGAGCGCCTCCCGCAGCAGGCGGTTCGCGCGGCGCTCGCTCTCGTGCACGTGGCAGAGGACGGGGATGCGACGGGCGCGGGCGACCGCGACCCAGAGCGGCAGGGTCAGGGTCGAGACGTAGACGACGGTCGGCTCGACGTCGCGCAGCAGCCGCGCGATGCGCACGGCACCGGCGAGGGAGGAGAGCGCCGTGCCGGCGAGCGCGGTCGGCCTGAGCAGGCTCTTGCGCAGCACGGGCACGTCGACGAAGACCACGTCGGCGCCGAGCAGCTGCGCCTCCGCGACGAGCGGACCGTCGTTCGGCACGGCGAGCACGACCCGCCAGCCGTGCTCCACGAGGCCGGCGACGGTCTCGAGCAGCATCCGGTCGGAGCCGTACAGCTCCGCTCCGGGGTGGGCGAGCAGCGCGGTGCGTCGCTCAGCCACGAGCGGCGTCCGCGGCCTGCGGGTTGCGGACGGACCACGCCGACTGCGCCCGGCGTCCGCTCGACATGCCGCGGGTGCTGTACCCGCGCGCCAGCTTCGCGGCGAGCGATTCGTAGCACTCCGTGACGGCGTCCCAGTCGTAGCGCTCCCGCGCCCGCTCCTGCATCAGCTCGCCGATGTCGCGGAACCGGAACGGGTACCGCTCCACCTCCTCGATCGATCTCGCGAGCTCCGCGGCCGACGAGAAGTAGAGGCCCGCCGTGCCGGCGACCTCGCGGTTGAAGACGACGTCCCAGCCGACGACCGCGGTGCCGGCGCCCATCGCGCGCAGCAGGGACGGGTTCGTGCCGCCGACGCTGTGGCCGTGCAGGTAGCTGAGGGCGTGCGAGTACAGCTGGTCCAGCATCCGCTGGTCGTAGACGCCGCCGAGCAGGCGGATGCGGGCGTCGCCCTCCGCGAGCCGCCGGATCCGCTCGGTGTGCTCCGCCGCGTAGGGCGCGCTGCCGACGACGACGAGGGGCATCGTCGCGCCGCTGCGGCGGTACCCCTCCACGATCACGTCGACGTGGTTCTCCGGCTCGAAGCGCGCGACGACCACGTGGTAGTGGCCCGGCACGAGTCCGATGCCCTCGATGAGGTCGGTGGGGCTGTCCTTCAGGATCTTGGTGCCGTAGGTGATGAGGTCGGTCTGGATGCCGAACTCGTCCGTGTAGTAGTCCTGGATGCCGCGGGCGTCGGCGATCAGCGCGTCCGCCTCGCGGACGGCGACCTGCTCGGCCATGCGGTAGTAGCGGCGGCCCCAGGCGCCCCACTTGTCGCGCTTCCACTCGAGGCCGTCCACGTGGACGGCGACGGCGGTGCCACGGCTGCGGATCATCGGGATCAGCGGCGCGTTCGCGGCGTTGAAGACGAAGGCGACGTCGTGGCGGCGGGTCGCGCCGAGGTGGGCGGCCGACAGTGCGGTGTGGCTGAGGGTCTCGAGGGTCTTCGTGCGCAGCGCCGGCAGCGTGACCAGCTTCATGCCGAGGTGCTCGCGCGGCGCCTGCTCGCCCGTCGAGCGGCCGTAGACGGTCACCCGGTGCCCCTGGCTGACGAGCCGCTGGCCGACCTCCTCCACCGCCGTCTCGAAGCCGCCGTATGCGGCCGGGACCCCGCGGGTGCCGAGCATCGCGATGCGCATCGGTGCGATCCCCATCCGGTGCTTGGGGGGAGCTGAGGCGAGTGAGGTCATGGGTCCCTCGGGTGGGTGCGCGCGCCCGAGGCGGGTCGGTCGTGCGCTGCCGCGATCGGGGCGCGGCGGCGGGTAGCGGGTGCCCCTCGGGCGCGCACGGACCGGGTAGTCCGCGTGGGTCGAGACCGAGTGGTGAGGGGGAGCCTAGTGAAGGGCCCGATCGCGCACGCCCCCGTGTTCGGGGGCGGTGGAGAGGTCGCGTGAGGTCGACGCGGCGGGGACGAGCAGCGAGAGCGTCACGAGCAGCGCCCAGTTGCCCTCGATCAGCAGCCGGCTCTCCGCCAGCGCCTGCGTCAGCAGCGCCACGACGAGCAGCAGCGGCAGCGCGGAGAAGGGCCGCGGCACGACGGCGAGGCGGAGCGCGCGCCAGATCAGCGAGCCCAGCACCATGGCGAAGAGCAGCAGTCCCACGGCCCCGGTCTGCATCAGCACGTCGAGGTAGGCGTTGTGCGCCTGCAGGTACTGCACGCCGGCGCGGACGACCAGGTTGTCGAACGGGTAGACCCATGGCGCCCAGTAGCCGATCCAGCCCCAGCCGAGCGCGGGATGGTCGGCGACGAGCTGCCCGACCAGGCGCCAGATCTCGAAGCGGCCGGTGAAGTCGTCGCCGCGGCCGAGCACCGCGAGCAGCGGCTCCGCGAGGCGGGAGGACCCGAGCGCCACGACCGCGATCGCGAGCACGCCGCCACCGATGAGCACGCCGCGGACCGCCGGCCCGGCGCGGCGGTAGCCGAGGACGAAGACCGCCGCGGCGGCGACCGCGATCAGCGCGATGAGCGCGGTCGCGGAGCGGCTGAGCGCGATGGCGACCAGGTCGAGCGCCGCGCCGGCGACGACGAGCCGCAGGCGGAGCCGGCCCGCGCGCCAGAGGGTCGCGAGCAGGATCAGCGCGAGCACGGCGATGAAGCAGGTGAGGTTCGCGTTGCCGACGATGCCCTGGATGCGGCCGCCGGAGAAGATGAGCCCCTGGCTCCAGTAGTAGGCGCCCGGCACGTTCGCGCCGTAGTCGGTCCAGAGCGGCAGGATCTCGCCGGCGGGGGAGAGCGCGACCGCGACCTCGAAGACGATCGCGAGCGCGAGGTGCACGTGCAGCATCAGCGCGCCGATCGCGATCAGCCGTCCGGGCGGACGGGCGACGGCGAGCGCGACGGCGACCGTCGCGGTCGCGGCCTGGATCGTCCAGCCGAGCAGCGTCGCGAGGCGGTACTCGGACCACGCGGTCGACAGCAGGCAGAAGGCGATGAAGCCGAGGATCGGGGCCGCGCTCCAGCTGCGCAGCAGCGGCTTCAGGCGCGCGCGCTCCTGCCGCAGCACGACGACGCCGACGACCAGCAGCGCGAGCGAGACGGCGCCGAAGCCCCACCAGCTGAGCGCGTTGCGCATGCCGTCGCCGTCCCACAGCGAGAACAGGGCCACGAAGACGAAGACGTCCCTCGCCCGCTCGCTGCGCACCCGCCGAGTCTACGGAGCCTCCCGCCTCCCGCCCGGCTCCGCGCCGTCCCGCTTCCGCTGGTCGACCCTGTCCCGCTGGTCGCCCCTGTCCCGCTGGTCGCCCCTGTCCCGCTGGTCGACCCTGTCCCGCTGGTCGAGCCTGTCGAGACCACCGCCCGCATCACTCGCTGTCGGAATCCGCGGCAGGGGCGCGCCTCGGCGTCTTCGACCTGCTCAGCCCTGGAAGCGCTGCCCAGTCGCCACGGATCACGGCTTCCCGCTTCGCGCGGCTCCAGCCCTGCAGCCGCTTCTCCCAGGCGAAGGCCTCGTCGATGCGGTCGAACTCGGCCGCGTAGACGAGTTCGACGGGGCGTCGGCGCTTCGTGTACTCGGCGCCCTCACCGGAGGCGTGCTGCGCGAGGCGGACGTCGAGGTTCCAGGTGCTGCCGACGTAGTAGGACCCGTCGGCGCAGCGCAGCATGTAGGTCCAGGGCATGGCGGACGGTATCGAGCGGACTCCGCAGCCGGTCGACGTTCTCCACATGCGGCTGGCCTCGACAGGCTCGACCAGCGGGGCGGGGCGGGGCGGGTGGTCTCGACGGGCTCGACCAGCGGGGCGGGGTGGACGGGCGGGTGGTCTCGACGGGCTCGACCAGCGGGGTGGGCGGACGTCACCCGCTGGTCGAGCCTGTCGAGACCACCGCTCGCACTCGGGCACGGAGCGGAGGTCCGGGGCGGACCGGTAGGAATGCGGGGCGACCGGAACCGATCCGGCGGGAGGGGGGCGGCCGTGTTCGTCGGCATCGAAGGCGCGATGAAGGACTACGCCTGGGGGTCGCGCAAGGCGATCGCGGACCTCACGGGCCGCGAGCCGAGCGGCGGGCCGGAGGCCGAGCTGTGGTTCGGCGCACATCCCGCAGGCCCGAGCACCGCGACCGGGGCGACCCCGGGCTCCGCCGGCCGACGCCTCGACGACCTGATCGCCGAGGACCCCGCCGCCGCGCTCGGCCCGCGCTACGAGCGGCTCCCGTTCCTGCTCAAGCTGCTCGCGGCCGACGAGCCGCTCTCCCTCCAGGTGCACCCCGACGCGGAGCAGGCGAAGACCGGCTTCGCCCGCGAGGAGCGGTCCGGCGTCCCGATCGAGGCGGCGGAGCGCAACTACCGCGACGACTCCCCGAAGCCGGAGCTGATCCTCGCGCTGTCGCCGACCTTCGAGGCGCTCGCCGGCTTCCGGCACCTCAGCGAGACGCGGATGCTGCTCGCCGAGCTGGGCGCCGTCGCCGAGGGCGACGACCGGGGCGTGATCCGCGGGCTCGCGGAGCGCCTCGAGGCCGGGGACCCCGCCGCGACCGGCTCGACCGGCAGCTCGTGGCACGTCGTCGAGGACGGCATGCCGGGCGAGGGCACGACGGTCCCCGCGCACAGCGGCTCGGGCAACGCGCTGCAGGACTTCGTGGAGCACGCGCTCCGCGGCGGCGAGGACGTCGACCGCGAGGTCGCGGCCGTCGTGCGCGCGGCCGCGCGGATGTCCGCCACCAGCAGCTTCGCGCGCGAGTGGGAGACGATCGGCGTGCTCGCGGACACGTCGCCCGGCGACCCCGGCATCCTCGTCGCGCTGCTGCTGAACCGCGTCTCGCTCCAGCAGGGGCAGGCGCTCGCGCTCGGTGCCGGCGTGCCCCACGCCTACCTCGAGGGCTTCGGCGTGGAGCTGATGGCCGCGAGCGACAACGTCCTCCGCGGCGGGCTGACCTCCAAGCACGTCGACGTCGACGAGCTGCTGGCCATCATGCGCTTCGAGGCGCTGCCGGTGCCGGCGATCCGTCCCGAGGAGCCGACGGACGGCGCGGTCGTCTACCGGCCTGCCGAGGGCGACTTCGAGCTGGCGCGGATCGCGATCGGCGACGAGGCGGCGGTGCACGGCTACCGGTTGAGCGGACCGGCCGCGGTGACGATGCCGCTGAACGGCCCGGCGATCGTGCTCGTGCTGTCCGGCACCGCGCGGGTGGCGGGCACGGAGGGCGCGGTCGACCTGGCGCGCGGCGAGGCCGCGTTCGTCTCGCCGGACGAGGGGCCGCTCACGTTCACGGGGTCGGCGATCGCGGTGGTCGCGACCACGCCCTGAGAAGGTGCGTGCCGCGTCCGCCCCCCCCCGATCAGCCGGGCGGACGCGCCCGCCCGGCTACGGGTTCGTCACGGCCGGCTGTCGGTCGACACCAGGTTGGGACTCAGTCCCCGGACGGTCGCTGCAAAGGTCTGGGGCCCGTCAGGGGCATCGGGGGAACCCCCTGTTGAGGGGCCTCTTGCGGAACTCGAAGAACCCTCTACAGTGAGCCGGTCGCGTCACCCAGCGCGATCTGACAGAGGACCCGCCTCATGCCCTCCCCGACGGTCCACGACGCCCGCCCGGCCTTCGACGCGCCCGAGATCGAGACCTACCGGTCCGTGCTGCAGCGCCTGCGCGGCGCGCAGAAGCCCGCTGGCCGCGGCGCGCCCGCGTACTCGATCTACGTCAACCGGCCGCTCGGTCGGCTCATCGCCGCGGCCGCGTATCGCGCCGGGCTCACGCCGAACCAGGTGACCGCGATCAGCGCAGCCTTCAGCGGCATCGCGATCCTGCTGCTCGCGCTCGTGCCGCCGAGCCTCGCGCTCGGGCTCGCCGTCGCGCTGCTGCTCGCGGCCGGCTACGCCTTCGACTCCGCCGACGGTCAGGTCGCCCGCCTGCGCGGCGGCGGCAGCGCGGCGGGCGAGTGGCTCGACCACGTCGTCGACGCCGTCAAGCTCGCGACCCTGCACGCCGCGGTGCTGATCGCCGCGTACCGCTTCCTCGTCCCCGCGGGCGAGCGCGCCTGGCTGCTCGTGCCGATCGGCTTCGGCGCGGTCGCCGCGGTCTCGTTCGCGGTCTTCCTGCTGAACGACCTGCTGAAGGCCGCGCGCCTGCGCAGCTCCACGACCGCGGTCATCCGCGGCGGGAGCACGCCGCTGCGCGCGCTGCTCGGCGCGCCGACCGACTACGGCGTCCTGATCCTCGCGTTCCTGCTGCTCGGCTGGCCCGACGCCTTCCGCCTCGTCTACACCCTGCTGTTCGCGGCGTCCGCCGCCTACCTCGCCCTCGCGCTGCCGAAGTGGTACCGCGACATCGCCCGACTCGACCCCGTCAAGGAGCCCTCCCGATGAACGCCCCCGCGTCGTCGCGCCGCGCCCGGATCACCACCGCTGCGGTGGGCACCGGTGTCGCGGCCGTGATCGCCGTCACCGCCTTCGGCGCCGTCCAGTCCTCCAGCATCGGCGCGGAGGCCGACCCGACCGCCGCACCGTCGACGTCGGCGCCCGCGACCTCCGCACCCGCTGCGACCCCGAGCCCCGTGCCGACGCCGGGCGCGACGGTCTCCACCCCGATCACGAGCGACGCGCCGATCCGCGCGGACCTCACCGCCGAGGTGACCTCGATGAAGGCGGTCACGGTGAAGACGTCGAGCCCCGGCGAGATCGGCGGCCCCGGCGTGCGCTTCGCGATCACGGTGACCAACACGACGGACAGGACCGTCTCGCTCGTCGACACGGTCGTGAACGCGGCCGCGGGCAGGTACGGCGACCCGGCCTACCTCATCGACAGCAGCAGCCGCCCGTTCCCCTCGAGCGTGGCCGCAGGGCGCAGCGTGACCGGCGTCTACGTCTTCACGATCCCGCGGTCGGACCGCGGCAAGGTCGTCGTCTCCCTCGACACCTCCACGAGCAACCCCGTCGTCGCCTTCACCGGCAAGGCTCCGCGCTGACGCGCGCCGCACCGACCGCACCCGTGCCCCGCACCACGACCCGGCCCGTCGCCGGAAAGGACGTCCCCATGCCCGCGAGCCGCCGTCCGCTCGCCCTGCTCGTCGCCGGCGCGCTCGCCGTGACCGGGCTGCTCGCCGCGCCGACCGCGGCCTTCGCCGACACCCGCCCCGCGAAGGGGACGCCCGCGACCGTCTCCACCGACTCGCTGCCCGCGCCGCAGATCAACGGCGTCGTGTGGACGCAGGTCGTCATCGGCGACACCGTCTATGCCGGGGGCCGCTTCAGCCGCGTCCGGAAGGCGGGCGAGCCGACGTCGGCGTCGGGCGTCCGGCGCTCCAACATGCTCGCCTACGACATCCGCACCGGAGAGCTGCTGCCGGGCTTCGCGCCCGGGTTCAACTCCGAGGTGCGCTCGCTGGCCGTCTCCAGCGACAAGCGGACCATCTACGCCGTCGGCAACTTCACGGCGGTCAACGGCGCCAAGCACACCCGCATCGCGGCGATCGACGCGGTGACGGGCCGGAACCGCACCTTCAAGGGCTCGCTGAACTCGCTGCCCTACACCGTCGCCGTGAAGGGCGGCACCGTCTACGCCGGCGGCCAGTTCACGAGCGCCAGCGGCAAGAAGCGCACCCGCCTCGCGGCGTTCTCCACCACCGGATCGCTGAAGTCCTGGCGTCCGTCGGCGAACCGCGCGGTGCAGGGCATCGCCGTGTCGCCGTCCGGCACCAGCGTGGTGGTGGGCGGCCACTTCAGCACCATGAACGGCAAGAAGGCGCTCGGCAGCGCCCGCGTCAGCAGCGGCACCGGCCGTTCGAACCTCAGCTGGGCGGTGAACAAGTCGGTCACGAACAGCGGGCCGGACGCCGCCATCTACAGCGTCTCGAGCGACTCGAACTACGTCTACCTGAGCGGCTACTCCTACCACCCGACCATCAGCGGGCTGAAGCGCCTGGAGGGCCTGGTGGCCGCGAAGTGGAGCGGCGGCGGCATCCACTGGCTGGAGGACTGCAAGGGCGACACCTACGACTCGTTCCCGATCGGGGACGTCGTCTACACGGCGAGCCACGCGCACGACTGCAGCACCACGGGCGGCTTCAAGCAGACGAAGCCGATCCGCTACAACCACTCGCTCGCCTTCACGAAGTCCGTCGAGGGCACCGTGAAGAAGCAGACCAAGAAGCAGTACACGAACTTCGGCGGCAAGCCCGCACCGGGCCTGCTCGACTGGTACCCGGCCTGGACCGTCGGCACCTACACCGGCCTCAAGCAGGCGGTGTGGAGCGTGTCCGGCGACAGCCGCTACGTCGTCTACGGCGGCGAGTTCAAGGCGGTCAACGGCAACGCCCAGCAGGGGCTCGCCCGCTTCGCGGTCTCCTCGATCGCCCCGAACGCCGACGGCCCGCGCCTCTCCGGCTCGGCCTTCACGCCCACGGTCTCGGCGCTCGGCGGCGGCAAGGTGAAGATCAGCTGGAAGGCGAACTTCGACCGCGACAACAAGTACCTGCAGACCCAGGTGCTGCGCTACCAGCCGAACGGCTCCTCGGCCGTCGCCTGCACCGTGAGCACCCCGGCCCGGTACTACTGGAGCCGGCCGACCTACAGCTGCACCGACACCACGACGGTCGGCAGCCAGGTGACCTACAAGCTGCGCGCGGTCGACCCCTTCGGGAACCGCGCGACCGGCGACGGCAAGGCCATCACGGTCAAGTGATAGAGCCCGAGGTCCGGACGAGCACTCGTCCGGACCTCGGGATCTCGACCGCACGGGGAGGGTGCGCATGCGAGCGACGGAGGTGACGGACCAGACGTCCGCCTCGGCCTTCCGCGGGCGCGCCGCCGCGACGGCCGTGCGGTGGAGCAGCCTGTCCGTGCTCGGCCGGCAGGGCTTCCAGATCCTGCTCGCGCTCGTGCTCGCCCGGATCATCGGACCGGAGGCCTACGGCGCGGTCGCCGCGGCCACGGTCGTCGTGACGCTCGCGGCGCTGCTGCTGGACCAGGGGCTCGCCGCCGCGCTCGTGCAGCGACCCGACCTGCCGACCGGCTCGGCCGGCGCCACCGCCACGATCAACCTGGCGAGCGCCGCCGTCCTCGGCCTGCTCGCGGTCGTGACCGCGCCGCTGCTGTCCGCCTTCCTCGGCGCCCCCGGCCTCGCGGCCCTGCTGCTCTGGCTGGGGCCCGGCCTGCTGCTGAAGGGTGCGGCGATCGTGCCGCGGGCGATGCTGCTGCGCAGGCTCGCGCTGAAGCCCGTGGCGGTCGTCGAGATCGCGGGCGCGGCGCTCGGCACCGCGGTCGGGCTCGCAGCGGCGCTCTCGGGCGCGGGCGCCTTCGCGATGGTGCTGTCGGTCCTCGTCGCGGACGGCGTCGTCGCCGTCGCGCTGCTCGTCCTGGAGGGTGGGCCGGTCCCGAACCTCCGCCTCGCCGCCTTCGCCCCGCTCGCCGGCTTCGGCGGCCGGGTCTTCGCCACGAACGGCGTCGCCTACCTCTCCCGCAACACCGACACCGTGCTCGTCGGCCACCTGCTCGGCGCGGCCGCGCTCGCCCAGTACGCGATGGCGTACCGGGTGCTCGTGATCCCGGTGCAGTTCCTCGGCCAGTCGGTGAACCGCGTGCTCTTCCCGGTGCTGTCGCGCGCGCAGGGGCGCCGCGACGAGCTGGCGGAGCAGCTGTCGCGCGCGACCCGGCTGCTCGCGCTGACCGCCGTGCCGCCCATGGTGCTCGTGGCCTGCGCCGCACCCCAGCTGGTCGAGGTGCTGCTCGGTGCCGCCTGGGCGCCGACCGCGCCCGTCATGGCGGTGCTCGCGCTCGCCGGGGCCCGCGAGACCGTCTTCTACGTCACCCCCGTGCTGATGCGCGCGACGGGCCGGGCCGGCCTCGGCCTCCGCTTCCAGGTGCTGTCGACCGTCGTGCAGGTCGCCGGCATCGTCGCCGGGCTGCCCTTCGGGCTGCTCGGCGTCGCGGTCGGCTACGCCGTCGGCGGGTTCCTGCTCGTCCCGGTGCTGCTCGTCGTGCAGCACCGGCTCGCCGGCGTGACGGCCCGGCAGCAGCTCGGCGCGATCCTCCCGCCCGTCCACGCGGCCGCGTGGGGCGCGCTCGGCTACCTGCTGGTCGCGCTGCTGCCGATGCCGGCGATCGCGACCGCGCTCGCCGGCGGCGTCGTCTTCGCCCTGCTGGCGGTCGGCGTGCTGCGCCTGGCGCACCCCGCCGCGGCGCGAGACGGCCTGGCGCGCGTGCGCGCGCTCGCCGGGCGCGGATGATCGGCACGATGTCCGCCCCGGTCCGCGTCGCCCTGGTGACGCCGAACTTCGAGAACAACTCCCTCGGGCGCACCTGGTGCCTCTGGGCGCTGAGCCGCGCCCTCGGGTGGCGGACCGAGGTGGTCGGGGTGAAGGGGAGCGCGCTCTGGGCGCCGCTCGCCGGCAGCCCGTTCGCGGACGACTGCGTCGTGCCCGCCTCCGCCGACCGCGCCGCCGCGCTGCCCGCCGTGCGCGCGGCGATCGGTCGCGCCGACCTCGTGATCGCGGTGAAGCCGCTGGTGCCGAGCCTCGGCGTCGCGCTCGCGGAGCGGGACGGCACCCCGCTGCTCGCCGACGTCGACGACCCGGACGTGGAGGTGCGGACCACCTGGCGCCCGCCGCTCGAACGGCTGCGCCGGCCCGGCTTCCTCCCGTCCCGCCGAGCCGTCACCGCGCTCGGGGCCGCGGTCCGCGAGGTGCCGCGCATCGTCAGCAACCCCGTGCTGCAGCGGATGTACGGCGGCGAGGTGATCCCGCACGTGCGCGCGGCCGGGCCGGAGCCGACCTGGGCGGAGCGGGACGAGCCCGTCGTGCGCTTCGTCGGGTCGGTCCGCGGCCACAAGGGCGTCGACGTGCTGCGCGTCGCGGCCGCGAGGGCCGGGGTCGCGCTCGAGGTGACGGCTGCGCCGCCCTCGGACGCCTCGGCGGGGGAGCGCTGGCTCGGCACCACGACGCTCGCCGAGGGCGAGGCGCTCGTGCGCGGCGCGGACGTCGTCGCCGTCCCGAGCCTCCCGACCCTCTGGACGCCCGCGCAGCTGCCCGCGAAGCTGGTCGATGCGATGATCGCAGGCCGCGCGATCGTCGCCTCCGCCGCGGAGCCCGTCGTCTGGGCGCTCGGCGGGACCGGGATGACGGTGCCGCCGGGGGAGGTCGAGGCGCTCGCCGAGGCGATCCGCGGCCTCCGCGATCCGGTGCGCCGTCGGGAGCTGGGCGCCGCGGCGCGGGAGCGGGCGCTCGAGCGCTTCACGATCGACGCCGTCGCGCCGGCCTTCGAGCGCGCCGCGCATGCGGCGATGACCACGGCGGTGCCGGCATGAGCGGGCGCACCGCCCTCGCCGCCCTCCGCGCGAGCGCGCCGAGCGTCCGGACGCGGATCACCGCCGGGCCCGCGCTCGAGGCGGGGCTGCTCGTCGCCGGCGCGCTGCTCGTCGCGGTCGGGGCGGGCAGCGCTCGAGCCGACCCGGGCGCGCTGCTGCTCGGCCTCTACGCCGGGGTGCTGCTGGTCGGCGCCGCGGCGGTCGCTCTCGCGATCGGCGCCTCCGCGGACGTGCGGCGCGTGGTCGCGCTCGAGACCGTCCTGCTGCTGCTCGTCGCGGTCCCGGTGACCCGGGTCGCGTCGGGCGGCGAGCTGATCGTGGCGATGGGGCTCGCGATCGCGGTTCCGACGGTGCTCGCGCTGTGGCGCGGCGGGCCGCTGCCGCGTCGCTGGTGGCTCGCCCTCGCCCTCGCGCTCGTCGTCGTCCTCGGCGGTGCCACGCTGGTCGCTCCCGACCGGTACGGGCTGCTGCGGATGGCGCCGTTCGTGCTCGCCTTCGGGTCGGTGTTCCTCCTCTTCGGTGGCGCGTCCTCCGCGGTCCGACGCCGGGTCCTCCGCTTCCTCCTGCTGCTCGCGGTGGTGCAGGCAGTGCTCGCCGTGGTGGAGCCGCTGCTCGGCTCCCCGGGCCTGTGGGCCGCGGCCAAGACGACTGCGGCCGGCGTCGCGAAGGGGCTGCCGAACCCGCTGCTGGCGGGTCTCGAGCGGTCGCAGGGCACGCTCGGGCACCCCCTGCCGCTCGGGGTGCTGCTCGCGGTCGCGGTCGCGCTGCTGGTGCGGAACGCGGTCGCGCTGCCGGTGCGCGTGCGCCTCGCGGCGGCGGTGCCGCTCGCCGCCGGGCTGGTGCTCTCCGGCAGCCGCAACAGCATCCTGCTCGCCGTCCTCGTCGCCGTCGTCCTCGTGCCGCGGTGGCGGCTCGGCCGGCGCGCCGTGATCGCGGTCGCCGGGGCCGTGGCGGTGCTCGTCGTGGCGGCGCTGGTCGCCGCCCCGCTGCTCGGCGTCTGGCTGGGCAGCGGCTCCGCGACGCACCGCGCCGGCGCGCTCGACGCGGTGCCCGGGCTGCTGACGGAGCAGACGCCGCCGGCCGTGCTGCTCGGCAACGGCTGGGCGTCGACGAGCCGCATGTTCGGCGCGGGGCTGCTGCAGCAGGACGGCCTGCGCGCGGTCGACAACGAGCTGGTGCTGCTGCTCTCCCAGGGCGGCCTGGTGGCGGTCGCGCTCTTCGTCGCGCTGCTGGTGCTCGCGCTCGTCCGGGCCGAGCGCACCCTGCTGCCGGTCGTGCTCGTCATCGCCGCGACCGCGCTGGTCTTCGACGTGCTCGCCTGGCCGTCCTCCGCGGCGCTGACCGCCCTCGCCCTCGCCTCCGCCCCCGCGCGTGCTCGGTCGTCCCGCACCCGCGCAACTCCCGCCGCACGATGAGCCCGACCCGCTGATACCGCGGACTTGCCACTTGTTGCTGGCGCCTGCGGCGTGTCGCGACAACGAGGCGCAAGCGTGCGCTTCCGCGACCGCGCACTTGCCACGTTCTGCTGCACGGCTCGGCGTGTCAGGACAACGTGCGGCAAGCGTGCGTCCCCGCAGTCGCGCCCTGGCCGCTCCTCGCGTCCGGACACGTGCGCGAGCGGGCGGTCCGGCTGGCCGGCTCGAGACCGGTCCACGTCTCCCGGATCGGGGACTCCGCTCCTCCCCAGGGCGGACCCGGGCCCGGATCGCCACGTCCGCGGAACTCGCCGCCCTGAGGTCGGCGCGGGCGGGCCACGCTCCCGCGCATGGCTCGGAACGCTCCCGGACTCGGCGACGCCTTCACGTACTCGGACGGCCTCGCCGCCGGACTGACCCCCGCCGAGCTGCGGCACGACTCGTGGGCGAAGCCGTTCCACGGCGTGCGGGCGTTCACGGCACCGACGACAGTCGTCGAGCTCGCCGAGCACTACGCGCCGAAGATGCCGGTCGGCCAGTTCTTCTCCCACACCACGGCGGCCCTGCTGCACGGGATGTGGCTCCCGCTGGTCGTCGAGCAGCGCACGGAGGTGCACGTCGCGGTCCGGCCCGGCCAGCGGCAGCCACGCGGGCGCGGCGTCCGCGGCCACCTGCTCGTCGATCGTCCGGGGCTCGTGACGGAGGTCCAGGGGCTCCCCGTCGCGCGGGCGGAGGAGGCCTGGTGCCAGCTCGCGACGGTGCTCGGGCTCGACGACCTCGTGATCGCCGGCGAGAGCCTCCTGGCGAAGGGGCGACCTCAGCCGCTCACCCTCCACGCCCTTCTCCGCGCTGTCCGGGCCGGCGATCGTCCTCGGCAGTCGTTGCTGAACCGCGCGCTGCCGGAGCTCCGGGCGGGGGTGCGCTCGCCGAAGGAGACGGAGTTGCGTCGTCTCATCGTTGCGGCCGGCCTGCCCGAACCGCTGATCAACGAGGACGTCCTGGACGAGCAGGGGCGGTGGATCGCGGAGTGCGACCTCGTGTACCCGCAGTGGCGCATCGTGATCGAGTACGAGGGCGAGCTGCACTTCGTCGACAAGGCGATCCTGCTGAAGGACGTCCACCGGTACGAGCTGCTGCAGGCGCTCGGCTGGCGCGTGATCCGGATCACGAAGGACGACCTGGCGCACCGCCGCGACGACATCCCCCAGCGCATCCGAGCCGCGATCGCCTCCCGCGCCTGAGCTCCTCCGATCCGCCTCGACGCGCGCTTGCCACTCGTTGCTGCGACGCGCCGGAAGAATCCGCAAAAGGAGGCAAGTCCGCGTCGCGAGTGACGCGGACTTGCCTCGGTTTGTCATGACGCGCCGGAGCGATCCGCAACACGAGGCAAGTCCGCGTCCTCGGAGGCGCGGGGTTGCCTCTGGTTGTCGTGACGCGCCGGGGCGAGCCGCGATTCGGGGCAAGTCCGCGTTGTGGACAGGGGTCAGCGCTTGTACTCGCGGTAGAGCAGGCCCGTCGCGCCCATCACCATGCCCGTGCCGCGGGCGACGGAGCGGATCCCGCGCGCCCGGTGCGCCTCCGAGCGCGCGACCGCGCCCCACGCCGCCCGCGCAGCGCCGCCGCCGATGCGCACCGCGCCCCGCCCCACGAGCCGAGCGCGCTGCAGCGGGCCGCCCTGCTCGAGCCGCAGCGCGGTCACCGACCAGCTGTTGCCGCTGCGGAGCGCGCGCCGCAGGTTCCACGAGGTCGTGGTCCGCTCGGCGGGCACCACGTCCACGACGACCGCCTCGTCGCACCACACCATGCGGCCGCCGGCCTGCACGAGCCCGCGGGTGAAGAGGGTGTCGCTGCCGCCGACGGTGCCGAGCGTCGTGTCGAAGCGGAGTCCCGCCGCGCGCACCAGGTCGAGGTCGAGTAGCAGGTTGTTCGTCGCGGCGACGGTCACCGCGGTGCCGCTCGGCAGCCTGCGGCGGTCGAAGAACCGACCCGCGCGGACGAAGGAGGGGGGTTCGACGGCGAACGTCGAGACCACCGGGCCCACGACGCCGGCCGCGGCGTGGCCGAGCCAGGTCTCGAGCAGCAGCCGCAGCCAGTGCGGCTCCGGCCGCTCGTCGTCGTCGATGTACACGAGCAGGCGCGCATCGGACGAGCGGTCGAGCGCCCGGTTGCGCGCGGCGGCGATCCCGGGCTCCGCCTCGTGCTCGTACCGGACGGGTACCGATGCCGCGAACGCCTCGACCTGCTGCCGTGCGCCGGCCGCGGGGTCGTTGTCGACGACCAGGACCTCGACGGCGAACCCGTCCGGCACGTCGACCGCCTGGTCGACGAGCAGCGGCAGGACGGCGGCGAGGTCGTCCGGCCGCTTGTAGGTCAGCACCGCGACCACGACGCGGGTGTCGGTCATCAGCGCTCCTCCCGCCTCAGAAGTGGGTGACCCATTGGACTACTTCGTCCGTGCGGTCGACGCCGCTGATGATCACCTTCACGTCCGACCGCTTCTGCAGGTTGGCGTGCCCCATGTACTTCGCGGTCATCAGGATCTTCAGCTTCGGCCCGTCGAACACCGGGTCCACGATCCGGTAGTCGGCGCTGCCCTGGTCGCTGTTGATGCGCAGGTGCGCGAGCCGGTTGCCCTTCACCGTCACGTGGTCGAGCAGCACGTCGCCGCTGACCCGCTCGAAGTTGAAGCCGGTGTCGTAGTTGCCCGTCGAGCGCGTGTCCCGCACGGTCACGTTCCTCGTCTGCCAGAAGGTCGCGCCGTTCGCGTGGCCGGAGTCGTGGAACCAGGAGTCGACGATGGTCGTGTTCTTCGAGCTGTTCGTGCCGAAGTTCGCGCTCGCGATCCCGTTCCCGTCGACCTCGACCCCGCTGTACCGGCTGCCGTCGGTGTGGAAGTCGTTGATGCCGAACGTCTCGCCGGGCGGGATGTCGTCGTTGCCGGGCACCGAGAGCACCTTCACGTCGGTGATCCTCGTCCCCGAGCTCTTGCTGATCCGCAGCCCGTTGTAGAGGTGGCCCTGCTCGGTGCCGCGCAGCGTGAAGCCGCTCAGCCGCGTCGCGCCGCTCACCTTCAGCAGCGAGAGCTGGTTGGTCGTCCACGCCTTCTTCGGCACCGAGGAGCGCTTGGACGACGACTTCGGGGTCATGGCGATCGTCGTGCGCGACGACCCCGCGCCGACGAGGGAGCCGGACAGGTGGACGCCGAGCAGGTCGTCGCGGAAGTCGTCGAACCGCCAGGTGCCGGCGCCGAGGTCGAGGTTCTTCCCCCCGGCGTCGGAGGCGGCCGCTCGTATGGAGCGCACCGCGGAGGCGTCGCCCGTCGGCGCGGCGGTGGGCCTCGACTCGGGTGATTCCGTGGGCGCAGCCGACGCGGACGGGCCGTCGGAGGGCTGGGCGGTCGTCGACGCCGGGGCGGAGGGCGACGCCGAGGTCGACTGCGAAGGACGAGCGGGACGGGAAGGAGCGGACGAGGTCGCTCGGCTCGGGTCCGCGGAGGGCGAGCCGGCGTCGACGTCACCGGGCGACGGGACGGGATCGTCGCCGCGTTCGCCGGCCGCGCCCGGCTCGGTCGGCTGCTCGCCCGGCAGCACGGGCACCGCCACGAAGGGCGAGCCGCCCGAGGTCGTCGGCGTCGGGACGCCGCTCGACGACGCGGTCGAGCCCGGGCCGCTCGAGGACGGCGAGGCCGGTGCCGTCGTGACTTCGTCGGTGGCGGTGGTCGGGAGGTCCGACGTGTCGGTGTCGGCGGCGCGCACCGCCGCGGCCGGTTCGGCGACCGACTGCTGCGCGGTCAGCTGGGCGACCACGCCGCCGGCGACGACGAGGGCCGCCGCGACCGCGAACCACCGGCCCACCGGGCGGCGTACGCGCTCCTGCCCGACGACGGGGATCGGTCCGGTGCGCAACGACGGTGCAGCGATCTGCGGGACCGGACCTGTGGCGGGCAGCGCCGCCACCGTGCCGCGCGCCTCGCGCGGGCCGAAGGGCGCGGGCGGCGCGCTGCGCGGGACGGCGGTCGCCGGCCGGCGCGCCGCG